>NZ_JAVRQA010000102.1:0-13665 GCF_032161845.1 Mycobacterium sp.
ACCACCACGGTGGCGGGTGTGGAGGAGGGCATCGTCGTTCAGACGCCCGCGCAGGAGGACTACCAACCAGAGCAGCAGGTCGTCATCAGCGCTCCCCCCGAGCGGGTGTACCGTTTCGACACCGACACGGGAGACCGATTGCGATGACGAAGCTGTTCAACGACCCGGCGCGGTTCACCGAAGACATGCTCGCCGGGTTCCTGGACGCCAATGCGAAGTACGTCACGGGGGTCCCCGGTGGCGTGGTGCGCGCGCACGAGACGCCGCCGGGCAAGGTCGCCGTCGTGATCGGTGGCGGGTCGGGGCACTACCCAGCGTTCTGCGGAACCGTCGGAGCCGGCTTCGCCGACGGCGCGGTGGTCGGCAACATCTTCACCTCGCCGTCCGCCGAGGAAGCCGCATCGGTGGCACGTGCCGCGCACGGTGACGCCGGCGTCCTGCTCACCACCGGCAACTACGCCGGCGACGTGATGAACTTCGGCATCGCCGTCACACAACTTCGCAGCGAGGGCATAGACGCGCACTACTTCGCGGTGACCGACGACATCGCCAGCGCGCCAGCGGGCGAGGAAGCCAAGAGGCGCGGCATCGCAGGCGATTTCACCGTGTTCAAGTGTGCCTCGGCCGCCGCGGAGGACGGCCTCGACATCCAGGGCGTGATCCGCGTCGCGGAGGCGTCCAACGCCGCAACCAGGACCCTCGGGGTCGCCTTCGACGGCTGCACCCTGCCTGGCGCCGAGCATCCCTTGTTCACCGTGCCTGAGAAGCAGATGGGCGTCGGCCTCGGCATCCACGGTGAACCCGGAGTTCGCGACGAGCCGATGCCGTCGGCCGCCGACCTCGCGGTGACGCTGGTCGACGGCGTGCTCGGCGACCAACCCGCGGGAGGGTCGCAGCGGATCGCGGTGATTCTCAACGGACTTGGGCGCACCAAGTACGAAGAACTCTTCGTGGTCTGGGGCACCGCGTCGCGCCTGTTGCGGGAGCGTGGCTACGAAATCGTCGAACCCGAGGTGGGCGAACTGGTCACCAGCCTCGACATGGCCGGCTGTTCACTGACCGTGATGTGGCTCGACGAGGAACTCGAGAAGTACTGGACCGCACCCGCCGATAGTCCGGCGTACCGCAAGGGTGTTGCTGCGCAAGCGGGTTCGGGTGAACGGCGTACTTCAGGGGCGAGCGAAGCGACGGGGAGGGGCAACGCCGCCGCCGATGCGGCGGCTCCCATGCGCGACGTCGCCGAGCTGGCCGATGAGGACGGCCGTTCCGGAGGACGGTTCGTCGCCAAGTCGATGGCCGCCATCGCGACCATGCTGGCCGACGTCGAGGACGAACTCGGCCGCATCGATGCGGTCGCGGGCGACGGCGACCACGGTCGCGGCATGGTCAAGGGATCGACGGCGGCCCGAGCCGCGGCGGCCAAGGCCTCCGACGACGGCGCGGGCCAGGGCTCGGTCCTCGCGGCGGCCGGAAGGGAGTGGGCGGCCAAGGCCGGCGGCACCTCCGGCGTGCTGTGGGGTGCTCTGCTGAACGCGGTGGGTGCCCGCCTCGGTGACACCGGCCGCCCGGACTCGGCGGCAGTCGCGGCAGCCATGCGCGCCGGCTACGACGCACTCGTCGAGCTCGGCGGGGCGTCACCCGGCGACAAGACGATGCTCGACGCCATGCTGCCGTTCGTCGACGAGCTGCAGCGTCGGGTGGCCGACGGCGAGTCGTGGCAGGACGGCTGGCGGGCGGCCGCCGACGTAGCGACCGAAGCGGCCAGGGCCACCGCGGACATGCGACCCAAGGTCGGCAGAGCCCGTCCGCTCGCGGAGCGCAGCGTGGGGACGGCCGACGCAGGCGCAACGTCACTGGCGATGTGCGCCCATGTCGTCGCAGATTGCTTCGCACTTCCAAGGGAGACGCCGAGATGACAGGCCTGAGAATCGTCGTCGGTTGCGACGACGCCGGCTACGAATACAAGGAGACCCTCAAGGGCGACCTGCTCGCCGACGACCGGGTCGCCGACGTCATCGACGTCGGCGTCGGCTCGGACGAGCACACCGCGTACCCGCACGTTGCCGTCGCGGCCGCGCGGTTGGTGGCCGAGGGCAGGGCCGACCGTGCGCTCCTGGTATGCGGTACCGGGCTCGGCGTGGCGATCAGCGCCAACAAGGTGCCGGGAGTTCGCGCCGTCACGGCCCACGACGGCTTCTCCGTCGAGCGGTCGGTGCTGTCGAACAACGCACAGGTGCTCTGTTTCGGACAGCGGGTGATCGGGCTGGAGTTGGCCCGGCGGCTGGCCCGCGAGTGGCTCGGCTACGAGTTCGATCCGAATGGCGCATCGGCGGACAAGGTCGATGCGATCTGCGGTTACGAGTCCGATTCCATCGCGCCCTGACCCGAACTCGAAAATGTCATCTTTGGCTGAACAGCTGCCCCTCGAACGTTTCGGCAACTGGGAAATGCGCTGCCAGCGACGTGGCACCCGGCCGTTGCACCCCGTCTAGCTGCATGTTGGCCAATGTCAACACAATTTCAGCGACCAACGGCGCGCCATTGCGCGGGGACGCATCAAGGGCTGCCGTGGTCATTCCCTGAACCGAGCCAAAAGAAATATTGACCACGCAGTAGTCACAGGGCCCGTTTCGCGGCAGAATCTCGTTAACCGGTTCCGATCCTGTGGAACAATTGCAACGAATTAGTCACGATGGGGCCGTTGACTGGGGGGAGGAGATCACCATTTCGACGCATCTGCGCATGGCAGCGAGCGCTTTCGTGCTTTCCGGCGCTCTCCTCATCGGCAGTTCCGGTGGCGCAATCGCCACTGCTGACACCGATTCCAGCGGCTCGACGACCGGCAACTCGGTTGCGGGTGATCCGACTCCAACGACCACTCCGACTCGCGGACCGATCAGGACCTTTGCGGACAGCGTGCGCAAGCAGGTCGAGATGTCCTTGAAGGGCACCGTGCAAACCGTCACGGGTGCGCTCAACTCGATGTCCGGCGCAACACCATCCACGATCCCGAAGTCGCCGCCGACGACGTTCGGCGGTACCCCCACCGTGTACGGCAGCACGGTGCCCGAGAGTGCTCCGACCGACGACGTGACGCCGGCACCGGAAGTGACGCCCGCGGCGGAAGTGGCCCCCGCACCCGAAGCGACGCTCGCATCCGAGACGAACGCGGTCGCGATACCGCCCACGGTGCCCGCCGTGCCCCCGGTGCCACCCGTCCTCGCTCCAGATCCGATGGTCGCGCTGTCCAAACTGGTGAACCCGATGAGCAACGCGGTCGCGACGGTGGCAGGCACCCTCTTCTTGGCCCCCGGCGTCCTCGTGGCGCTGCCTACCTCCACAACGCCGGTTGCCGACGTGCTCACGTACTTCGAAACCGTGCTGACCTCGGTTGGTAGTGCGGGAACGTCCCTTGCGCAAGTCCCTGGCGATCTCGCCACCTATCTCGGTGTCGGCACCACGATCCAGACGCCGACCGTCGGCGCGGCGACGGGCCTGCCCCGGCTGCGTGCCATCACCGGCGTACCGGAGACGGCGCCGAGTTGGTCCGCCGTGCCGCAGCTCCCAACCGCCCTCCTCCCCGGAGTCGAGGTGGCCCCGGCCATCGACGAGGTGCCCGTGGCGCCTCTTGACGTCACGACGACGGGCACCGCCGGCGGTCAGTCGAGTCCGGTGTCGGCGCTGTTGAATCCGAAGAACGACGTGCTGTCGATGGTGGAGCACGTCATCGGCGCAATCGTGGCAACGGTGTCGCTCACGGCACTGGCGGCGATGGCCCTGCCGGGTCTCCTCGGACTCCTGACTACCTGCGCCGCGGGCATCCGGGTCGGCTATCGCCAGGCCAAGGCGGGCGCGGCGCTGCCGGACACGGCGATCTCGCGATTCGTCGGCTCGGGTCCGATCGGTGTCGTCCGCTCCAATTCACAGGTCCAGCTGCGGTCCCGCGCTTCGCGCGTCGCCCGTCCCGCCGCCAAGGTCGCCGGGCGTACCCGCGCGCTGTACGCCGTCGGCTCGGAGTCGCCGTCGACGACGCAGTTGCTCGATCACGCCGTCTAGCCACGGAATCCGAGGACAACTCGTCACCTGGCGTGCACGGACACGTCACGCTCTGATTGCCGCCGCGCTGTCCTGCTGAAGCACCGTGCTGTCTATGAGCACTGCTTCCGTACTCATCGCCGCTGATCAATCGACCGCGACGGCGGACACGCCGCGCTACACACTGCTGCTCTCCACCGACGCCGCGCTCATCGACGACGCGCAGCGCCTGCGCCATCAGGTGTTCACCTCCGAGCCGGGGTTCGACCTCACCGGCACCGCAGACGGCCGGGACTCAGACCGTTTCGACGAGTTCTGCGACCATCTGCTCGTCCGCGAGGACCAGTCCGGCGAACTCGTCGGGTGCTACCGGATGCTGCCACCCCCGGCGGCCATCGCCGCGGGTGGTCTGTACAGCGCCACCGAGTTCGACGTCACCGAGCTGGACCCACTGCGGCCCTCCCTTGTCGAAATGGGTCGCGCGGTGGTGCGAGAGGACCACCGCAATGGCGGCGTCGTGCTGCTGATGTGGGCGGGCATCCTGGCCTATCTGGACCGCTGCGGATACGACTACGTGACCGGTTGCGTATCCGTCCCAGTCCGAGGCACCCCCGAGGAAATCCCCGGCGCCCAGATCCGCGCCGTCCGCGACTTCGTGCGTAGGCGGCACGGCTCGGAGTACGCCGTATACCCGCATCGGCCGGTCGTGCTCGACGGCAAGGGCCTCGACGACATCGCGCCGCCCGCGCGGGTCACCGTGCCGCCCCTGATGCGGGGCTATCTGCGACTGGGAGCCGAGATCTGCGGAGCCCCGGCGCACGACCCCGCCTTCGGGGTCGGCGACTTTCCGGCACTGCTCGACAAGGCCAAGGCCGACGTCCGCTACCTGCAACGGTTGCGATCGGTGTCCCAGGCGACCGACATGTCCGACGGGATGAGCCGATGAGCAGTTTCGGTGGGCACGAGCGGAGCACGCGGGGAATTGGCACAGGATTGATCGAGAGCCCCTGGCTGCCGCGGGCGTCGTGCGACTCGTCGTGTGTCCGCACCGACCCCAGCCGGGGTTCTCGTCGGCTGGTGACCGCCGCGCGGATCTCCGTGCGGGTGGCCTGCGCGCTGGCGGTGCTGCCGACGGCGGCACTGCTCGCGCTGCCGTTGCCCGGCAAGGCGCGGGCCCAGCGCATCTACTGCCGCCTCATGCTCCGAAGCCTAGGTGTGCGGGTCACGACGTCCGGCGGGCCAATCCGCAACCTCAGCGGCGTGCTGGTGGTCAGTGGGCACGTGTCATGGGTCGACATCTTCGTGATCGGCGCGGTGCTTCCCGGCTCCTTCGTCGCACGCGCCGATCTAATCGAATGGCCCGCCCTGGGATTCCTCGCCCGCCTGATGAAGGTGATCCCCATCGAACGGGCCAGCCTGCGCAGGCTGCCCGAGGTCGTGCGCACGATCGCCGACCGGTTGTCCATGGGTCAAACCGTTGTCGCGTTTCCCGAGGGGACCACGTGGTGCGGTCTCGGCTACGGCCGCTTCCGTCCTGCGATGTTCCAGGCCGCCGTCGACGCGGGTCGGCCCGTGCAGCCGCTGCGCCTGACCTATCACCACCGCGACGGGCAGCAGTCGACGATCCCCGCCTTCATCGGCGACGACTCGCTACTGGAGTCGGTCCGCAGGGTCATCACCGCCCGACTCACCGTCTGCCATGTGCAGGTGCAGTCTCTGCAACTGCCAGGCGAGAACCGGCGCGACCTGACGACCAGGTGCGAGGCCGCGGTACGCGGCGAGACGGTAGTTGAGGCCCGCACGGCGCACGGGTCCGCGCTGGTCGCGTAAGCCCGTCCGGCCCGGCCGGTATCCTTGACGGGCCATGAGCGCCGTCTACCTTGATCACGCCGCCACCACCCCGATGCACCCCGCTGCGATCGAGGCGATGACGGCAGCCCTGGCGACGGTGGGCAACGCGTCGTCGCTGCACACCACCGGTCGGGCGGCCCGCCGTCGGATGGAGGAGGCGCGCGAGACGTTGGCCAGGCTCCTCGGCGCGCGGCCGTCGGAGATCATCTTCACCGCGGGTGGCACCGAGAGTGACAACCTCGCGGTGAAGGGCATCTACTGGGCCCGTCGCGATGCGGAGCCGAAGCGTCGCAGGATCATCACCAGCCCCATCGAGCACCACGCGATCCTCGACGCCGTTGAATGGCTCGTCGAGCACGAGGGTGCGGAGGTGACGTGGTTGCCGGTGGGCTCCGACGGATCGGTGGCCACCACCGCGCTGCGTGAGGCACTGCGGGAGCACGACGACGTCGCACTGGTGACGATCATGTGGGCCAACAACGAAGTCGGCACCATCATGCCGATCGCCGAACTGGCCGCGATCGCGGCGGAGTTCGACGTGCCGATGCATAGCGACGCAATCCAGGCGGTCGGCCAGCTGCCCGTCGACTTCGCGGCCAGCGGTCTCTCCGCGATGAGCGTGGCGGCCCACAAGTTCGGCGGCCCCTCCGGCGTCGGCGCCTTGCTGCTGCGTCGCGACACGGCCTGTGTGCCGCTGCTGCATGGCGGCGGGCAGGAGCGCGACGTACGTTCCGGCACACCCGATGTCGCGGGCACGGTCGCGATGGCCGCGGCAGCCCAGCTGGCCGTCGATGGGCTCGAGGCCAACCGCACTCGGATCTCGGCGCTGCGAGACAGGCTCATCGAAGGCGTCTTGACGTCGATGGACGACGTCGATCTCAACGGTGCCGCCGGCGACGCACGTCTGCCGGGCAACACGCACTTCACCTTCCGCGGTTGCGAAGGTGACGCATTGTTGATGTTGTTGGACGCCAAGGGAATCGAATGCTCCACCGGCTCGGCCTGCACGGCCGGGCTGGCACAACCTTCACACGTGCTCATCGCGATGGGTGCCGACGCGGCGAGTGCGCGCGGGTCCCTTCGACTGTCGCTGGGGCACACCAGCACCGACGCCGACGTCGATGCCGCACTCGAAGTGCTGCCTGCGGCCGTGGATCGGGCGCGGCAAGCCGCGTTGGCCAGTGCGGGACGGAAATAGACATGCGAGTACTGGTGGCCATGAGCGGCGGCGTCGACTCCTCGGTTGCCGCTGCGAGGATGGTCGACGCAGGCCACGAGGTGGTCGGCGTGCACCTCGCGTTGTCGTCGGCGCCGGGCACGTTGCGCACCGGCTCGCGCGGTTGCTGCTCCAAGGAGGACGCGGGTGACGCGCGGCGCGTCGCCGACATCCTCGACATCCCCTTCTACGTCTGGGATTTCGCCGACCGCTTCAAGGAGGACGTGATCGATGACTTCGTCGCGTCCTACGCGCGCGGCGAGACCCCGAATCCGTGCGTGCGGTGCAACGAGAAGGTCAAGTTCTCGGCGTTGTCGGCCCGCGCGCTCGCGCTCGGTTTCGACGCGCTTGCCACCGGCCACTACGCCCGGCTAGCCGACGGTCGGCTGCGCCGCGCCGTCGACGGCGACAAGGATCAGTCCTACGTTCTCGGCGTGTTGAACGACCAGCAGCTTGCGACGGCGATCTTTCCGATCGGCGACACCCCGAAGCCTCGGATTCGTGAAGAAGCCGCTCAGCGCGGGCTGGCCGTCGCCGACAAGCCGGACAGTCACGACATCTGCTTCATCCCTTCGGGGGACACCCGGGCGTTCCTCGGTGCGCGCATCGGCATCCGTCGCGGCTCTGTCGTGGACTCGGGGGGCACCGTGCTGGCCGAACACGATGGCGTGCACGGGTTCACGATCGGCCAACGCAAGGGCCTCGGCATCGCCGGACCCGGTCCGGACGGCCGCCCCAGGTACGTGACGTCGATCGATGCCGAGAGCGGCACGGTGCACGTCGGAGACGTCAGCGATCTCGACGTGTGGAATCTGGTCGGCGAGCGGCCGGTGTTCACGTCGGGTACGCCGCTGGCTGGACCCGTGGAGTGCGAGGTACAGGTCCGTGCGCACGGCGGCATTGCCGGCGCGGTGGCGGAGGTCCGCGACGGCACCCTCGTCGCCACGCTCCGCAGGCCGCTCAGCGGTGTTGCGACCGGTCAGACCATGGTGCTGTACCGACCGGATCCCGAGGGTGACGAGGTCCTCGCCAGCGCCACGATCGCGGTCGCGGACGACAAGCGCTAGCCGGGGATCCGCTCGAGGATGTTCGTCATGACGATGTCGGGCACCGACGGCGGATAGGCGCAGAACGTGACCTCGACGAGCACCACCGACTTCAGCCGATAGTCGCGGCCGCACTCGTTGCTGGTGCGGGTGCGGATGGCATCGGACGTCACCGTCCATTCGCCGACGTAGCCTGCCGTCGCCGATCCGCACGCGTCGACCCTCTCGGCGAGACCATTGAATGCGTGGCGTGCCGTTGCGACGTTGCGGTAGGCCGCGGCGCCTTGGGAGATGAGCGACCCGTCCGGCGGATTCTGATAGGTCGTCTTGTGGAATTCTTCGAGCTCGGGTCCGAACGTCTGCGTCTCGGCGAACATCCAGGCGCACGGTGGGGGAACGCGCTTCGCGAAAACGTCGATGTCGACGGGGTTCTTGCCATCCATGCTCGGAATGACCGTCAGATCGTCGCCCGCGCCGGTGATCGCCCGCATCCGAGACTGTTCGAGCAGCACACCGTCCACGTCGATCGGAGACCGGGAGTCCTCGTCGATGCCTGGTGTGGAACGCACGGCGTTACCCGCGACGGTGGACGTGCACGCGACGGTCCACGCGGTCGCAAAGACCACCAGCAGCAGCCTCGAGCGGGACGCGCGCATGGTCGACGGTAACTCGTCGCATCGCCCATCGAATACTGTTGGCCGCGTGAGCGTTTTCGCCGCGGCAACCGGCATCGGATCCTGGCCAGGCACGGTGGCGCGGGAGGCCGCTGAAGTGGTGGTCGGTGAGCTGCACACGCTGACGCACCTGGTCGAGTTGCCCGCCCGCGGGATCGGCGCCGATCTGATCGGCCGCGCTGGCGCACTTCTCGTCGACATCGGCATTGACACCGTGCCTCGGGGATACCGCGTTGCCCCCGGCCGAAGCTCCGTGGTGCGCCGCGCGGCGAGTCTGCTCGACGAGGACGTCGACGCCCTCGAAGAAGCATGGGAGCGGGCTGGCCTACGCGGCGGTTCGCGCACCGTCAAGGTCCAGGCACCGGGACCCATCACGCTGGCAGCGAACCTCGAACTGGCCAACGGCCACCGGGCGATCACCGACGTGGGAGCGGTTCGCGACCTGGCGGGCAGCCTCGTCGAGGGCATCGCACTGCACCGGGCCGAGATCGCGCGTCGGTTGGAAGTGCCGGTCGTGGTGCAGCTCGACGAACCGTCGCTGCCCGCTGCACTGGCCGGGCGGCTGACCGGCGTGACGAGCTTTTCGCCGGTGCATCCGGTGGACGAGTCGTTGGCGCAAAGTCTGCTAGACGAGTGTGCCGCGACGATCGGTGGCGAAATCGCGTTGCATTGTTGTGCACCTGACCTGCCATGGAAGATGTTGCAGCGCAGCGGTATTGCTGCCGTATCGGTCGACGTGGCCACCTTGACGGCAGCCGATCTGGACGGCATCGGCGAGTTCGTCGAATCGGGGCGGGCGGTGCTGCTCGGCGTGATCCCGGTGCAGCCGCCGGAGGGTCGGACGTCACCACGAGAGGTGGCCAA
This sequence comes from Mycobacterium sp., assembly GCF_032161845.1. Classification (GTDB taxonomy): domain Bacteria; phylum Actinomycetota; class Actinomycetes; order Mycobacteriales; family Mycobacteriaceae; genus Mycobacterium. The sequence goes on from NZ_JAVRQA010000102.1 coordinate 9,687, forward strand.
GGCGGCCGCGTCGATCACCGACCGACTTGGCTTTCCGCGTGAGGTACTGAGGGACCGCATCGGAGTCACGCCTGCCTGTGGCCTCTCCGGGGCGACGGCGCAGTGGGCTCGCACCGCCATCGAATTGGCGCAGAAGGTTGCCGATGGGATCTCCGACGACCCGAGCGCGGCGTAGGGTCGAGCTAACACCCCACCGGTCAGGGAGGACCGTGCCAAAGTCGATCATTCGCGTGGCCGCAGGCGCCGCGGCCATCTTCGTGATCACCGTGGCCGGCGGTCCTGGCGCCGCCGTGACGTCGGCGGACCCGGGCTCATCGAGATCGCCGTCGGGTCAGTCGCGCGATGGCGCGAATTCGCGCGGCCATGGCAACGGTCCTCAAGTTCAGCGCGGCTCACGCGACGGTGAACGACGCAGCAACGATCGGAATGTCAATGGTCGCCGCGGCGAGGATTTGAGCTCCCGTGGCGAGCCTGACGTCACCGCAGGTGATGGCCCCTCGACCTTCGTCGTGGCGCAGTCGACGACGACGTCGTCTCGCGGGGTGGTCGCGGCATCGGAGGCGCCCACGGTCGCGGCATCGGAGGCTCCCGCGGTCGTGGCAGAGGTTCCGACCGTCCCCGTTGCCAGCGCAGGAACGGGAGGTGGTGGTTCGGCGCCCGGCGCCTCGGTGGCACCGCTCGTGGTGCCCCGCGTGATCTTCGGCGACGGGCGGTCACGGGGTCTGCTTTCGCCCGCAGAACCGGCAACCGCGCAACGCGCCGAGCCCGCGCCTGCAACGTCGGTCGAGCCGACGGCCGCGGCGCCCGCGTCGCCTACGCCGCTCGTGATGGACGTCAGTCCATGGCCTCTGTCCGAGACGCCGGTGATCACGTTCTTTGGCAAGGTCGAGTCCGGCTGGCCCGTTGGCGTTCTCTTCGGCATCGCCGGCTTGCTTCTCGCACCGATCGCCGGCGTGTGGCTGGGTCACCGTCAAGCGCGCGCGGCGAAGGTGACCTCCAACCTCGCCATCCTCGAGGATCCGACTCCGACTCCGACTCCGACTCAGGCGGGCGCCGGCTTCGGCTCGTAGCGCCGACGTCCTACGGTGTGCGCAGATCCTTCCGCAGGATCTTGCCGGAAGCGGACTTGGGAATCGTGTCGATGAAGGCCACCTGCCGGACCTTCTTGTACGGGGCCACGTGCTCGGCAACGAATCCCATCACGTCACCTTCGGTTAGCTCAGCACCGGATAGCTTGACCACGAACGCCTTTGGGATTTCCTCGCCGGAGTCCGAGTCGGTGACGCCGATGACGGCGGCATCGGCGATGCCGGGATGGGTAAGTAGTACCGCTTCGAGTTCGGCAGGGGGAACCTGATAGCCCTTGTACTTGATGAGTTCCTTCAGTCGGTCGACGATGTAGACGCATCCCGTCGAGTCGACCCGCGCGACGTCGCCGGTGTGGAGAAATCCGTCGTCGTCGATGGTCCCGCGGGTGGCCTCCTCGTTGCCGAGGTATCCGGCCATCACGTTGGGGCCCTTGAACCAGAGCTCGCCCGTCTCGCTCAGTCCCGATGTCGGAGGCTCGATTTCGGCTCCGGTCTCGGAGTCGACGATCTTGCTGATGGCATTGGGGACGGTCCAGCCGCAGGAGTTCAGCGGTGCGACGGAGCCGACTAGCTCCTTGCCCCCATCGAACGGTGCGACGTGGCTGACGGGGCTCAACTCACTCATGCCGTAACCCTGGACGACCTGGCAACCGAGCCGCTGCTTGACAGCGCTGCCGAGGTCCTCGTCGAGCGGCGCGGCCCCGGACATGATGCCGCGCAAGCTGGACAGGTCGTACTGGTCGATGACGGGGTGCTTGGCAAGCGCGACGGCAACCGGGGGAGCGATGAAGGCGTATGTGCACCTGTGCTTTTGAATGTTGTCGAGGAACTCCGCGAGATCGAAACTCGGCATGATGACCAGGCGAGCACGGGCGTGCATCGCCGCGTTCAGCAGCACCGTCATTCCATAGATGTGGAAGAAGGGCAGCACGGCCAGAATGCGGTCATCGGGCTGCATGCCCTGCAGAGGGCGAATTTGTGCGACGTTGGCGGCAAGGTTGCGATGTGTCAGCATCACGCCCTTCGGATTTCCGGTCGTGCCCGAACTGTAGGGCAGCGCCGCCAGGTGGGCGGCCGCGTCGAACGTCACCTCCGGTGCCCGCAAGCCCAGTCCGAGTAGATCCTCGGCGTTGGGGTGCCCGTCAACCGCTTCGCCAGGACCGTCGAGAACGATGACCCTGTCGGTCGACAGCCCGATCGAGTCGGCGCCGTCGGCGGCCTGCGCCACCAGTGGCGTCACCGTGACGAGCATGGTGGCCTTGGCGTCGGTCAGCTGCTTGGCGATGTCCTTGGCGGTGAACAGTGCGTTCAAGGTAGTGGCGGTGGCGCCTGCGCGCAGAATGCCGTGGAAGGCGATCGCGAACGCCGAACTGTTGGGTGCCAGCAGACCGACGACGTCACCGACGCCGATACCGCGGGCGGCCAGCGCGCCGGCGAATGCGTCGATGCGGGTGACCATGTCGCGGTACGTCGTCTCGGTGCCGGACTTGGCGTCCACCAACGCAATGCGGTCGGCGTCATCGTCGGCGAGGTCGCCGAACAGATAGTCGTAGAGACTGCTGGTGGGAACGTGGACCTGGGGGAAGGGGCTCGAGAAACTCATCGTGGGTTGATCGAACCATGACCCGGCCCTCAACATGCGAACAGTGGGCCCCTCTCGTGAAGGGCCCACTGCCGCCGGGGGGCTATCTCACTTGGCGCTGTCGGAACCTCCGCCTTCTGAACCGCTGCCGCCTGTCGAACCGCTGCCGCCTTCCGAACCTGCTCCCGACCCCGAGGTGGCACCTGCGGTCGTCGGCGAGGCAGCCGAGGCCGCTGCGCCATCGCTGGCACCGCCCGACTTCGCGGAACTCGGGGCCCTCGTGGTGGGCTCCGACTTGGCGCCGTCCTTCACGTCGAGACCGGTCTTGGCCTCCTCCGCGTGCTTACCGGTCTTCTCGGGCTTGGTGTCCTTCGCGGTCTTGCCTGCGGTGCCAGCTGCGGACCCCTCGGCGTCGTCGCCGGTCTTGGCGGCACTGCTGCCCTCGGTCGCTTCGGCGGTCTTGGCCGTCTTGGTGGTGGAGGCGGCGGCCGCCGCGCTGCTGTTCTCATTGGCGGTCACGGTCTTGGCGACGGGTGTCGTCGATGTGCTCGACGGGTCGGTGGCCACGGGATCCGTGGCGGGCGTGGGGTCTGCGACCTCGGCCGTTTGCAGTGCCACCACGGGGTTCGGCGCGGCGGGCTGGGTCAGGACGCCGAGCGCCGTCGCGGCCGTGGTGCCCAGCGTGTCGACGACGGTGCCGACGGTGGCCAAGCCGGTGGCTCCGACGGCACCGACGGTGGCCAAGCCGGTGGCTCCGACGTTGCCAACCGTGGCCAGGCCGATGGCTCCGACGTCTCCGATCGTCGCCAGCGCGGTGGCTCCGACGTTGCCGACCGTGGCCAGTGCGGCCGCTCCGGCAGTGCCGATGCCTGCGAGAGCCTGGGCCCCCGCGATACCGACGCCCGCGAGGACCTGAGTCAGTGCGGTGGCGCCGCCGTTGTAGGCCGTCGCGAGAGCCGCGAGATAGCTGGCCGGGTTCAACGGATTGGCGAGGATGGTGCCGAGAGCCAACGCACCGGTGCTGCCCAGGGTGGTGACGACTCCGCCGACGGTCAGAAGCGCCGTGTTGGCGACGTTCCCGACAGTTCCGAGCAGCGTCGAGGCCACGGTACCCGCACCGACGAGGCCGATCTGCGTTGCGAGGCCCAGCCCGAGCAGCGTCCGCTCCGTGGCGGTGGCGACCCCGTACAGGCCCTGCTGGGCGGCGAGGTTCAGCCCGGCCACGGCCAGTTGGCCAGCCGTGCCGACACCCAACAAGGTCTGGTTGACGGCGGTGAGTCCGCCGGTCACCAGCACGTTGAGGGCGGTG
>NZ_JAVRQA010000103.1:0-17438 GCF_032161845.1 Mycobacterium sp.
GGAACGTCTCTCGTCGCCGTGGGCGCCGAGGTGCCCGGGAAGGCGACGGTCACCTTGGTGAGGTGGATCGGCGGTTCGCCGTGCGCAGGGTCGGCGTTGCTGGTAATCGTCAGCACCAACACCAGCAGGCCGGCCTCAGGCGCGTGCGCGTCCTTGCCGGGTACGGGTTCGAAGACGACGCAACCGCCTTTGGCGGGCTCGATGCCGACAGTGATATTGGGCGTGGTCATCGCGCACCGAAGTATCACAATTCGTGCCACGCCATTGCGGTGTTTTCCATTTCGTGCATTTCCGACTTATCGTTGGTAGTTACCTGTGAAGCATGAGAACGGTCGTTCGTTGGGGGCGTGGGTCCTGTTACACGAAGTGCTGCAGCAGGACATGACGATGTCACGACCGAGGCTGCGCCCTACTTGGTGTGCCCTCGCCCCATCCCCGGCGGGCATCCCCTCGCCCCAATTGGACGTCCCGTGACGCCAACGTGGGAAGCGGCGGATGGCACCGGCCAACGCGCGCAATACTTCTGACGTCTTTGCCTCGGTCGAGTGAGAGCCGGCCGGCGCTGTAGGGTTCCCTTGCCATGAGGCCTGGCCGCTGTGTTTGCCAGGATCGCGATGCTTCGACCCGTTTCCCCGATTGCCCATTGAAGTTAGCTCCAACACAACGGGTTTCGCCGTGCCGGCCTCCTTAGTCCGCAGTCCGGCTACCGTTGCCCTTGCTCCGTTCATGATGGCTGACCACCCCGAAAGGGGAATGCGAGCCGGTCCGACACCCGGGATTGCTTGCACGAGCGTCAGATTCATGGGCGCGCACCAACACCCTGAAAAGGGCCCGACCACCGACTAACATCCCGCGAGACACAACTACGCCGCAGCACATTGACTGGGTGGGAGACATTGATGACGAAGATCGACAACACTGAGGCAACCACTCCGTCCATTCGCGAGCTCACCCTTCGAGGGGTGGTCCTCGGCGGCGTCATCACGCTCATCTTCACCGCAGCCAACGTCTACCTGGGACTCAAGGTCGGCCTGACGTTCGCCACCGCGATTCCAGCCGCGGTCATCTCGATGGCGATCTTGCGGTACTTCCGTGGGCACACCATCGTCGAGAACAACATCGTGCAGACCATCGCCTCGGCAGCGGGCACGCTTTCCGCGATCATCTTCGTCCTCCCCGGCTTGATCATGATCGGGTGGTGGACGGGCTTTCCGTACTGGATCACGGTGGCGGTGTGCATCGTGGGCGGCGTCCTCGGCGTGATGTACTCCGTGCCCCTTCGCCGCGCCCTGGTCACCGGTTCGGACCTGCCGTATCCGGAGGGGGTCGCAGCCGCCGAGGTACTTCAGGTCGGCGAAGCCGCCGTGGACGGCGGCGAGGGCAACAAGCGAAGCCTGCGTGCCATTGTCGTGGGTTCGCTTGTAGCGGCGGGATTCTCACTGTTGGCGGCCACCAAGGTGATCCTCAGCGACATCTCCGTCTACTTCCGCCTTGGCGCCGGTGGTTCGACGATCGGCGCGAGCCTTTCGCTGGCACTGATCGGCGTCGGCCATCTGGTTGGCGTCACCGTCGGCTTCGCCATGATCGTCGGCTTGGTGATCTCCTACTTCGTGTTGTTGCCGACCCTGACCTGGGGTGACATCACCGGCGGCGATGCCGTGAAGGAGGTCGTGTCGAGCACGTTCTCCCACGACGTCCGGTTCGTCGGCGCAGGCGCCATCGCCATCGCGGCCATCTGGACGCTCCTCAAGATCCTCGGGCCGATCGTCCGGGGAATTCGCGCGGCCGCCGCCTCAACGCGCCTGCGCCGCAGCGGAACCGAAGTCGAGCTGACCGAACGGGACCTCCCCATCTGGATCGTCGGCGGCACGATCGCGGTATCGCTGGTCCCGATCGGGCTGCTGCTGTGGTGGTTCCTCGAGAGCACGCAGATCGGCGGTAACACGCCGCTAATCATCGCGGTCACACTGCTGTTCGTCGTCGTGCTCGGCGCGATTCTCGCGTCCGTCGCCGGTTACATGGCGGGCCTGATCGGTTCATCCAATAGTCCGATATCGGGACTCGGCATTCTGGTCGTCGTCGCCGCGTCGCTGGTGTTGGTGGCAGTACACGGCCGCGGCGACGACCCAACGCAGACGTTGGGGTTGGTGGCCTACGCGTTGTTCGCCACGGCGATCGTGTTCGGCATCGCCACCATTTCCAACGACAACCTTCAGGACCTCAAGACCGGCCAACTCGTCGGCGCCACCCCCTGGCGACAGCAGGTCGCGTTGGTGATCGGCGTCGTCTTCGGCGGACTGGTGATTCCTCCCGTGCTCACCCTGCTGAACACCGCGTTCGGTTTCCTCGGTGCACCGGGCGCCGGTGAGAACGCGCTCGCCGCACCGCAAGCAGCGTTGATCTCCTCGCTCGCCAAGGGCGTCTTCGGCGGCGATTTGGACTGGGGCCTCTTGGGTCTCGGCGTCGCCATCGGTGCCGTGGTGATCGCGATCGACGAGGTGCTGAAGCTGAAGACGAAGTTCGCCCTGCCGCCCCTGGCGGTCGGAATGGGCATGTACCTCCCGATGTCGCTGACCTTGATCATTCCGCTCGGCGCCCTCCTGGGCCGCTACTACGACAAGTGGGCGGACCGCACGGGCGGCGACGTCGAGCAAAAGAAGCGGCTCGGCGTTCTGATGGCAACCGGGCTCATCGTCGGCGAGAGCTTGTTCGGCGTGGTGTTCGCGGGCATCGTCGCGGGTTCCGGCAGCGATTCCCCGCTGGCGATCGTGGGTGACGGATTCGGGAACTGGGCCGAAATCCTCGGCGTGGTTCTGTTCGTCGCCGTTCTGGCCGGTCTGTACAAGTGGACTCGGCGGCTGGCGGGCGTCGAACGCTAGCGGCCGGGCCGCCCGTTCCAAAAGACAGACACGGCGAAAGACTCTCGAGGGTGCCACTACGAAATTGCGGGAATCGTCATCGGCGGCGGCACCATCATCATTCTGGACGACTGGTATGACGTGTCGTCCGGGCAGAGTAACGATGCATCGTGACCAGATGCTTGGGACTAGGCCTTGGCCGCCGTCAACCAGGACGGATATGGGTCTGCCAACCCGATTCCCAAGTTGATCACACGGGTTCGATTCCCGATCGTGACTCAACGAAACACCCAGTTCAGCGGCGTATTCCATGAGTCGGCCGAGCGGGCCGCCTGCACCGTTGGAGCGCGAGTTTGCACGATGGGGGTGGTCGGGGCCTCGGGGTGGGTGATCATGGGGGGTAGTCGCGGCGGGGAGATCCGGGGATGACTAATTCCGGTGGGTGTGGGTCGTGCGGCAACGACCTGCGGGCCAAAGCGCGCTTTTGTGACGTCTGCGGCGCACCCGTCGGCTCCTCGCCGGTGACCGAATACAAGCAGGTGACCGTGCTGTTCGTCGACGTCGTCGGGTCTATGAAGCTCGCCACAGTGCTTCATCCCGAGCGGCTTCGCGAAATAATGAACGAACTCTTCAACCGTGCTGCCGCGGTGGTGCAGCGCTATCAGGGCACGGTCGACAAGTTCACCGGCGACGGCCTGATGGCGCTCTTCGGAGCGCCCGTGGCGCTCGAGGATCATGCGCTGCGGGCGTGCATCTCAGCGCTGGAGATTCAGTCGGTCACAGGAAACTTCGCGGCCGAGGTGTTGACCCGCGATGGTGTTCGTTTGCAGGTGCGTGTCGGCCTCAACTCTGGTGAGGTCATCACTGGTTCGATCGGATCGGGTTCGGGCCAATACACGGCGGTGGGCCACCCCGTGGGGATGGCGCAGCGGATGGAGTCGGCCGCACCTCACGGGGCGGTGCTGTGCTCGTTGTCCACGGCCCGGCTGGTGGACGGCGCCGCAAGACTGGGCCCGGTCGAAGAGATTGCCATCAAGGGTGCCGACGCGCCGGTGCCCGCGCGTCGGCTGCTCGCGGTGGAGTCAGGCCGAATGGTGTTGGGGCGCAACGAAGGCGTGATGTTGGGCCGCGGTGCCGACTTTGCCCGGCTGCAGCGGTGTTTCGAATCAGCTCGCGGTGATCTGGTCGGTGTAGTGGGTGCGGCTGGACTGGGTAAGAGTCGGCTGATCGCCGAGTTCAGTGCGCTCGTCGCGAGCCGGGGCGTGCAGGTTGTCCTGGCCCGCTGTGATGCTCACACCACGACTGTCCCCTTTCGCGCGTTGTCACGGCTCTTGCGTGCCATGTTCGCAGTGGATGGCCGCAACGATGCAGAGGCCAGAGCGCACACAGTGGCTCAGTGCGATGGGGCGCTGACGTCGAGTTCCGCCGACGCGCAGATCCTCTTCGAGACGATGGGGGTCGCCGATCCCGATGCGCCGCCACTGCAGGTCAGCGCTGACGGTCGTCGGCGGCGACTGGTGGAGGTGATGACGCAGGCGGTCCTTGCCCGTTCGGGACGGACCCTGTTCGTCCTCGACGACGCGCATTGGATTGACGCTCGCAGCGACGACTTGCTCGCCGAATTCGCCGGTGCGCTCCAGGGAAGCTCATCGATGTTCGTCTCGACATATCGGCCGGAGTTCGGTGGTTGGCTGAAGCAGCAGGCGGACGAGACGATCACACTTCAACCGCTAACCGACGAAACGTCAGTGCACCTCGTCCGTCAGCTTCTGGGCAGCGACCCCACATTGGCGGCCTTGGTGCAGCAGATCGCAGTAGCTGCGGTGGGCAACCCGTTCTTCATCGAGGAGATCGTTCGCGACTTGGCCGAACGTGGGGTGATCTCGGGCAGCCGCGGAGGCTATCGACTTGCCGGCCGTGTCGACGAGATCGCCGTGCCGGCCACGGTGCAAACGTTGCTTGCGGCCCGCATCGATCGGTTACCTCCGTCGGCGAAGGCGATTCTGAACGCCGCGGCGGTGATCGGGACTCGCTTTGACGTCGACACTTTGCGCGCTCTGCTGCCGGACGCAATTGCGCCCGCCTTGGCGGAGTTGGTGTCGGCGGAGCTGATCGACCAAACCGAATTCGTGCCGCGACAACGGTATTGCTTCCGTCATCCGCTAGTGCGCACGGTGGCTTATGAATCGCAGTTGGGTGCCACGCGGGCGCAAGCCCATCGCCGGCTGGCCGCTGCGATTCAAACACGCGACCGCGGTGCCGTCGACGAGAACGCGGCCTTGATCGCCACTCATCTCGAATCGGCAGGCGAACTCGTCGACGCGTACGACTGGCACATCCGAGCAGCACAATGGCTCCGACCACGCGACATGTCGGCGGCACGTGTCCAGTGGGAGAGCGCCCGTCTCATCGCAGACCGGTTGCCCGACGATCGCGACGGTGTCATCGCGATGCGGATCGCGCCACGAACCATGCTGATATCGACAGCATTGTTCGTGGGCAGTGACGAAGACGCAGACGAGCGATACCGCGAGTTATGCAGCCTGGCTATGACAGCCGGCGACCTGAGGTCACTCGCCATCGCCGCTGCCGGACGGCTCATGTCGTTCACCTGGAACGACACCCGTGTTCCCGAGGCAGCCGCTCTGGCCCTGGAGGTCGAGGGAATGCTTGCCAAGCTCGACTGGAACGCGGTGGCGGAGATCGACATCATTCTCGTCGCGGTGTTTTCCGCTCGTTACGCCAATTGCGAATTCGACGAGGCGTTGGCGGTGATCGATGTGGTTCTGAGACGCCACCATGATGAATCGACGCTCGAACTCGCGATGGCTCTGACCATTCGAGGCGTCATCGAAATTTGCCGTGGAGACCATGAACAGGGCCGGCGGCATCTGAAAGAGGGAACCGGCCATGGTCGAAGCCTCTCCCCCGCCAGTTATGTACTGATTTTGGAATTCTGGGCTGTGATTGCGGCTCTCGGCATTTACCAGCCCGACGAACTGATTGATGAGATGCGCGATGCGCTTCGACGCGCTGAATCATTCGGTGACATTTGCGGGATCATCGCAGCAGAATTCGCATACGGGACCACCCTCATGCGTGCCGGACGTGAACCACCCGGCTCGGCAATCATCGTGCTCAACCGCGCCCGCGCGAACATCGAAAAGCACAGAGTCGTGACCCACACGATGCCGATAATCGGTGCAGACCTTGCCGTGGACGCGGTACGCCATGGCCGCGAAGGCGAAGCGATTGACGAATTGCGTAACCTGTTCTCGATCCACATGAATGGTGGCCATCGGATCGAAGTCGGTTGTACCGGCGAGGTTCTCGTCACGTTGCTCGTCGAGCGCGGAACCACCGACGATCTCGCCGAGGCGAACCGCATCATCGACGACTGGCAGCTGAGAAGGCCTGGCATCCCCGCGGCTGACCTGTGGTGGACGAAGTCACGCGCGCTAGTGGCCAAGGCCGAGGGCGACATGGACCGGTATCGCGAGCTGGCCAAGCAGTACCTCGAGCTCTGCCAAAAGCTCGATGCCCGAGGACGATTCGCCGAGGCGCACGACATGGTCGAAATGGCGAGGTTGACGTAGATGGCGACGATATTGGCGTACACCTCGCCAGCGCTGGGTCACGTCTTACCGATCAGTGCGTTGCTCTCGGAGTTGTCCGGCCGTGGCCACTCGATTCATCTGCGCACGTTCTCGGCTGGTGTCGAGACTGGAGAGCAACTCGGGTTCGCAACGGATGCAATCGATTCGCGGATCGAGGCGATCGAACACGACGACTGGAAGGCCAGTAACCCGGGGGCCGGACTGAAGCGAGCCTTCGCGGTGTTCGGCCGACGTGCGCCGCTCGAAGTCGACGACCTTGCGGACGCGATTGCCCGCGTCGGCCCTGATGCATTGCTCATCGATGTGCTGTGCTGGGGTGCGTTGTCGACCGCCGAAGCCAGCGGCATTCCTTGGGCGTGTTTTTCGCCGTTCACGCCGCTCTTGCGCGCAGCCGGGGTGCCCCCTTTCGGCCCGGGGTTGACGCCATTCCCGAATCTGTTCGGCCGCGTTCGTGACGCCGTTGTCCGCAAGGCGGTGAGTGGACCCGTCAACAGCGGATTGCCGTCCCTCAACAAGGTTCGCGAGGAGCTGCGTCTTCGCCAGGTCGGATCGATGGAGGAGTTCTGGCGCCGCCCGCCGCTGATGCTGGTTGCCAGCGGCAAGCCGTTCGAGTATTCGCACGGCGATTACGGCGATGCGGTACAGATGATCGGGCCGTGCGCGCTCGACCCGAGGCCGGCCCTTGTCCCCGATTGGCTTGTGTCCATTACCCGGCCCATCGTTCTCGTCACGACGTCGTCGGAAAAACAGGGCGACGACAACCTGATTCGCATTGCGATGGCTGCGCTGGCGGATGAGCCCGTTCATGTCGTGGCGACCGTCCCAGCGGGACAACCGGACGACTTCGGCAAGATGCCCGACGCAACTGTGTGCCGGCTCGTCCCGCACGGTCCTGTGCTGGACCGCGCCGTGTGTGCGGTGACGCATGGCGGTATGGGCGCGACGCAAAAGGCACTGGCCCGTGGAGTTCCCGTCTGCGTCGTGCCCTTCGGGCGTGATCAGTTCGAGGTCGCACGACGGGTCGAGGTTGCGCGGTGCGGCACCCGTCTGCCGGCGAAGAAGCTGTCGGCCGAAGCTCTCCGGTCGAAGGTTCGAGAGGCGATGACCATGACTGACGGCGCGAGACGGGTGGCGATGGGTTTCGAGGCGACCGGCGGGGTGGCACGCGGCGCGGACCTCTTCGAAGAACGCGTCCTCTCTGCCTCGATGTGAGCTGAGCGCGCGCCTGAAGCTGGGATCGGTAACGGGGCGACCGGTATTCACTAGCCACCTGACCGGCCACCATGGGCCGACTGCACGGAGGCATCAATCATGAAGCAAATATCGCGGTCTACCGGACTGAGGCGAATCGTCGTGGGGCTGGCAACGAGCGTGTTGGTTTCGGGCAGCTTGGGGCTCGTGGGATTGGGCGTTGGCGAAGGCATCGCACACGCCGACGATGGCGGCTGGGGGCCGCCGAAGCACTGGTGCCCAGGGGAGCTCCCCGTGCCGGCGACCGGCAATCACATTTACGACCCGTTGAACTGGGACTGGAGTGTCTGCCACACCTACTACTACCTGTATCAGGGGATGGGCAATGTCTCCAACATGATTTGGGACGGAGACAACCCGCCACCGAAACCCCCGCCACCGATGGGGATCTATTGCGACCCTGGAACTTTCTTCCAAAACTGCCGGATCGGCGACCATCCCTGAGCGAAGGCTCGTCGATTAAGCAACGATCTCCGCAGCAAACGCCCGATTCGACGCGTCATCCCGGCAGTAAAGACGTGATCCAGGACACATCCCGCAGTTCACGGGCTTGCGAGTGCCAGGCCGTCGCAGCCCGCTGGGACAGGTGTCCCAGATCTGGGCAAATACCGACGGTGACTATTTGCTGGAATCGCCCGGCCCGATACGTTCGCCTCCCGCCGTCGGTAGCGGAGGTCGCGCGGCCCAGTTCCACGATCCACCCTCTGTACTGCGACGATGCAACGTGTTCTATTAACGATTGCGTAATATATGGTTAGCAGCGCGCCCCGTCTGACGCCCTCGGTAATTCTTGTGTTTTTTGCTCACGGAGGCTTACGCTCGTCCCAAAGCAGTAAGAATCGCATCGCTGCGGGGCCTGCTGGGAGGACGTGTGACATGTCGGGACGACACCAGCTGGCAGTGAAACGCACCGTCGGACGACACGTGAAGAAGCTCGCCCTCGCCGGAGTCGCGACGATTTCGGTGGCCGCGTTGACGGTAGGTCTCGTCCCGCCGCCGACGGATCAGATGCTTCATCGGAACGTCCAACTCTCGGCGGCAGTTCAGACCTTCCCCCAGCCCGACGAGATCCCCGATTTGACCGGCGGCCTCGGCACCGCGGGCTACGACCTGTCGCAGGAGATAGCCGCGGCGATTCTCAAGGCGATCGTCAACAACATCAACCTGATGGCGCTGGCCAGGGCCGCTGGTTTCGACCCCGAGACGTTCCTGGCAAGCCTTCCGGCGAACGCACTCCGAAGCGTGCTGGACGCCGTCCCCCTTGATCTCGCGCCGCTCCTCAAGAGCCTGCTTGGGCTTGACGTCGCGAGCAACGTCCTGGTTCCCGCCCTGTCCGCCCTCGGCTTGAGCGACGCGACCGGCATGACGACCGTCGCCAAGCTGCTCGATCTCCTCGGCATCGACCTGAGCGATCCGGGCAACCTGTCCAATCTCGACGTTCCCGGGCTCAACCTGATCACCACGGGCCCGCCCTTCACACTCCTCAAGCTGCTTGGGCTCGACCTCGGCTGGGTGCCGGCGCTGCCGAATTCGGTCGCCGACGAGATCAACGGCACCTCGTACCTGAAGCTCGGGGTCAATGGGCTGCTCACCACGGTTCTGGACAAGCTCAAATTGCTGAACCTCGGCAACCCGCTGCTGGACCTCGGCGGTCTGACCGGCTTGCTGGACAACGTCGTCAACACCCTTCCCGCGAGCCTCGACGTGATCGACCTGCGGGTGCCGATCGTCGTCGGCTTCGGAATGGGCGCCTTCGCCGCCGGCGCCGCATATCCCAAGGTCGTCGAGGATCTGCAGTATCAACCCGGCGGAGCGAAGTCGCGGACGGCCGGGGACGATCCGCTGCTGGGCAGCCTGACCATCCTGCCGATGCTCCTGCTGCGCAATCCGGGCCGCGCCAATGGTGGCCTGTTCGCCAGGGCCTACCCGTTCGCCCGGTTGTTCGGCATCGACACCGTCACCCCCGATACCCAGGTGACGAGCAGTGGCGGGCTCCCGCTCGGCAATACCGGACTTTCGCTGGGCGGCGCGAATCTCATCCCGATCAAGGTCGACGCCACGGTCGAGTACGACCTGCTGTCGGACTTCGCGGCGTGGCCGAACCCGTTCTCCCTCGCCAACAACCTGATGGCGTTCCTGCTCCCGACCTACATCCTGCGGGGCGTCGACGCCTCGAATCTGAGCCCACAGCTCACGGGGCAGCTCCTGGACATCCTCGGCAAGGTCGGCACCGGCCCGCTTGCGCTCAACCTGTACCTCACGCTGCCATCGAACAGCCTTCCGCTGCTCGAGCCGCTCTACCTTCTGACCGATCTGACCAACCTGCTGACGCTCGGTGCGTTCCCGAATCCGTTGGGCACCTTGGCCAATGCACTGGCTCCCGCCCTCACCAGCCTCGTCAATCTCGGCTACACCGACGTCGTGAGAATGCCGGACGGCTCCTACAGCAGGACCCTCGATCAAGCGGGTAACCCCACCGCCTTCATGTCCTTCCCCGACGTCGACTGGGCCAAGGTTCCCGGCGACATCGTCAACCAGTTGGTGAAGGGGTTCCAGAAGGAGTTCTTCAGCGGCAATCCCACGCAGGGGACGCCGAACGTCCTTTCCGGAGTCTTCAAGCTGCTGTCCAGCATCCTTGGCGGTGGTGGCTTCGGCGGAATCACCGACCTGATCAACGCCGCGATGGGCGGGCTGAATCCGCTTGCTGCCGCGGCACTTCCCGCGGCCGAGGCCAAGACGATCGCCGTGTCGAACAATTCCGCGCCGACGGGCAGCGCCCCGCCGGCCCCGTTCGCCGCACCTGCGGCCACGCCCGCCTACGAGGAGACGAGTGGCGAGTCCAAGACGGCCGACGCCGGCGCCGAAAAGACCGAGCCGACGAAGACGTCGAACCTACCTGTCAGCACGTACGGGACGAAGCCAACCGGCGCGACGTCCACACCGAAACCGACCAACCCGGTGGGCACCGTCGTTGGCGGGGTCACCAACACCGTGGGCACCGTCGTCGGCGGGGTCACCAACACCGTAGGTGGTGTGACCGGCGGCGTCACCAACACCGTCGGGGGCGTGACCGGCGGAATCACCAACACCGTCGGCGGCCTGACCGGCGGCCTCACCGGCGCGGTCTCGGGTGCTCTTGGCGGTCTGGGCGGATAACCCGAAAAGGACTGCGACGCTGCCGCGGCCCACTGCCAGAACCGCTACGCTGTAGGTACCTGCGGCGACCCCTCCGTACCGATTGGGGGCCGTCCGAACCGATCAGAAACCGATAACGCGATGGCCATCTCCGATGTCGCAGAATACGCCCATCTGAGTGAATCCGATCTCGATGCGTTGGCCGCTGCCCTCGACGATATTCGCCGCGACGTCGAGGACAGTCGGGGCGCCAAGGACCGTGCCTACGTCCGCCGCACGATCGCCTTTCAGCGCGCTCTGGAGGTTAGCTCTCGGTTGGTGATCGCCGGCACCAAACGCAGGAGCGGATGGTTGCTGGGCACCGTCGGCCTCGCTGCCGCCAAGAGCGTCGAGAACATGGAACTCGCCCACAACATCGGCCACGGCCAATGGGACTGGATGAACGACCCCGAGATTCACTCCACCACGTGGGAGTGGGACATGGCAGGTCTCTCGTCGCAGTGGCGCTACTCCCACAACTACCGCCACCACGTGAACACCAATGTCGTCGGAGTCGACGACGATCTTGGCTACGGCGTCCTACGGGTCACCCGCGACCAAGAGTGGAAGCCGAGCAATCTCCTTCAACCGCTGCGAAGTCTGTTGTTGGCCATCACCTTCGAGTGGGGCATCGCGCTGCACGACCTCTACGCCGAGCGGGAGCGCCCCGACACCGACGCCTCGAAGTCCGACCACGGCCGGGCACTGCTGCGCAAGATCGGCCGCCAGACGGGTAAGGACTACGTGCTGTTTCCGGCCCTGAGCCTCAGGCGTTGGCGTCGCACTCTCGGCGCCAACGTCGTCGCCAACGTGCTGCGCAACATTTGGGCGTACGTGGTGATCTGTTGCGGCCACTTCGCCGACGGCGCTGAGAAGTTCACTCCGGATACGCTGGAGAACGAGACCAAACCGCAGTGGTATCTACGACAGATGTTGGGCAGCGCCAACTTCGACGCCGGACCCGTGATGGCCTTCATGAGCGGCAACCTCTGCTACCAGATCGAGCACCACCTGTTCCCCGACCTTCCGAGCAACCGTTACGCGGAGATCGCGACGCGGGTAAGGGCTCTGTGCACGACCTACGACCTGCCGTACACGACGGGTCACCTGGTGCGGCAGTACCTACTGACGCTGCGCACCGTGTTCACGTTGGCTCTACCGGATCGCTTCTCGGAGAGCACGTTCCGCCATCGGCGACTAGGGCTCCAGCAGTTGCAAGAGGTACGCGCCGTAACCTGACTTCAGCAATGAGTGAGCACGCTCGGCGAGTTGATCGTCGTCGATGAAGCCGAGCCGCCAGGCGACCTCCTCGGGCACACCAATCTTCAAGCCCTGCCTGCGCTCGATGGTGCGAACGTAGTCACTGGCGTCGAGCAATGAGTCGAACGTACCGGTGTCCAGCCACGCGGTTCCGCGCGCCAACACCTCGACGCCGAGCCGGCCCTGGTCCAGATAAGTCTGGTTGATGTCGGTGATTTCGTACTCTCCCCGAGCGGACGGCCGCAGGGACCGGGCGATCTCGACGACGTCGTTGTCGTAGAAGTAGAGCCCCGGCACCGCATAGTGCGACTTCGGGGTGGCTGGCTTCTCCTCCAAGGACAGCGCCCTGCCGTCGTCGCTGAACTCGATGACGCCGTATGCCGAGGGGTTGGCCACCCAGTACGCGAATATGGCGCCGCCGTTGACGTCTCGGAACCGGTCCAGGCTGGTACCCAGACTCGGCCCGTAGAAGACGTTGTCGCCCAAGATCAATGCGACCGAGTCGTCTCCGATGTGATCGGCGCCGACGACGAAGGCCTGCGCGACTCCGTCTGGACGATCCTGGACTGCGTAGGTGATGTTCGTGCCGAACACCGAGCCGTCACCGAGCAGTCGGGTGAAGGCCGCCACGTCGCCCGCCGTGGTGATGACCTGAATGTCCCGGATTCCCGCCATGATCAGGGTCGACAGCGAATAGTAGATCAGCGGCTTGTCGTACACGGGCAGCAATTGCTTGCACACGCCCATGGTGATCGGGTACAAACGCGTACCCGTGCCCCCCGCCAGGATGATTCCACGCATGGAAGCACCCTAGGTCAGATGCTCGTCCAGGAACGACGGAGATGCCATGACCACCAACGAGATCGGTCGGATCAGCCCGGCGCTTGGGTAGGCGGCACCGTCACCGTCTGGGTCACGGTGCTGGTGCTGGTGCTGGTGCTCGTCGACACCGTCGTGCTGGTGCTGGTCGTCGGGGGCGG
This sequence comes from Mycobacterium sp., assembly GCF_032161845.1. GTDB lineage: Bacteria > Actinomycetota > Actinomycetes > Mycobacteriales > Mycobacteriaceae > Mycobacterium. The sequence goes on from NZ_JAVRQA010000103.1 coordinate 13,141, forward strand.
GGTCGTGGTCGTGGTGGTAGTCGTCGGACTGTCCGTCGTCGTCGTGGCGGTCGTCGTCTCGGTCGTGGTGCTCGGCTCCTCGGTCTGCGTCACCGTTTCGGTGCCACCCGTCGGTACCGGGGCGACGGAGGCGACGGACGATGTCGGCGTCCCGCTCGTGCTCGACGTCGTCGACGTGGAACTGGACCCGTCGCCGCTCAGCGAGACGATGGCGTAGACGATCACCGCGAGGATGATGACGCCCAACGCGCCGAGGCTGACGAGCCCCGGCGGCGTGCGGTACCAGGGAGTCCTCGGCTCTGGCGGAATCGGCTCCTGACCGTAGTCGGGCTGCTGACCGTATGGGTCGTGCGCCCCATAGCTCGCGGACGCCGTCGGCTCGCTGTACGCCTGCGGATCGTTGCGGGGATAGCTGCCGTACTGCGTCGGCTCGTCGTTGGAGTAGTACGGGTCGTCGGGGGGTCCGCCAGGACCATCGTTACGCGCCACGGGGTTCGATGTTAATCCAGTGGACGGCAGGTAGTGGGTGCCTTTACCCGTCGGGTAATCGACCGGCGGCAGACCATCGTCGAGAATTCACCCCATGACTGACGCGATCCCCTCGTATGCCGTTGCCTATCTGCGCGACGTCGAATTCGGCGACGACATCATCAAGTACATGCGCGAGATCGATGACACCATGGCGCCCTTCGGGGGTGAATTCATCATTCACGGAGGCGATCTCGACGTCCGCGAAGGCCAGTGGGACGGGACGCTGGTGATGATCCGGTTCCCCGATCACGACTCCGCCGTTCGGTGGTACGAGTCGGCCGCCTACCAACGCATCCTCCCGCTGCGGTTGAACAATTCCGCATCGATGACGGCGTTGGTCGCGGGCGTCAAACGCGGTCACACCGGCAGTGCGAAGGTCGACGAGATTCTCGCCGGCTAGGTCGGCGCGCCGAAACGCTCAGATTTTTTGAAGGTTTTTCCTGAGCGCCGCGTACCACTCGACTCCGCCCGGTGGCCCGCTACCTCGAGCTGGCGCCTTCGCCGGTGTTAATTTTCCGGTGAATCCGCCCGGCAGCAGTAATAATTCCGGCGGCATATGGTTCGGCCGACGTCGAGCCAACCCGTCGCAGCAACCGCAGATGCTACCGCCGGGTCTCGCCGCGGAGCCGCGGTGTCCTGGGACTTCGCAGGCCAGAGGCATGCGATGCGGCATCGATTTCTGAAATCCCGAGTTGCCATCCGCCGTATTTGGGAAAAGATGCAGTGACGCCCCGGCAGGAGGCGTACAGGTAGTGGGCATCGCCGGGACAAAAACACGACCACTTGACCAAGGGGATTCACATGAGCAAGTTGCGCAAGGCGGTGACCGTTGGTGTCGTCGCGGCGCTGGCCACTTTCGGAGTCGCCGCGTGTGGAGGTGACACCGAAAGCAGTAGCGGCGGTGGCACCGGAGGCGGCGACATCAACGTCACGCTGACGTCGTTCCCCGACTACGTGGACCCCCAACTCTCCTACACCCTCGAAGGCTGGGAGGTGCTGTACAACAGCTACACGCCGCTGCTGACCTACAAGCACGCCAAGGGCGACGCGGGCACCGAAGTCGTCCCCGCGCTGGCCGAGGCCATGCCGGAGGTCTCCGCCGACGGCAAGACCTACAAGCTCAAGCTGCGATCCAACATGAAGTACTCCGACGGCACGCCGATCAAGGCGTCCGACTTCACCTACGCCATCCAGCGGCTGTTCAAGGCCGACTCTGGCGGGTCCGTCTTCTATGAACCCATCGTCGGGGCGGCCGAGTACGCCGACAACAAGGCCCCCACGATCAGCGGCATCGTCACCGACGACGCCACCGGCGACATCACGATCACGCTGAAGGAGGCCAACGGCACCTTCGAGGGCCTCCTGGCGCTACCCTTCGCGGCGCCAGTCCCGCCGAGCACGCCACTCGACAAGGACGCCACCAACAGTCCGCCCCCGGCCAGCGGCCCCTTCATGATCACCAAGGTCGAAGCGCCGCAGACGTTGACGTTGGAGCGCAACCCGAACTTCAAGACGGTCAAGGATGCGGGCGCGACGGAAGTCGCCGACGCAGGCGTAGACAAGATCACGGTCACCCAGAACAAGAGCAACTCCGCGCAAGTGACAGGCGTGGAGCAGAACACCATCGACTTCATGGTCGACCCACCCGACGCCGACCGGTTGGCAGAGGTGAAGGCGAAGTTCGGTGAGCGATTCCGCCTCGAGCAATCCATCAACACGTACTACTTCTGGATGAACACCCAGACCGCGCCGTTCAACGACATCAAGGTGCGCCAGGCGATCAACTACGCGGTCGATCCTGAGGCGCTCAACCGGGTCTTCGGTGGCCGCCTGCATCCGACGCAGCAGATCCTGCCTCCTGGCATGCCGGGCTACGAGGAGTACAAGCTGTACCCCGGGCCCGACATGGTGAAGGCGAAAGCCTTGATCGCCGAGGCCAATCCGACCGACAAGGACATCACCGTCTGGACCGACGACGAGCCGGACCGCAAGCGGATCGGTGAGTATTACCACGACGTGCTCACCCAGTTGGGGTTCAACGCCACGCTCAAGGTCATTGCGGGTGACGTGTACTGGACGACGATCGGCAACCAGTCGACGCCGGATCTGGACACTGGCTTCGCCGACTGGTTCCAGGACTTCCCGCATCCCGACGACTTCTTCCGACCGCTGATCAACGGTGCGAGCATCCTGCCGACCAACGGCAACAACTTCTCCAGGATCAGCATCCCTGCACTCGATGCGAAGATGAACGACCTTCGCGCACAACAGCTCACCGATGACGTCAAGAAGCAGTACGCCGCCCTTGACAAGGCCTACATGGAGCAGGCCGTGTGGGCGCCGTACGGCAACGAGGAATACACCACGTTCCTTTCCGAGCGGATGGACTTCGACAAGTCCTATCATCATCTGCTGTTCAACCAGGACTACAGCTCGTTCGCCCTTAAGTGACGGTCCCGACCGGGGACGTCGAGGCACTGGGTATCCCGCCAGTACCCGCCGACGTCCCGCCTGAAGCGGTGCGGGGTCGCAGCCCCTGGTATCTGGCGTGGATTCGGTTGCGCCGCAACCGGGTCGCGCTGGGATTCGGCGTGCTGTTCATCGCGATAGTGCTCGCCTGCCTCGCCGCACCGCTGTGGGCCGACCAGGTCGCGCACACGGGACCCAACGAGAACCACATCACCGACAAGGTGCTGATCGACGGGCAGGAAGAGTACGTGGTCTCGCCCGACGGTGCCCCGCTCGGCCCCGGCCTGCACGGCCGCTACCTGCTTGGCGCCGACCAGAACGGTCGCGACGTGATGGTCCGACTGCTGTACGGCGGGCGGACGTCGATCCTCATCGGCGTCGTCGCCGCCGTCGTCACGACGGTCCTAGCCGTGCTCGTCGGCCTGGTCTGCGGCTACTACCGCGGCTGGATCGATTCCATCCTGTCCAGGGCCATGGACGTGCTCTGGGCGTTTCCCGTGCTCCTGCTCGGCATCGCCCTCGGCACCGCACTTGCCCTTGGCGGACTCAAGATCGGCGGCTTCGTCGTCCAGGGCGACTCGCTGTGGATCCCGATCATGATCATCGGATTCGTCTACGTGCCCTACATGGCACGGCCCATCCGCGGCGAGATCCTGGCCCTACGCGAGAAGGAGTTCGTCGAAGCCGCCGTTGCGCAGGGGAAGGGATCGATCCGAATCATGGTCTCCGAATTACTGCCCAACGTCATATCGACCATCATCGTGTTCTTCACGCTCAACATCGCCAACAACATGCTGCTCGAATCGTCGTTGTCGTTCCTCGGTGCCGGGGTCCGGCCACCGAACGCGTCGTGGGGCACGATGATCGCCGACGGGTACCAAACCATCTACACCGCACCGCATCTCACGATCGTTCCAGGCATCATGATCGTCCTGACCGTGTTGTCGCTCAACGTCTTCGGCGACGGCCTTCGCGACGCTCTTGATCCGCGGGCCAAGATCAGGCTGGAGCACTAGGGCCATGATCTCCTTCGCCGTCCGGCGAATCATCGGAATGATCGCGGTCCTCTTCGCGATCTCGGTGGTCGTCTTCCTGATCTTCAACGTCATCCCGAACTCCGATCCCGCACAGCGCATCGCGGGCAAGAACGCCAATCCCGCCCTGATCGCCAGGGTCAGCGCCGATCTTGGTCTCGACCGGTCCATGCCGGTGCAGTACCTGACCATGATGAAGCAGATCTTCACCGGTCAACTCACGTCGTACGCGAGCTCGCAGAACGTCGGTGAGCAGATCTGGAA
>NZ_JAVRQA010000104.1:0-11565 GCF_032161845.1 Mycobacterium sp.
GCATGCGCTCGACCACACGCTGATGGACGCGCTGACCCGGCGCAAGCGCATGCAGGGCTACGAGGTGCTGTGGCTGCCAGGCATGGATCACGCGGGCATCGCCACTCAGAGCGTGGTCGAGAAGCAACTCGCCGTGGACGGCAAGACGAAGGAAGACTTCGGCCGCGAGTTGTTCATCGAAAAGGTGTGGGACTGGAAGCGCGAGTCCGGCGGCACCATCGGCGGACAGATGCGCCGACTCGGTGACGGCGTCGACTGGAGCCGGGACCGCTTCACCATGGACGACGGCTTGTCGCGAGCCGTACGGACGATCTTCAAGAAGCTCTACGACGCGGGCCTGATCTATCAGGCCGAGCGGCTGGTCAACTGGTCGCCGGTGCTCGAGACGGCGATCTCGGACCTCGAGGTGCGCTACGAGGACGTCGAGGGGGAGCTGGTCTCCTTCCGCTACGGGTCCATGGACGACGGCCAACCGCACCTGGTGGTGGCCACCACGCGCGTCGAGACGATGCTCGGTGACACCGCGATCGCCGTGCACCCGGATGACGAGCGGTACCGCGCGCTGGTCGGCCAGACTCTGCCGCATCCTTTCCTCGACACGCGGGTCGTCATCGTGGCCGATGCGCACGTCGACCCCGAATTCGGCACTGGCGCAGTCAAGGTCACGCCCGCACACGACCCGAACGACTTCGAGATCGGCGTTCGCCACAACCTTCCGATGCCGTCGATCATGGACAGCAAGGGCCGCATCGCCGGTACCGGCACGCGTTTCGACGGCATGGACCGCTTCGACGCCCGCGTCGCGGTGCGGGAAGCTCTCGCCGCTGAGGGTCGAATCGTCGAGGAGAAGCGACCCTACCTGCACAGCGTCGGCCACTCCGAGCGCAGCGGCGAGCCCATCGAGCCCCGGTTGTCGCTGCAGTGGTGGGTCAACGTGTCGTCGCTGGCGACCGCCGCGGGTGACGCGGTGCGCAACGGCGACACCGTGATTCACCCCGCCAGTCTGGAACCGCGGTGGTTCGCCTGGGTGGACAACATGCACGACTGGTGCATTTCGCGTCAGCTGTGGTGGGGGCATCGCATCCCGATCTGGCATGGCCCGAACGGTGAGAAGGTTTGCGTCGGGCCGGACGAGACCCCGCCGGAGGGTTGGGAGCAGGATCCCGACGTGCTGGACACGTGGTTCTCGTCGGCGCTGTGGCCGTTCTCAACGATGGGATGGCCCGATCGCACGCCGGAGCTCGAAAAGTTCTATCCCACCAGCGTTCTCGTCACCGGCTACGACATTTTGTTCTTCTGGGTGGCCCGGATGATGATGTTTGGCACCTTCGTCGGCGACGACGACGCCGTCACCGCCTGCGGAAGCCGCGGCCCGCAGGTGCCGTTCGAGAACGTCTTCCTGCACGGCCTCATCCGCGACGAGTTCGGTCGCAAGATGAGCAAGTCCAAGGGCAATGGGATCGATCCGCTGGACTGGGTCGACGCGTTCGGCGCGGACGCGCTGCGGTTCACGCTTGCCCGCGGCGCCAATCCTGGCGGCGACATGTCGATCGGCGAGGACTACGCCCGCGCCTCCCGGAACTTCGCGACCAAGTTGTTCAATGCCACCCGGTTCGCGTTGATGAACGGCGCGGCCCCCGCGCCGCTACCCGACGCCGACGCACTCACCGATGCCGACCGCTGGATCCTCGGCAGGCTGGAAGAGGTTCGCGCGGAAGTCGATCTGGCCTTCGACGGCTACGAGTTCAGTCGGGCCTGCGAGTCGCTGTACCACTTCGCCTGGGACGAGTTCTGCGACTGGTATCTCGAGTTGGCCAAGGTGCAGCTGGCCGACCAACCGGACGGGCCCACCAATGCGGTGTTGGCCGCCGTTCTGGACAGCCTGCTCAAACTGCTGCACCCCGTGATGCCGTTCGTGACCGAGACCCTGTGGAAGGCGTTGACCGGCCGCGAGTCGGTGGTGATCGCGGACTGGCCGGAACCGTCGGGGATCGCCATGAACGCACTCGCGGGCAACCGCATCGCGGACATGCAGAAGCTCGTCACCGAAGTCCGTCGCTTCCGCAGCGATCAAGGGCTCAACGACAGGCAGCGGGTGCCGGCGCGGCTGATCGGCATCACCGAGGCGGACATGAACACTCAGGTCCCGGCCGCCACGTCGCTGGCGTGGCTCACCGAACCCGCGGACGGCTTCACCCCGTCGGCGGCCGTGGAAGTCCGGCTCTCGCGTGGCACGGTGCTGGTCGAACTCGACACCTCGGGCACCGTCGACGTGGAGGCTGAACGACGGCGACTGGAGAAGGACCTGGCCGCCGCCAAGAAGGAACTGGCCCAGACCACGGGGAAGTTGGGCAACGAGGAGTTCCTGGCCAAGGCGCCCGACGCCGTCGTCGACAAGATCCGGGGCCGCCAGCAGGTTGCCGGCGAAGAGGTGGAGCGGATCACTGCCCGCCTGGCCGGTCTCGCATGACGTCAAGCGAACCGACCCCCGACGAGATCGCGTCGCTCCTGCAGGTGGAGCACCTGCTCGACCAGCGCTGGCCCGAGACGAAACTCGAACCGAGCACGACGCGGATCGTTGCGTTGATGGAGCTGCTCGGGTCACCACAGCGGGCCTATCCGAGCATCCACGTGGCAGGGACCAATGGGAAGACCTCGGTGACCAGGATTATTGACGCCCTCCTCACCGCCCTGCACCGCCGCACCGGGCGCACCACCAGCCCTCATCTGCAGTCCGCGGTGGAGCGCATCGCCATCGACGGCCAGCCGATCAGCCCGGCGCTGTACGTCGACACCTACCGCGAACTGGAACCCTTCATCGAGCTCGTCGACAAGCAGTCCGAGGCCGCGGGCGGGCCGCCGATGAGCAAGTTCGAGGTCGTCACGGCGATGGCGTTCGCCGCCTTCGCCGACGCGCCCGTCGACGTGGCGGTGATCGAGGTCGGCATGGGCGGCCGCTGGGACGCCACCAACGTCGTCGACGCACCCGTCGCGGTGATCACGCCGATCGGTGTCGACCACACCGAGTATCTCGGCGACACCATCGCCGAGATCGCCGGGGAGAAGGCAGGCATCATCGTCAAGCGGGATGCCGAACTGGTCGGCACCGATACCGTGGTGATCATCGGTCAACAGGTGCCTGAAGCGATGGAAGTCGTTCTGGCGGAAGCGATTCGGGCCGACGCGTCAGTGGCCCGCGAAGGCTCGGAATTCGCGGTGCTCCGTCGCCAGGTCGCCGTCGGCGGGCAGCTTCTCGAACTTCAGGGTCTCGGCGGTGTCTATCCCGAGGTCTTCCTTCCGCTGCACGGTGAGCACCAGGCACACAATGCGCTGGTCGCGCTCGCCGCCGTTGAGGCGTTCTTCGGCGCGGGAGCGGACCGCCAGCTCGACGTGGACGCGGTGCGCGAGGGATTCGCGGCGGCGACCAGTCCGGGCCGGTTGGAACGTGTCCGCAGCGCCCCCACGGTGTTCATCGACGCAGCGCACAACCCCGCCGGCGCAACGGCGCTCACCAAGGCGCTGGCCGAGGAGTTCGACTTCCGCCATCTCGTCGGTGTCGTCTCGGTGATGGGCGACAAGGACGTCGACGGCATCCTGTCCGCCCTCGAACCGGCCTTCGACGAAGTGGTGGTGACGCACAACGGTTCACCGCGTGCCATGGACGTCGAGGGTCTGGCGATGCGCGCCGAGGAACACTTCGGCCCCGACCGGGTCATCACGGCGCAGACGCTGCCCGACGCCATCGAGACGGCGATCGCGTTGGCTGAGGAAAGCGGAAGCGACGACACGTTCCCCGACGGCTACTCCGGTAGCGGCATCGTCATCACGGGGTCGGTCTTCACCGCGGGCGCGGCGCGCACCCTGTTCGGACGGGATCCGTCGTGAGCGAACCCGCGGCACCACAACCCGTGGGTCCGGATCCGTGGAAGAGCTTCCGCGGAGTCATGGCGGGCACGCTGATCCTCGAGGCGATCGTGGTTCTCCTTGCGCTGCCGGTGGTTTCGTTCTCCCAGGGTGGCCTAACGTGGACAAGCGGTGGCTTCCTCATCGGGATGACGGGCGTGCTGATCCTGCTGGCCGGTGTGCAGGGCAGGTCGTGGGCACTGAAGGCGAATTTGGCGGCTCAGCTGGTGCTGATCGGGGGAGTGGTCATCCATCCCGCGGTCTGCTTCATCGGCGTGGTCTTCGCCGCGGTGTGGTTGCTGATCGCCTACTTGCGAGCCGAGGTCAAGCGGCGTCAGGACCGTGGCCTGCTGCCCGGCCAGCAGCGCCCGCCTACTGACGGGTAGGCTTCCACGCCGTGACTGAGCGGACGCTGGTGTTGGTAAAGCCCGACGGCGTGAAGCGCCTCCTGGTGGGAGAGATTCTCGGCCGAATCGAACGCAAGGGTCTGACGATCGCGGCCCTTGAACTCAAGAACGTCAGCGAGGAACTGGCCCGGCAGCACTATGCCGAGCACGACGGCAAGCCGTTCTTCTCGTCGCTGCTCGAGTTCATCACCTCGGGCCCGGTCGTGGCCGCGATCGTGGAGGGGCCGCGGGCCATTGCGGCGTTCCGTCAGATCGCAGGCGGCACCGATCCCGTTGAGAAGGCCGCCCCCGGGACCATCCGCGGTGACCTGGCCTTGGTCACCCAGGACAACCTCGTCCACGGGTCCGATTCGCCCGACTCGGCGGCCCGCGAAATCGAGCTCTGGTTCCCGGGCAGTTAGCTGCCTTCAGCGGCCGGGATCGGCATCTCGTCGGAATCCGCGCTGCGGTGTGGGATACTGGCCGAGGGTGACCTGCTTCATAACGGAGCTGGACACCCGGATGAAGACTTGGGCGAGCGCGACCACCTAGGACGTGTTCCAAGTGCGGCGCGGCGTCCAGTCGTCATTCAGCCAGGCACTGAGAGTTCTTGACGAGCTGCTCGGAGCGAGACCATGACAAGCCCGGGAAGAGTTCCACGGGTCCATAGCGAAAGCCCTCGCGTGGCCGCGTCATTACGACGCGCCCGGGGGCTTGAGGAGAGTACGTGGCTGACGATGCCCCATTCGACCTATCAGAAGACACTCAGCGCGACGAGGACGTGCCAGCACAGCTGAGCCAGGCCCCCGTCGACGTCTTCGTCGAGCCAGCAGCGCCGAGCGTCGCACCGTCGGCGCAGGCCCTCGAGGTGGAACCCGAACCGCCACCGGTGCCGGAACCGCTTCCGCCGAGCACGGCACCCGCCGCGTACATGCCACTGTTCGTGGCGCCGCAACCCGTTGCGTTCGTCGCCCCCCGGGTGGTGGTGCAGGCCGACGTGGACGAGGACGATGACGACGAGGACGAGGACGAGGACGACGCGTCTGGCTCCGACGATGACCAAGCCGACGACGATCAGGGCGATCCGCCCGCGAACAAGCGCCGTCGCCGTGGCCGTCGTGGCCGCGGACGCGGTCGCGGGGAACAAAGCGCCGACGACGATGGCGAAGACCAGGACGATGCTGCCGATCAGGGTGACTCCGACGACGACGGCGGCGAAGACGACGGTGCCGACGACGATGGTGGCGACGACGAGAACGCAGGCGGTGACGGCGCCAACCGCCGTCGTCGCAGGCGCCGCCGCCGCAAGACCGGTGGTGGTGCTGACGGTGACGAGGCGATTGCGCCCGACGACCCGCCCAACACCGTCGTTCACGAGCGCCAGCCGCGGGCCGCGAAGGCGTCGAACAAGTCCAGCGGTGACGGGGAGATTCAGGGCATCGCGGGATCGACCCGGCTCGAGGCCAAGCGTCAGCGCCGCCGCGACGGTCGGGACGCAGGCAGGCGCCGTCCGCCCATCCTGAGTGAAGCCGAATTCCTCGCCAGGCGCGAAGCCGTCGAGCGGGTCATGGTCGTCCGCGACAGAGTCCGCAGCGAGCCGCCGCACGAAGGGGCCCGGTACACCCAGATCGCGGTCATGGAGGACGGCGTCGTCGTCGAGCACTTCGTGACCTCTGCAGCGCAGGTGTCGCTGGTCGGCAACATCTACCTCGGCATCGTGCAGAACGTATTGCCCTCGATGGAGGCGGCGTTCGTCGACATCGGCCGCGGCCGCAACGGCGTGCTCTACGCCGGTGAGGTGAACTGGGAGGCCGCAGGCCTCGGCGGTTCCCAACGCAAGATCGAGCAGGCGCTCAAGCCGGGTGACTACGTCGTCGTGCAGGTCAGCAAGGACCCCGTTGGCCACAAGGGCGCTCGCCTGACCACGCAGATCTCGTTGGCAGGCCGCTATCTGGTGTACGTGCCCGGTGCGTCGTCGACCGGCATCAGCCGCAAGTTGCCCGACACCGAACGCCAGCGCTTGAAGGAGATCCTCCGCGAGGTCGTCCCGTCCGACGCGGGCGTGATCATCCGCACCGCCTCCGAAGGCGTCAAGGAAGACGACATCCGCACCGACGTCAACCGGTTGCAGGAGCGGTGGAGCGAAATCGAGGCCAAGGGCGCCGAGATCACGGCCAAGGCCGCGGGTGCCGCGATGGCGCTGTACGAAGAGCCCGACGTGCTGGTCAAGGTCATCCGCGACCTGTTCAACGAGGACTTCAACGGCCTCATCGTGTCCGGTGACGACGCCTGGAACACCATCAGTGATTACGTGACATCCGTTGCGCCGGAGCTTCTTCCGCGCATGAGCAAGTACGAGCCCGCTGCCCCCGATGGCCCCGACGTGTTCGCGGTGCACCGGATCGACGAACAGCTGACCAAGGCGATGGACCGCAAGGTGTGGCTGCCGTCCGGCGGCACGCTGGTCATCGACCGCACCGAGGCGATGACCGTCGTCGACGTCAACACCGGCAAGTTCACCGGCTCGGGCGGCAACCTCGAGCAGACCGTCACCCGCAACAATCTCGAGGCTGCGGAGGAAACCGTTCGGCAGCTCCGGTTGCGCGACATCGGCGGCATCATCGTCATCGACTTCATCGACATGGTGTTGGAGTCCAACCGCGATCTGGTGCTGCGTCGGCTGACCGAAGCGCTGGCGCGGGACCGCACTCGGCATCAGGTGTCCGAGGTGACCTCACTCGGGCTGGTGCAGCTGACCCGTAAGAAGCTTGGCACCGGGCTCATCGAGGCCTTCTCGACGACGTGCTCGCACTGTGCCGGGCGCGGCATCATGCTGCACAGCGACCCCGTCGACTCCAATTCGAGCGCAGGCCGCAAGAACGAGCCGGGAACCGGGCGCCGCAGTAAGCGCGGCAAGAAGGGCGGCCGCACCGAAGAAGAGGTCCAGGTCGCCAAGGTTCCGGTGCACGCGGCGGGTGAGCATCCGATGTTCAGGGCCATGGCTGCGGCCACCGGTCGCGAAGAGGGCGACGAGGAGGACGCCGACGACGCCTCCGAGGGTGTCGACGACGCGGTCGTAGAGGCTTCCGAGGACTTGGCGGTGACCGAGCCCGTTGAAGAAGTCATCGCGGACGACACCGACGACGACCTCGACGACGACGAAGATGACGACGACGAAGACGACGACGACATCGAAGTCATCGACGATGACGATGACGATGATGACGATGATTCGGACGGCGACGACATCGACGACGACGATGACGACGATGATTCAGAGGAGGACGACGACTCCGATGATGAGGACGACGAGGACGACGATGACGAGGACGACGAACCCCTCGTTGCCGTGACCGGCCGACCGGCACGCCGGCGTGCGGCCGCCCGCCCTGCAGGTCCACCGGTTTCATGACGGCTCACATGCCGCGGAGCGGGTCGCGGTTTGACCCTCTACCCGCTGGTCACGTACCCTTGCACAGTTGTCTGCAGGCTCCGTAACGACTGAGTCCGCGACACGCGGGGCTGATGACCCCCGCACCCCAGACCCGCGCACGCCACCCTCCGGTGGCGCGCGCCCGCAAGCGAAGCAGAGGAAGCACGACCACGATGGCAGCCCAGAATCCTACGTACGCAATCGTCAAGACCGGCGGCAAGCAGTACAAGGTCGCGGTCGGTGACATAGTCAAGGTCGAGAAGCTGGAGCTCGAAGCCGGCGACTCCGTCTCGCTGCCAGTGGCGCTGGTCGTCGACGGTGCGAAGGTCACCACCGCCGCGAAGGAGCTCGAGAAGGTTGCCGTCACCGCAGAGGTGCTCGAGCACACCAAGGGTCCAAAGATCCGGATCCACAAGTTCAAGAACATGACCGGTTACCACAAGCGCCAGGGCCACCGTCAGAAGCTGACGGTCGTCAAGGTCACGGGCATCAAGTAAGCAAGGGAGCGAACTAATGGCACACAAGAAGGGCGCTTCCAGCTCACGCAACGGTCGCGACTCAAACTCACAGCGCCTCGGCGTCAAGCGGTTCGGTGGTCAGGTCGTCAAGGCGGGCGAGATCATCGTGCGTCAGCGCGGCACTCACTTCCACCCCGGCGTCAACGTCGGCCGTGGCGGCGACGACACCCTGTTCGCCACCGCTCCCGGTGCCGTGCAGTTCGGTGAGAAGCGCGGCCGCAAGACCGTCAACATCGTTCGCACCGTACGCATCGAGAGCTAACTCCAAGTCGAGATCGACGTCTTGCAGCTCGGCTCTCGCACTTGCGCTGCAGAAACGTAGATTTCGTCATGGGAAGGACCTCTGATGCCCCGGTTCGTCGACCGCGTCGTCATTCACGCGCGGGCAGGGAACGGCGGTAGAGGCTGCGCCTCGGTGCACCGCGAGAAGTTCAAGCCGCTCGGTGGACCCGACGGCGGCAACGGCGGCAACGGTGGCAGCATCGTCTTCGTCGTCGACCCGCAGGTGCACACGCTGCTCGACTTCCACTTCCACCCGCACGTCGACGCCCCGTCCGGCAAGCAGGGGATGGGTAACAACCGCGACGGCGCCGCTGGCGACGATCTCGAACTCCGCGTTCCCGACGGCACCGTCGTCGTCGACGAGAACGGCAGGATGCTCGCCGACCTGACCGGTTCGGGCACCCGGTTCGAAGCCGCTGCCGGAGGCCGTGGCGGACTGGGCAACGCGGCGTTGTCCTCGCGGGCACGCAGGGCCCCCGGTTTCGCGCTGCTCGGCGAGAAGGGGCAGGCCCGCGACCTCACCCTCGAATTGAAGACCGTAGCCGACGTCGGCTTGGTCGGCTTTCCGTCGGCGGGAAAGTCCTCACTGGTATCGGTGATCTCAGCCGCCAAGCCGAAGATCGCCGACTATCCATTCACCACGTTGGTGCCCAATCTCGGCGTGGTGTCAGCGGGCGAACAGACCTTCACCGTTGCCGACGTCCCCGGTCTGATCCCCGGCGCGTCCGGCGGCCGCGGACTCGGCCTCGACTTCCTGCGCCACATCGAGCGGTGTGCCGTTCTGGTGCACGTAGTCGATTGCGCGACAATGGAGCCCGGCCGCGACCCGATCTCCGACATCGACGCGCTGGAGGCCGAACTCGCCGCGTACACCCCGACATTGCAGGGTGATACGTCTCTCGGAGACCTCGCCGAACGGCCACGCGCCGTGGTGCTCAACAAGATCGACGTGCCCGATGCGCGGGAACTCGCCGACTTCGTCCGTGAGGAAGTGGCTTCGCGATACGGCTGGCCCGTCTTCGAGGTGTCCACCGTCAATCGAGATGGACTGCGGCCCTTGATCTTCGCGTTGTGGGACATGGTTGCGGCATACCGCAAGGCACAGCCGGAGGTCGCGCCGCGGCGCCCCGTGATCAGGCCCATCCCGATCAACGAGAGCGGTTTCACCGTGACGCCGGACGGCGAGGGTGGCTTCGTCGTGCGCGGCACCCGCCCCGAGCGCTGGATCGTCCAGACCGACTTCACCAACGACGAAGCGGTGGGCTATCTGGGCGACCGGCTGGCGCGCCTCGGCGTCGAGGACGAGCTGCTGAAGCTCGGGGCGAAGCCAGGGTGTGCGGTCACGATCGGTGACATGACGTTTGATTGGGAACCCCAAACGCCGGCAGGCGTTGACGTCACGATGTCTGGCCGCGGGACCGACCTGCGGTTGGAACAGGACGACCGGGTTCGGGCTGACGAGCGCAAGATCGCCCGCAAGCAGCGACGGGAAAGTCGCGAACACCCAGACTCCACGAGCTAGGAGCCGTCGTGACCAGCCCGCACCGCGAGGCCATCCGAACGGCCCGCAGCGTAGTCGTCAAGATCGGTACCACCGCGCTGACCACGCCAACGGGCATGTTCGATGCGAGCCGGCTGGCGACGCTGGCCGACGCGATCCAGGCGCGGATGAAGGCGGGCTCCGACGTCGTGATCGTCTCGTCGGGTGCGATCGCCGCCGGTATCGAGCCGTTGGGATTGTCCCGACGGCCCACCGACTTGGCCACCAAGCAAGCCGCGGCCAGCGTCGGCCAGGTCGCCCTGGTGAATGCCTGGAGTGCCGCGTTCGGTCGCTTCGACCGCACAGTGGGGCAGGTCCTGCTGAGTGCTCACGACATCTCGATGCGGGTACAGCACACCAACGCTCAGCGCACCCTTGACCGGCTGCGCGCACTGCACGCCGTCGCAATCGTCAACGAGAACGACACCGTTGCCACCAACGAGATCCGATTCGGTGACAACGACCGGTTGTCGGCGTTGGTCGCGCACCTCGTCGGAGCGGATGCGCTGGTGCTGCTCTCCGACATCGACGGCCTCTACGACGGTGATCCGCGGAAGGCGCCCGTAGGCAATCCGGCGCGCTTCATCTCCGAGGTGGCGGGCATCGATGACCTCGACGGTGTGATCGCCGGGGGCGGTAGTCGCCTCGGCACCGGCGGGATGGCGTCCAAGCTGTCCTCGGCCCTGCTCGCCGCCGATGCCGGGGTGCCCGTCCTGTTGGCCGCCGCCGATGAAGCGGGTGCCGCGCTGGCCGGCGCGTCGGTGGGGACGGTGTTCGCGCCGCGACCCGAACGCATGTCATCGCGGCGGTTCTGGGTGCGGTACGCCGCCGAGTCGACGGGAGCGTTGATGCTCGACGACGGTGCCGTGCGTGCGGTCGTCAAGCAGCGCCGGTCGCTATTGGCCGCAGGCATCACCGAGGTGTCGGGCCGGTTCCACGGTGGCGACGTGGTCGAGCTTCGCGCCCTGGACGGCACAGTGATCGCGCGGGGCGTAGTCGCTTACGACGCAACGGAGTTGGCCTCCATGGTCGGTCGCTCGACATCTGATCTGCCCGCCGAGATGCGCCGACCCGCGGTGCACGCCGACGATCTGGTCGCTGTCTAGCCGGACCCGCGCTCAGAACGGAGCGTCCGATGGCAGCAGGGCATCTTCGGATGCGTCACCGCTAGCCGCGGGCGCTGCTGCCGTCGCTTCTCGTTCGGCTTCGGCCTCGATTGCCGTGCGGTTGTTTTCGCGTTCGTCGTTGATGCGGCGGGCCCGGTCTTCGGTTCGGGTGGTGCGGCGCCGGGGCATGGTCAACCCGGCGGTGTGCGCGGGTGGTGGTGTCCTGGTCGCAACGATCGGTGCGGTCGGTTCCGACAGCGTCGGAAACAGCAGCCGGCTCGCGGGAGTAGTGGTGTGGGTTCGGCCGTCGGGCGCAGTCCAGATGACCGTTCCGTCCGGCATTTGTCGATCCCGCCAGCCGCCGTCACCACCCCAGAACGTCTTCAACAAGTGGTGA
>NZ_JAVRQA010000105.1:0-11030 GCF_032161845.1 Mycobacterium sp.
CGGCTCAACGTCGTCCGTGAGGGCCGCACGCTCTATGCCGGTTCGGAGTCCACCCTCAGTGGCGCGATCGCCTTCAGCGGACCCAACGCGATGCTGTACGCCCTGAATCTGCTTGTCCCCCAGCTTGGCAACGGGCTGACGGGCAAGCCGGTCGCCGACCTGTCCAACGCCTAACCCCCGCGTTCCCCCCTCGCGAGCAGTCCAACTCGACCACCCGTCAGGCCCATCTCCACTGCCCGACCGCACCGGGTACCGGCTGCGCCGGATCGACGCCGATGGCGAAGATTCTCCTGGCAAGCAGCCGGCTGGACGCTCGAGGAATCACCAACGGAGTCCCGGTCTCGGGGTCGGCGATGACCTGACACTTGAGGCCGTACACCTCCTCGACGAGGCCCGCCGTGACGACGGTTGACGGATTGCCCTGAGCCACAATCGATCCAGCCTTCATGGCGATGATCTCGTCGGCGAATCGACACGCGTGGTTGAGGTCGTGCAGCACGGCGACGATGGTGCGGCCCTGCTCGGCGTTCAACTCGGCGAACAGTTCCAGCAATTCGAT
This sequence comes from Mycobacterium sp., assembly GCF_032161845.1. Classification (GTDB taxonomy): domain Bacteria; phylum Actinomycetota; class Actinomycetes; order Mycobacteriales; family Mycobacteriaceae; genus Mycobacterium. The sequence continues at coordinate 560 of NZ_JAVRQA010000105.1, forward strand.
CTGGTGGGCGATGTCCAGGAACGTGGTCGGCTCGTCGAGCAGGATCAGCGGCGTCTGCTGGGCCAAGACCATCGCGATCCACACCCGTTGACGCTGGCCGCCGGACAGTTCGTCGACGGGCCGCCCCGCGATCGAGGTCACCCCGGTGGCCGCCATCGCCTCGACGACAGCCCGCTCATCGTGGCGGGAGAACTGCCGCAGCATCGTCTGGTGGGGGAAGCGCCCGCGTGTCACCAGATCGGCCACGGTGATGCCTTCGGGGGCGATCGACGATTGCGGCAACAGGCCGAGCCTTCTGGCGACGTCCTTGGTGCGCAGGCGGGTGATGTCGGTCCCGTCGAGGATGACCTGTCCCGCAGTGGGACTCAGCAACCGGGCGAGGCCGCGCAGAAGCGTCGACTTGCCACAGGCGTTCGGGCCTACGATGGCGGTGACCGCACCGGCGGCGATGGCGACGCTCAGCCCGTCGACGATCGGCGTCGAACCGTAGCCGAGCGACAACTCGCGCGCAACGAGACGTACTTCGTCGGACATTCACCCCCCTTTCTATTGGCGCCGCGCCTGGACGACGAGCAGGTAGACGAGGTACAGCCCACCCAGGGTGACCGTCACCGCGCCTACCGGCAGTTCGGCGGGCGCAAAGATTCGCAGGGCGATCAAGTCGCTGCCCAGCAGGAGGAACGCGCCCATCACCGCAGCCGACATCAGCCCGACGCCTGGCGCCCCCGTGAGGCGCCGCGCCAACTGCGGCGCGGCGAGCGCGACGAAGGAGATCGGACCAGCTGCCGCGGCGGCGACGGCGATCAGCAGCACGCCAATTCCGAAGTAGGCCAACCGCACCCGCTCGGGGCGGAGGCCGAGCGCTCCGGCCGCGTCGTCACCCATCTGCAGGATGGGAAGCTGCGGCCCCACGACGAACAGCATCGCGACGGCGATCGCGAGGCCACCCACGACGGGGAACACCTGCGCCCACTCCAGCCCGCTGAGTGACCCTTGCTGCCAAATGGACGCCGTAATCGCCTGGTGCAGCCTGATCTTGAGGATGATCCATTGGCAGATCGAGCTCAGCACCGCACTGACGGCGATGCCCACGATGATCAGCCGGAAGCCCGCAAGCCCGTTCTTGTACGACAACAGGTAGACGACGACGGCCGTGACGAGACCCCCGACCACGGCGCTGACCGCGGTCGTATAGTAGCCGCCGCCGAGCACGGCGATCGCGATCAACGCACCGGCGTATGCGCCGAAGTCGAATCCGATCACGTCCGGGCTCCCCAGCGGGTTTCGCGTGAGCGCCTGGAAGATCGCGCCCGAGACGCCCAGTGCTGCACCGATCAACAGCGCCAACAGGATTCGTGGCATCCGCCACTCGAGCACCAGCACGCTCGCAAAGGAGTGATCGTGGCCGATCAGAACGGCGATCACCTGGCCCGGCGGAACGGGATACTGGCCGACACCAAGGGCCAGCACGGCCAGCACCATGGCGGCCGCACCGAGAGTCGACAGCACCGTGATGGTTCGCCAGGACGCCCTCAGCGACACCGCTGGCTCACGGCGCACGACCAATTGTCGGCGGCCGAAGTCGATGGTCTCGGGCGTTCTCACAGCGCTGCCGCGGCCCTGCGTCGCACCAGCCAGATCAGCACCGGCGCACCGACGAATGCCGTGACGATTCCGGCGGGGAGTTCGCCTGGCCGCACGACGACGCGGCCGACGACGTCCGCCGCGAGCAGCAGCGCGGGCGCAATGAACACGCAGTAAGCGCATATCCACCGCCAGTCCGGGCCGGTGAACCAGCGCACCGCGTGCGGGACCATCAGGCCGACGAATCCGATCGGTCCCGCGCCCGCGGTAGCCGCGCCTGCCAGCATGGTGACCGCGAGGAGCCCGATCACCCTGGTCCGAACGACGTTGCCGCCCATGGCAACGGCGAGGTCGTCACCGAGTGCGATGGCGTTCAACCCGCGACTGACGTAGAGACACAGCGCCGCCCCGATCACCACGAAGGGGGCGACCACTCCGACGACCCCCAGCGAGTGCCCGTCGAGGGCGCCGGCGTCCCAGTACCGCATGGAGTCGAACGCTCTCGGATTGCGCAGTCGAATTCCGTACGAGATGCCCTCCATCACCGCACCCGCGGCGACGCCGGCGAGCAGCATGCGGACCGGGGTCACGACGGCCCGTCCGGTCATCCCGATCAGGTACACGAACACCATGGCGACGAAGGCGCCGATGAACGCGAACCACACGTAGGACCACACCGAACGCAGGCCGAGGAACGCGATCGCGGCGACGACGAAGAGTCCGGCACCGGAGTTGATGCCCAGAATCTGCGCGTCGGCCAACGGGTTTCGGCTCACCCCTTGGATCAACGCTCCGCTGAGCCCGAGCGCAATTCCTACCACGATGCCTAGCAACGTGCGCGGAATCCGGAGGTCGTGCACGATCCACTGATTGCCGGTGTCGGTGTAGTCGACGACCGCCCGCCACACCGTCGCCCACCCGACGTTCTCGGTCCCGATCGCCAGACTGAGCACACACGTCAACGCCAGCACGGCCGCCGCGACCAACAGGCCGACAGCCCGGCGTCGGTCGCCTGACGGTGCGAGGTCGGTGTCGGCGCGGGAGGCCCCCGGATCAAGCGAAAGGACGTCCAACGGCTAGAGCCCGATGCTCTCGAGCGCGAGGTCGAACTCCTCGGACGCGACCTTGTCACCCCTGCCGTCGGCGAGCGCGCGCTCGTACACGGCCACCATCTCGTCGCTGACCGCCTCGAACTTGCGGTCCCAGGTTTCGGAGTCGAACCGCCAGTAGCCGACGATGTCGTACTGCTCGGCGCCCCAGCCGTGGTCGCCACGCAGATGTTTGCGCACCTCGCGCGTCGCCTGCGCCTCACCGGCGAACCAGCAGTATCCGCGGCCGTCAGGGTGGGCGTGGTCGCGCACCAGCTCGGTGAGACGGCTAGGCGCCAAACCGTTTCCGGTGCCGATCGTGGAGACCACCGGAATGTCGGTCCGCAGCGGCAGGTAGTCCAGATCGGCGGCGTCGGCAACTTCGACGATCACCGCAGCGGTGGTGTCGTCGGGAAGTTCGTCGAGGATCCTGGCCAGCGCGGGCAGGCCCGACAGGTCGGCGATCAGGAGCTGCCATCGGGTCGCGGGCTCGGGCCGATACCAACTGCGGGCGTGGTCCAACCCCACCGGGTCGCCGACCGCGGCCCGCCTGGCCCAGTCGCTGGCGAGGCCCCGCTGGTGCAGCACGAAGTCACACGTGACCTGGTTCTCGCCAGGACCGCGGCGGCGAACGCTGTAGTTGCGGCCCTCGGGTTCGTCCGGAAAGTAGATGCCGAGTGCCTCATCGCCGCCCCCTGGCAGGTTCAGGTCGGCCAGCCGCGGAACCTCGAAGACCACGCGCCGCATCCGCGGTCCGACATCGCTCACTTCGGCAACGGAGCCATTCACGGTCGCCATATAGTGAGGCTAACCTAATAGGCATCGTGTGTGGCGACCGCCTTCTTCGATCAGCCGCCCGAAATCCGTGATCGGGTCCACCATGGAGGCATGACGGAACGGGTGATCGACCGGCTGGCCCATGTCGCCGACCAGCTTCGCGAGCAGGCGACCGAGGCCGAGCGACTTGGCCGCCTCCCCGACGAGACGGCCAAGCTGCTCAAGTCCGTCGGCAACATCCGGCTGCTTCAGCCAGCGAGCTACGGCGGCTACGAGGTACATCCGCGCGAGTTCGCCGAGACCGTGATGGCAACCGCGGCGCTCGACCCCGCCAGCGGTTGGATCAATGGCGTGGTGGGGGTCCACCCCTACCAGCTCGCCTACGCTGATCCGCTTGTACAGGAAGAGGTTTGGGGCACCGACCACGATACGTGGATGGCCTCCCCGTATGCGCCGCAAGGCATCGCCCGACCAGTCGACGGTGGCTACGTCTTCAACGGCCGCTGGCAGTTCAGTTCGGGTACGGACCACTGTGAGTGGATCTTCCTCGGCGGCATGGTGGGTGACGACGCGGGCCGGCCCGTGACGCCGCCGACCATGCTCCATCTGGTCCTGCCCCGCGCGGACTACGAGATCGTCGAGGACTCTTGGGACGTGGTGGGACTGCGCGGAACCGGCTCCAAGGACGTGATCGTCCGCGATGCCTTCGTGCCCGATCACCGGGTGATGAACGCCACCGAGGTGATGGACGGCACGACCCAACGGGAGTCCGGCCTGACACAGACGCTCTATCGGATGCCGTGGTCGACGATGTTCCCGCTGGGCATCACGTCGGCCGTGATCGGGATCGCCGAGGGGGCGCTGGCCGCACATCTCGACTATCAACGCGACCGAGTCACTGCCGCGCGAACCGCGATCAAGGACGATCCCTACGTGTTGTACGCCATCGGCGAGGCGGCCGCCGACATCAACGCCGCTCGGCAGGAATTGCTCGCCAACGTCGACAAGATCTGGGACATCGTCGATTCCGGCGCGGAGGTGTCGTTCGAGGACCGCGCCGCGGGCCGACGCACCCAGGTTCGGGCGGCGTGGCGGGCGGTGATGGCCGTCGATCAAATCTTTTCTCGCTCCGGTGGCAACGCGATGCGGATGGACAAGCCGCTGCAACGATATTGGCGTGACGCGCACACGGGTCTCGCACACGCGATTCACGTGCCTGGCACCACCTTCCACGCCTCGGCCCTCAGCTCCTTCGGTGTCGATCCGGCAGGCCCGTTGCGGGCGATGATCTAGTGCCGGACTACCCCCAGATATCGCTACAGCTGCGAACTTTCACCGACGACCCGGATCACGACTGGTCGACGACGCTCGGGCTGGCCACGGCGATGGACGTCGCTGGCATCGACCGCGTCGTGGTATCGGACCACGTGGTCTTCGGTGAGGCGCCAGAGGCGTACGCCAACCCGGCGCTCGGCGGCGTCGCAGGCGGACGCCAGCCCACCGGGCCCGACGGACAGTGGCTGGAGCCGCTGACGGTACTCACGGCAATCTCCGCGACCACCAACAGGATTCGCTTGGGCACGGCAATTCTCCTGGCGGCACTGCGCAGGCCCGCCGTGCTGGCGAAGCAGGTCGCGACGCTCGACGTGCTGTCGGGCGGACGGGTCGACCTCGGCGTCGGCGTCGGTTGGCAACGCGAGGAGTACGACGCGGTGGGCTTGGCCTTCGAGCGCCGCGGGCGGGCGCTTGACCACACGCTCGAGGTGTGCCAGACCCTCTGGACGCAGCGGCGCGCGACCTACGCCTCGGCCGAACTGTCCTTCAACGGCATCCATCAAATGCCCAAACCGGTTCAGCCAGGCGGTGTTCCGATCTGGGTGAGCGGCACGGTCAACGCCTCCGTCGCGCGGCGGATCGCGCGCTTCGGCTCCGGCTGGATTCCGTGGGGTACGGCCCGAGACGATCCGGCCGAGGCGATCACCAGGATGAAGGACGCGATCGTCGCCGCCGATGGCGATCCGACCGGGCTTCAGGTGCAGGGCAATGCCGTGACCGTCAAGCGCGCAGACGGCGGCATCGACGTCGAGGCGACGGTGGCCACGGCGCCGCCCCTCGTCGAAGCCGGCGTCACCGACGTGCGGTTCACCCTCTCGATCCCGAAGGACCGCCAGCACGCCATCGACCTGCTGTCCGAACTGGCGAGTGCCTTCCATGCCGCCACCCGCTGATTCCGTTCCGCCCATTGAGGATTGGAACCAGCTACTGGCCGGTCGGGTCGCCGTGGTGACCGGCGGTGGTGACGGCATCGGCGGCGCGATCTCGCGGCTGTTCGCTCGCCACGGCGCCCTGGTGGAGGTCGCCGAGATCGACGAGGACCGCGCCGCGCGGGTCCGGGCGGAGGTGTCCGATACCGGCGGCACGATTCGCACTCACGTGCTCGACGTGACGAAGTCGGACGACGTCGCCCGGCTGGCCGACGCGGTACTGACCAAGCACGGCAGGGTCGACGTGGTCATCAACAACGTGGGTGACTACCGCCCACTGGTGCCGTTCGAGGACTCGTCGCCGGATAGCTGGGATCAGATGTACGCCGTCAACCTCTTCCACGTCTTCGCGGTGACACGGGCATTCATTCCCTCGATGATGGCCGCCCACCGAGGGTGCGTCGTCAACGTCCACTCGGTGGAGGGCATGCGCGGTTATCCGAAGGACCCCGTGTACGGCGCGATGAAGGCCGCCGTCGCCCACTTCACCACCAGCCTCGCGGTCTCGATGGGGCGGCACGGCATCCGCGTCAACGGCATCGGGTGCGACCTGACGCAAACACCGCAGGTCGACTACCTCACCGGTTACGAGGACGTCGACCGACTCTGGGCGTCGTGGGCTCCGGTCGGCCGGGTGGGCGTGCCGGACGACCAGGCCAGGGTGGCCCTGTTCCTCTCCTCAGATCTTTCGGCGTTCGTGACCGGCGAGAACATCGCCGTCGACGGCGGCACCAAGGCAGGCGGTGGGTGGCTGTTCTCGCCGCGGGAGGGGCGTTTCGTCAACCGCTCCAGGAACCTCTGACCCGCACGGTTTACCGGCCGGCGGCCGCCGGGTACGCGCCCTCAATGGTCAAAGCATTCGGATACAGAAGCAACGGTGGGGCCGACGTCCAGGAATTCCTCGACCTCGACATGCCGTCTCCGCTGGCAGGCGAGCTGTTGGTGGAGGTGCGCGCCGCGGGCGTGAACCCCGTCGACTGGAAGATTCGGGCCGGCCTGCTCGGTGCCGCGCGCGAGAGCGACCTCCCCGCCGTGCTCGGTAGCGAGGTCTCGGGTGTCGTACGCGGCGTCGGCAAGGACGTCGACGGCTTCGCCGAGAACGACGAGGTGTTCGGGTCGGTCGCACCAGGGTCCGGCGGGTACGCCGAGTACACGCTCGTCACCGCGAGCGCCGCCGCCCACAAACCACCGCAGGTCTCGTTCCACGACGCCGCCACCCTGCCCGTCGCTGCCGCGACCGCGTATGACGGCGTGACGCAGCTCGACCTCAAGGAGGGTCAGACGCTGCTGATCAACGGCATCGGCGGCGGTGTCGGAGTGGCAGCCGCCCAGATCGCCAGAGACCTCGGCATCAACGTCATCGGGACGGCAAGCGAGGACAAACGCGCGCTGGTGGAAACGCTGGGCGCGACCCTGGTGCCGTCCGGTGCGGACGTCGCGGATCGCGTGAGGCAGATCCTGCCCGACGGTGTCGACGCGATCTTCGACCTCGCCGGTGGCGATGCGCTCCGCGCGGTCGCCGAACTGGTGGCCGACCGCACCAAGCTGATCAGCGCGGGCGACTTCACGGTCACCGAGCTGGGCGGGCACATGGTCGAGCGAGACCGCACCCACCGCGTCCTCGAGATCGTCGGCGCGCTCGTCGCGGACGGCAAGCTCGAACCACACGTCGAGGACGTCCGCCCACTCGACGAAGCCGCCGACGCGGTCGCGGCGGTGGAGATCGGCCACGCCAGGGGCAAGGTCGTCATCGAAGTCAGCTGACTCGGCAGCTCAGGCGAGCCTCACGTGCAGATAGTGCGGAATGCCCATGCGTTCGTAGGTCCGTCGACGGCTCGGCGCTAGCATCGGCATGGCCGTTGCCGCGTCGAGCAATTCGGGTTCGGTCACCTCGTGAACCTCTCCCTCGGCCAATACCGTCGCCCGGCCGGCGGCGAGCACGTTCTGTAGCCAGTCCACCCGGGTCCCATAGGCCACCGGAATGATGAAACCGGCCAGCGTGGGATCGGCACCCACCGGGGTCGAGTACTGCTTGCCCGACTTCCTGCCGGTATGCCGGATCACGGCGGCGTACGAATTCTTGCGTCCGCCAAGCCTGCTCATGACGGGATTGAGCAGGTACTTGTTGAAGGTACGAATCGCGCGCAGCAACGGAGCGGGCCACGTTCCCGGTGCCAGTGCCATGCCGCCGACGATACGCGTCGGGCGCGCGCACCCTAGCCGCGAGGCAAGCCCAAGATCCGCTCGGCGATCACGTTCAGCTGGATCTCCACCGTGCCGCCGCCGATGAGGAACGCAGGCACGAACATCTGGTTCGAGACGACGTCGGCGGGCGCCTGGCGGAGGCTGGCCTCCGGACCGACGAGGTCCAGCGAGATCGCCGCCGTCGTGCGACTCAACTCCGCCGACGCGACCTTCACCACCGACGCGCCCGGGCTAAACAGTTCACCGTGCAACTGGCGCACGGACTCTCGATAGTTCAGTGCTGCAACGCCCGTCGTCTCTGCCACTATCTGGCCGAGCGCCGCGACCGCATCGCTGCGGTCACCGAAGTACAACTCCTCGTCGATGATCTTGCGGACCCGGTCGTCGTCGCCGAGGGTCATCATCGAGCTGATCGTCGTCCGCTCGTTCAGCAGGGTGGTCATGGTCAGCGCCCAGCCCTGGCCCCGTTCACCGAGCAGTTGATCGTCGGGGACGAAGACGCCGTCGAGGAACACCTCGTTGAAGTGCGAGTCACCGCTCGGTTGCTTCAGCGGCCGCACGGTGACACCGGGCGCGTGCATGTCGACCAGGAAGTAGCTCAGCCCCCGATGCTTCTTGACCGCGTCCGGTTCGGTGCGGGCCAGGCAGATGGCCCAGTGGGCGTGGTGCGCATCGGAGGTCCACACCTTCTGACCCGTGAGCGACCAACCACCATCGACCTTGTCCCCCTTGGTGTTCAGGCTCGCAAGGTCGGACCCCGCCTGCGGCTCGCTGAACAACTGGCACCACACGATGTCACCGCGCAGCGTCGGTCCGGCGAACCGCTCCTTCTGCGCGTCGGTGCCGTGAGCGAGGATCGTCGGCACCGCCCAGTCGCCGACCAGCACGTTGGGCGGGGTCAGGTCGCGCGTGGCGTACTCCTCGGCGAGGATCACCTGTTGGGCGGCCGTCGCGCCGACACCCCACGGCCTCGGCCAGTGGGCCGCGACGAGACCCGACTCGGCGAGGAACTCGCGGCGCCGCCCCTTGGTGTAGACCTTCATCGGATCGTCGGTGCTCGGCACGTCGGCGGGCATCGCCAGCGCCTCGTCGAGCACCGCGGCGACACGGGCACGGAACTCGGGATCGGCGGTGTCGTCGGCGGAGAAGGTGAAGTCCCGCTTGGCACGAAGAGCGACCTCGGCCAGACTTCGCACTGCCGCACGCGTCGAACCCGCTTGCGCCGCAACGCTAATCGCACGTCGCCAGTAGAGGTGCAGGTCATGCTCCCAGGTGACGGCGATGCCACCGTGAAGGGTGATTGCCTCCATCACCGCGTCGACGGCGCGGCCGATTCCCATGACAACCGCCGTCTCGGTGGCAATTCGCTGCTGATCGGAATCTTGCTCGAGGCTGCGGATGGCGTCGGCGGCAACGGCGGACGCCAGTTCCTCGGCGATGAAGAGCCGGGCGGCCTTGTGCTTGACGGCTTGGAACGCGCCGATGGGCTGGCCGAACTGCTCGCGCACCTTCGCGTACTCGACCGACGCCTTGAGGCACCACTGCATGACCCCGGCGGCGTCGGCCGCCAGCAGCCCGGTCACCACGGTCCTAGCGGCGGTCGCATCGATGCCCGCGATCTCGTCGCCCGCGGCGATACGTACGCCGTCGAGCCGCAGTCGACCGATGTCACGGGTTAGGTCGGTGCCCTCCAACGCCTCCAATGCGACACCGGGTGCAGCCGGATCGACGTGCAGCCAGGCGACGCCGTCCGACGTCGCGACGCCGACGATCACGATGCCGGCCGATAGCAGCCCGAGGATCGGCGGGCTGGCCCCGGACAGCACCCAACCGGCGCCGTTGCGAGTGGCGCTGATGCCGGCCGATGGCTGGACGATGGCGCCGGTGACGCCATCGACGAACGCCGCGAGCAGTGCTGCGCGCTTGAGCCCAACCGCGCCAAGCGTGATGACCGCGCTGGCCGTCACGGTTGGCAACAGTGGACCCGGCAGTAGCGCAGCGCCTGCGGCTTCGACGACGACCGCCAGTTCCTCGAGGCCACCGCCCTGCCCGCCGAGGTCCTCGGCGATGTGCACGGCGTGCAGCGCCTGCTGGACCAGCTGCGTCCAGTGCGGCTGTTCGACGCCCGCCGCGAGTCCGTCGAAGGACAGCCGCGTCTGCGCGGTGGGCGTATGTCGTGCGGCGAAACCGGTGACCGTCGCGGCCAACATCTCGTGGTCTTCGGTGAGGGCGATGGCCATCTAGCGGACTTTAGAGCGAGAAGTGATCGTCGATGATCCCGAGCCACACCTGGGCCGAGTCGATCGCGACCTTCTCGCTGATGAACGCGTGCTGGGTTCCCGTATAGAGGTCGCGGAAGGCCCGCTCGAGCCGGCTGCCCTCGCGGATCGACGTGGTCCCGGCCACCAGGTGCGCCCACTGCGCACACTCGCGGGCCACGTCGGTGGCATAGACCGCCGCCACGCGCATGTCGACCCGCAGCGTCGGAGTCAGCTCGTCGCCCGCCGCGACTGCCGCTTCGGCGGTCGTGAACGCCTCGAGTACCAGCAGTCG
>NZ_JAVRQA010000106.1:0-15849 GCF_032161845.1 Mycobacterium sp.
GGCCAGCCCGGAGCGAGCGTTCAGACGAAGACGATGTTCACCCCGGCAGATTCCGCGAGCTGCATCGACGCGGTTCTCGAGGGTCTCAAGCTGCCTACAACTCGGCATTCGCTCTCTACCCGCTGGCGAGTTCGTCCGCCGACGAGGTTTCGTTAGAGGAGGTATTCGAAGCCGCCAGCGAATCCATCGAATGCAAGAAGGCGCTAGATGCCGTCAAGGCGGAAGCCGCAGAGAAGAAGCCTGGCTCATCGATCGAGGACGAAGACTTCCGTCGAAGCACATTGGCGGCCAGTCCGATCCAGCGACCATCCAATGGCTTCATGGACGGCCTACGTCGACTCGGAAAGATCGCCACGAAGGTGAGGTAGCAACCAATCACGGTGTCACCGTCGCTGGTAGCCGGGGCGCCCTTGACTTTCCGATAAGGAAAGTGGGACTCTGACTTTCCACATAGGAAAGTGAGGTATCGCCATGGAGGGTCAGATCACGCCGGACGAGGCCCGCGCCGCCCTCGATGCGACTGAACGGGCCCGACGTCAAGTGGCCGCGGAGGTCGGGCTGCCCCGCGGTTACTGGTGGGCATTGGCGGCAGGCTGGGTCGCGCTGGGCGTGATCGGCGACGTCGGGCCAATGTGGCTAGTCACGGTGGCGACGTTGGGCTTCGGCATGGGCCACTCAGTGCTCGCGTCGAGGTTGCTCGACGGGCGGCGCCGGACGGATCGATTGCAGGTCAGCGCGATCGTCGCCGGTCGTCGTACCGCGGTGACCGTGGTCGGCATGTTGGTCCTTCTGGTCGGCGTCACCATCGGTACGGCGATGGCGCTCGACGCCGATGGTGCCGGTCACCCAGGCATCTGGGCCGCGGTGTTCGTGGCAGTCATCGTCGGGTTCGGAGGACCGGAGATTTTGCGCGTCCTGCGTCACGGAGCTCGGGCGTGACGAAGGCGCGCTTCGATGAGTTGATCCATCCCAGCACCCGACTCTCCTTGGTCGCGACACTAGCCGCGGCCGATTGGGCTGAGTTCGCCTTCCTCAAGGAACAGCTGGGAATGTCCGACTCGGCACTGTCCAAGCAACTCGCGACGCTCGACGAGGCTGGCTACGTAACGACCGAACGCCGCCTCAGTGGCGGCCGCCGAAAGATGTACGCGCGGTTGACGATCATTGGCCGCGATGCCTTCGATGGCCACGTCGCGGCCTTGGAGGCGATCGTCGCCGGGGCGAAACCTATGCCTTCCGAACATGTTTCGAATCCACCGGTTACCCCAACGGGAGCAGTGTCACCGTGAACTGGTGAGCCAGCTGACCCGGGTCACTTGACGCCAGTGCCTCCCCCATCACCGACGCCGCCGGCTCCACTATCCGCACCCGAGGCGCCGGAGCCCGAGGGGCCCGTCGCCGCGCATCACGCCTGGCACGCGAACGCGGATACCCCCCGGCGTTGGATCACCACGACCACCCCTGACCGTCAATAGTGGACGGGTATGGTCGCAGTGACAATAACATTCAGAACAACAGTGAAATTGAACTTGACAGTAACTCTCATTGTCTCAAGACTGTGGTCTGCAGGCATGACGGCCCGTTCTGGTGAGAGGCAATGCACGTGATCCTCGAGAACTTCGCCATCACCGACAAGGTCGCCATCGTCACGGGCGCAGGGCTCGGCATCGGGCGCAGCATCGCAATCGGGTTGGCCGAGGCGGGTGCGGACGTCGTCGTCGCGGCGCGCACGACGACGGACCTCGACGAAGTCGTGGCGCGTGTCGAGGAGACCGGCAGGCGGGCCGTTGCGGTGCGGACTGACGTGATGGAGTCAGACCAGCTCGATCACCTGGTGGCCGAGACCTTGCGCGTGTTCGGTCGTCTCGACATCTTGATCAACAACGCTGGAGGTACGGCACCGAAACCGGCGATGATGACCTCGGAAGGCTTCCTCCATTCCGCCGTCCACTTCAACGCCATCGCACCGTTTCTGCTGACCAAGGTTGCCGCGCAGGCGATGGTGGACACGGCGGGGGGCGGCAGTGTCGTCAACATCTCCTCGCGCGTCGCCGACATGGTGCTCACCTCCTTCGTCGCCCACGGAGTCGGCAAGGCGGCCCTGACGCACATGACCAAGAATCTGGCTGCGGAGTTCGCTCCACTGGTGCGCATCAACGCCATCGGTGCCGGGGCCATTGACACCCGAGCGCTCGCGACCGTGATGCAAGATGAGCAGATGCGCCGCGATTTCCTGGCTCGCACCCCCATGGGGCGCGCCGGAAGACCCGAGGACATCGCCTGCGCCGCCCTCTACCTGGCATCCCCGGCGTCGTCCTGGGTTACGGGCACCATCCTCAACGTCGACGGTGGCTCCAGTGTCCCCGCCGTGCAGATTCCCGTTCCACCGCTGGCACCACGAACAACGAGGTGAGCATGACCATCGCGCAGAACGAGCCCGGGCAGCCAACGGGCAACGCATCGATTCCGCTGCGCGAGCGGCAACGCAACGCGCTCCGCACCGACATTCAGCAGGCCGCTCTGCGGCTGTTCGCTGCACACGGTTTCGACAACGTCACCACCGAAGCGATAGCCGAAGCGGTTGGCATTTCGCCGAGTACCTTCTTTCGGCACGTACCGAGCAAGGAGTACCTCTTGCTCGGCGCGACCCAGCGCGGCCGCGCGCAGGTCGTCGCCAACTTTCGCGCACGTCCGCCGGACGAGGACATCGCCGACTCCATCGCTGCGGCAATCCTTACTCGCACTTCGCAATTCGTGGACGACGACGAGACGCTCGAACTGTGGCGTCGGGCGATGGCCTCGGCGCCGGCGGAGATGCGGCGAGCCTCCGTCCTCAATCGCGAAGACTGCGACGAACTCATCAGCGCCGTCTCGACACGCCTCGGCAACGACGACATCGCCGCTGACATCCAGGCTGGAGTGTTGGTGCGCGCGGCCGTCGCTGCGGTCGAGTACGCGTACGAGTGGTGGCTCGCCCACGATCAGAGTGAGTCCCTGCACGCCCTCACCGAGCGGGCCCTCCACCTGGTGACCCGCGGGCCCGCTACGCCGGTGCGGCGCGGCACGCGTCGGCGAGCGCGCGAATCTTCATGACGTCCAGCACAATCGTCCGGAGCCGACTCGATTACGTCCTGCTCCCAGCCTTCATCCTCGGCATCATCAACGCCGTTGCGTTGAGCCTGCCGGAAGGGCTCGGACTGCCCATCGCCCCTGACAGCCCATGGCCGGTGTTGCGTTGGTTGCACACGTGGGCGGTCGAGCAGGAACCGCAGCATCTCGTCATGCCACCCACGTTGCAGGCCTCGCTGCTCTACGACGCCTTCGTCCAACTCCCGCTGCTGGTCGTGCTCACCATCGGGGTATGGAAGCTCAAGTCATGGCCGTGGCTGCGTCCCCTGGCCCTGGTCTACGCGGTCAGTGCCACGATGAACATGTACTTCTACTTCATGCAGACATTCCTCGGACCAGACAGCCCCCCGCACCTCTGGACGTACCTGCCGATGAACCTGCCTTGGTCCATCGTGCCGATACTGGTGGCCTACCGCTTCTGGCCATATACCGACGAAGCTCGGCGAACACCGCGATAGAACCCGCGCCGAACCACCCACGGCAGCAGGACCCGGTGAATCACCCAGGCCGGAATCTGAATCCCGCGACCGTCAGGCGCGATGAACAGGAGGCCGTCGTCCTGGACGCCGAGCACTGACCCCCAACGGGATCGCGACGCCCGATACTCCTTGAGCGGCCTGCCAGCCAGATAGGCGCGAATATTGCTGGCCAGCAAGCCATCTGCGCGGTTGCGGGCCGTGGAACGCAATGGATCGGTAGCGGCGACGTCGCCGATGGCGAAGACCTCGGGGCGCACGGACGACTGAAGGGTGGGGCCGACTTCGACGAAGCCGTGCTCATCGAGCAGCGTGTCGGGCAGCCAGCTGGTGTTGGGCCGGACCTTGCCGATCGCCCACACGACCGCGTCAGCCGCCGCCGGGTGTTGTCCGGTACTCCACTGGACGGGGTGGTGGGTGATCTCGTCGCACGCGAACCCGTCCGGCACGACCGCCCGGTGTCCCGGATGGAGTCCGACGCCGAGTCCGATGAGTCGGCTGCGCACCTGACTCCAGGCGCGTGGATGGTGCTCGACGATCGCTTGCCGCCCAGGAAAGTACAGGTCGATCTTCTTGTCCGGCCAACGAATTCGCAGGTTGGCTGCAGCGCTGACCGCTGCCGCTCCCCCGCCGATGACGCTCACCGATGCCGCGGCGGCAACGGCTTGGTGATGCGATCGGATGTCGGCGTCGACGTCCTCCCGCGACTGCAGGTCTGACGTGCGCCAGAAGCCGTTCGTCACTCCGGTCGAGATCACCAGGACGTCGTACGCCTCGACGGTGACGTCGCCGTCGGCGAGTCGGACGATGACCTCGCGCGCATCGAGGTCGACCCTGGTGAGTACCCCATGCACCCGGCGTACGCCATCGAGCCGTCGGTAGCGGGCGAAGTCGACGCGGTTGTCACGGGCCCAATCGTCGGGGCGCGCCAATCGCACTCCCAATTCCTGCCCGCTCACCAGCTCGGGCTTCGCCGAGATTCCGACAACGCTGGCGTGACGGGCGAGATGGATCGCGGTGAGGACACCGATGTCACCCAGACCGGCGACGAGAACCCTTGGCGTTCCAGTTTTCACGCGTCAACGACTCGGGCGTAACTTTGGCGCCGGGACGTCCATGGCCGGTCGCTCGCAGCCGCCATCGACGTGAAGCAACTTGCCAGTGACCCACGCCGACGCCGCTGAGGCCAGATAGAGCGCCGCACAAGCAATGTCCTTCGGCGTGCCCGGGCGACCCATCGGGGTATTGGCTTCGAACTGTGCCCGTAGCTCGTCGTTGGTGAGGACAACGTCCAGGCCTTGGGTCGCAACGCCGCCGACGACGATCGCATTCACCCGAACCAATGGCGCGAACTCGCCAGCAAGGTTGCGCGTCATCTGATTGAGTGCGGCCTTGCCCGCACCGTAGGCGGCGAACGAGCTCAGCACCATGTCCGAGGAGCGGGAGGAGATGTTGACGATCGATCCGCTGCCCGCCGTGTCCACCATCGCCTGAGCGGCGAGCTGGCTCATCAGGAACGGCGCGGTGACGTTGAACTTCAGCGCCATGTCGAAGAACTGCTCCGACGTCGTCATCGCAGACCGCGGCCCCGTACCGCCAGCGTTGTTGACGAGCACGTCCAGACGTCCGAAATGCTCTGTTGCAGAATCGATTAGCCGACGGCGATCATCGGCGACCAGGACGTCCGTGACGACGGCAAGAGCTCTGCCGCCAGCCTCCTCGACGCGCGCGACGACGTCGGTGAGGTCGGACTCGGTACGCGCCCCGATCACGACAGTTGCGCCGGCCTCGGCGAGGCCAAGCGCGATCCCGCGCCCGATGCCCTGGCCGGCGCCGGTGACGACTGCGACGCGACCGTCGAGCCGGAACTCGTCGAGGATCACTTGGTGCGCCCCAAACCGAACTGTGGTGCTGCACGGCCGGCCAGCAGGGGCAGATCGAGGTACGTCTTGATTCCGGGGTCGGCGTCGACGACGTACGGAACCGCGCTGACACAGTGATTGGCCGTGGCGACGACGCCGGGGTTGCGAACCAGTCCCTCCGCGATGGTCTCGGGCTGCAGGCCCTTGAAGGTGAGCAAGACGTCGGGGTCACCACTGATCTCGACTTCGAAACGCTCCCCCTGTGGGCCGAAGCTCCAGGCGGGGTCGAAATGTTCCTCCCCCATGAACCAGTTGACGCTCGCGGTGACGACCGGCGTGCCGTCCACGAGTGCACGCCAATGGAACCTTCGAGCCGCGACCTGTCCGGGCGCTATCACGCCGACCGGTGCGTCGATCGGCTTGGTGGCGACGGCGACCTCCTGCAGCGCCTCGAGTTCGGGATCGACGTCGAAACCCATCTCGGTCACTATCATTCGCACGGACGCCTTGAACCCCGCGGCCAGCAAGTCGACGATAGGTCCAGCCATCGCTTCCTCGGGTGGCACGCCGAACCCCATGATGTGGCGCACGACGTCAGGGGCGTTGTAGGTGCGGATGTCACTGAACTCCTCTGCCCGTACGTGCGTCACCCGCGCGCTCAGGGCCGAGACCATGAGTGGAAACCGCTCCGTGATGCCGCCCGGGTGAATGCCGGTGCCGTGCAGGGTGCTTGCTCCGTCGGCACAGGCGTCGAGGATCGCCGTGCAGTTCTCGAGGTCGGGGTAAACCCAGCCGACGGGCGTGACCACGTTCTTGCCCGAGCGAAGAAGTGCAATCACCTCGTCCTCGTTGGGAAGGAGCGGGCTGTAGACCACGCAGTCGGCGTCGAGAGCGAGGATGTCGTCCACGCTGGTCGTCGCGATGACGCCGATCGGGTCGAGGCCGAGCAATTCGCCGACGTCCTTGTTGTGCTTGCTCTCCGAGTGCACCCAGGTGCCCACCAGTTCGAGGTCGGGATGGGCGAGCACCCCCTCGATCGCCGCTCTACCAACGCCGCCAGTCGCCCACTGCACCACTCGAATCGCCATGGGGTCATTCAAGCCGCGAGTGAGAGTCACTGTCAAGATAGAAGGTGCTATCAACAACGATGCGAGCCGGTGCTCCCATCAGCTGCGCCGTTCGCGCTGCGCGACGTAGCGCCAATAGGACTCCAGCGCCTCCACTTCTCGTTCAGTGAACTCGGCCATCGTCTCCCTTGACTTTGGTTGGGTGAGTGAAGGTTTGACTAGGCGAAGAAGGAGCCGCCGCCGTCGACTGAGAGGGTGCAGCCGGTGATGAACGAGGCGTCCGGCCCTGCGAGGAAGACGGCCGCGCGTCCCACGTCGGCTTCGGGGTCGGCCGTCCGCGGGATCGACAACTGCCGATAGAGGGCATCGAGTCGTCCGGGCCGTTCCGCGAGATCTGCCTCGGCGCTTGGGCTGAGCGCAAAGGGAACGAGGGCGTTGACCGTGATGCCCTTGCGGCCCCACTCGCGGGCCGCCGCGCGGGTGAGGCCACCGACGGCGGCCTTGGCGGCAACGTAGGCGCCATACCCAACCATGGCTTGGTTCTCGGTGCCCGACCGCAGGTTGATGACACGCCCACCGTCCTGCAGATGCGGAAAGCACGCCCGCATGAACCAGAACGACGCGAAGGGCCCACTGGCGAAGGAAACCAAGAATTGTTCGTCGTCGAGGTCTTGCATCGGAATTCCGACCCTGGCGTCCACCGCGTTGTTCACCAGGATGTCCACGCTGCCGAGGGCCTCGACGACCGAAGCCACACAGGCGTTCACCTCGTCTGAGTTACTCACGTCGCAGATGCGGTACAGCGCATTGCCGCCCAGGTCCTCGATGAGAGTTACTGTCGCCGCTGCAGTTTCGCCGTTGCGGTCGACCACGGCGATCGCCGCACCCTCTCTTGCCATCGCCAGTGCGATGCCGCGGCCGACGCCCTGCCCAGCACCCGTAATCAGAGCGACCTTGCGGTCGAGAATGCCCATCGCCCGAACGTACCCACTGTGACAGTGACTATCAAGATACAAGTTGGCGTCATTTTCTGGTGTGCTTCCTAGCCATGGCGGTGAGCGTTAGAAGAGCTCCGGCGTCGGCGGCGGACGGTCATCGAGAAATGCGCTCACCATCGGCACGAGCACCTCCGACTCCCCCGCCAGACCAATGTGCGACATCGCTGGCAGAACCACCAACCGCGCGGCCGGGACCCCGCGCAAGGTTCCCGCCGCCGCTGCCCCCTCATCGCCCCCGCCGCGAAGCTTGAACATCGCCAGCGCATGTTCGGGCTTCACGCCGTCCGCATCGCCGACGATCACCATCGTCTTCGCGGAGATCGACCGCATCTCCTCGTCGCTGATGTCTTGGTCGTTGATGTTCAAGTGCTTCATCTTCTCGAGGTAGGCGTCGAACGCCTTGGCGTCCGGCGTGTGCGCCAGGAACGCGTCCGTGACGGGCGTACCGGCGAACGCGTCGGCGCCGAGGCTCCCGATGGCGTCGAACACCGACGGGTACCAGCCGTCCTTCCGATACGTGGCCGACATCGAGACCAGCTTGTTCACCAGCGACTCGTGCCGGATAGCGAGCTGGAGTGCAACCCCGCCGCCCTGTGAGTAACCCATCACATCCGCACGCTCCACGCCCAAGGCGCGCAGCAGGGCCGCGGCATCGTCGGCGAACTGCTCGTATGACATCTGCCGCGAGGTATCCGGCGTACGGCCATGTCCTTGTTGATCGAACACGATCACGGCGCGCTCGCGTGCGAAGGCGTCCGCCCACCCGCCCATTGAGTCCGTTGCCATGAACGCGCCAGGAATCAACAGCAACGGAGGCTTCGACGCACCGAGAGAGCCGTACACCTCGTAGTAGAGGTTCAGCCCGTTGACGGGCAAGTAACCACTGCGCGACTGCTTCGTTCCCATCACTTCTGCCCTCCGTTCACAAGGACCTGTTTGGGGATCCCACATTGGTGCGAAGCTCGGAGTAGGCCACCACGAGCTGATCCATCGTGAAGCGCCGGTTGAGACCGCTCGGGTTCGGAAGAGCCCAGGCATCGGCGCCCGCGAACCCGACTGGTTGTCGTCCCCAACCCATCTTCGGCACCCCCATCATGGCCGTCAGTGCCCGCTTGCCAAGGAAGGCGATGGCACCAGGTTGGTACCTTCGAATCTTCGCCTCGAACGCGGGCCGGGCCCGCCGGAACTCCTCCGTCGAGACGTCGTCGGCCTTCGGGGTCGGTCGCATTACGACGGCGGTGATGCCGCAGTGATAGTTCAGCAGCTGGCGTTCGTCCTCGGGCCGCAACCGTTTGTCGGTGAAGCCGGCGAGGTGCAGCAGCTGCCAGAAGCGGTTGGTCCCATTCGAGAAGTTGTGGCCATCGGCTGCGGCAGTGGATGCCGGGTTGATTCCGCAGAAGACGACGTCGAGCCCGTCGGCGAGGATGTCGGGTTCGTACGCAGTCACGGCTCAACCCTCGATCTCCTGACGGGCGCCGTCAACCTCGTTCGCGCAACCACCGATACAACGCAGGACAACCTCCCTGGACATCACACCTAGTCAGCGGGTTCAGCTCGGCGCTGCCTGGGAGCTGCGGTATCGCCCCGGAAGTGTCGCGAAGGTGTCACGATGTTTGCCAGAGTCGTCGGGGGACGGCATCTTGGGGGGCACGTCATGTTCGGACTGATGCAGGATCGACCGCTGCTCATCTCGTCGCTGATCGAGCATGCGGCGACGTTCCATCCGGAGACCGAGATCGTCTCGCGATTGCCCGAGGGAAGAGTTCACCGCACCACGTGGCGCGGGGTACGCGACGATGCCAGGCGAATCGCCAACGGCCTGGCCCAGCTCGGCGTCGGGAGCGGCGACCGCGTCGGCACGCTGGCCTGGAACAGCCACCGCCATCTCGCGTTGTACTTCGGCGTATCCGGGGCGGGCGCGGTGTTGCACACGGTGAACCCACGCCTGTTCCCCGAGCAGATCGAGTACATCGTCAACCACGCCGAGGATCAGGTGCTGCTGTTCGACGTCGACTTCGCGCCGGTCGTCGACAAGCTGGCACCGCGCCTGAGAACCGTCAAGACGTTCGTCGCCCTCTGCGGACGCGATCAGTTGCCGACGCTCGACGTGCCGAATCTGCTCGCCTTCGACGACTTCATCGCCGAGCAGAGTAGTGAGTTCACCTGGCCGGAATTCGACGAGCGGACCGCGTCGTCGCTTTGCTATACCTCGGGCACGACGGGCAATCCAAAGGGCGTGCTCTACTCGCATCGCTCCACGGTCCTGCACTCGCTGATGGAACTTGCGCCGGACACCTTCGGGATCAACTCCAGCACGGCCTTGATGCTCGTCGTACCGATGTTCCACGCCAACGCATGGGGCGCGCCGTATGCCGCCGCGATGGTCGGCTCCAAGCTGGTGCTGCCGGGTCCGTTCCTCGATGGCCAGAGCGTCTACGAGCTCATGCGCGATGAGCGGGTCACCTTCTCCATGGGCGTGCCCACCGTGTGGATGATGTTGTTCGGCTACCTGGACGAGCATCCCGAAATCGATCCGCGGACATTGGCGCTCGCGTCGGTCGGCATCGGCGGCTCGGCGATGTCGCGCGCGATGCTGGAACGCTTCGAGAACGACTTCGGTGTCGAGGTCCTCCAGGGTTGGGGAATGACCGAAACCAGCCCGATCGGCGCCATCGGCAGGCTGCTGCCCAAACACGCTGAAAACTCGGGCGACGATCTGGTCAAGGTCAAGCTCAAGCAGGGTCGCGGCGTCTGGGGAGTTGACCTCAAGATCATCGACGACGACGGCAACCCGCTTCCCTGGGACGGCAAGGCGTTTGGTCACCTGCACGTGCGCGGGCCGTGGATCACCAGTGGCTACTTCAAGGCCGAAGGCGGTACGCCGCTCGACGCGGAGGGCTACTTCGGCACCGGTGACGTCGCGACCATCGACCCCGACGGTTACGTCCAGCTCGTCGACCGCGCCAAGGACGTCATCAAATCGGGCGGCGAGTGGATCTCCTCCATCGACGTGGAGAACGCCGCGATGGGCCACCCCGGCGTCGCCGAGGCGGCGGTGATCGGAGTGTCGCATCCGAAGTGGCAGGAGCGGCCGCTGCTTCTGGTCGTCGGCCGCCCCGGCCACCACGTCGACCGGGACGAGGTGCTCTCGTATCTGAGCGAGCGGGTCGCGAAGTGGTGGCTACCCGACGACGTGGTGTTCGTGCCCGAGTTGCCGCACACCGCGACCGGCAAGCTGCTGAAGAAGGCCCTGCGCGACGAGTACTGCGACTACCGGCTGCCGACGGCCTGAGCGCGACAGCTCGCGCCACTGGCCCTGGCGAGTAACGCCAGATCGCGCCGCCGCTGGCGGCCGCTACGGCGGCTGTAGCGTGGCGACCGTGAATTCATCTCGCTTGACTCCCTCTCTCGCCTTCGTGGCATGTGCCGCGCCGCTCGTCGTGATGCTTGCCGGGTGCGGCTCCGACGCGGACGCCACACCGGGCTCGTCCTCGGCCGCAGCATCCAGTTCCTCCGTCGTTGCTGCACCAAGCCCGTCCGCCGTCGCCGATACGGCGTCGTGCCCAACGGCAGTGCCGACCGGCGGCGCGCCCGAGTGGACGCTGACCGGAACGAGCGGCAATGTGGCCGTCACCGGATCGACGGACACGGCTGCCCCGCAGGTCAAGGTCGACGGGCCGTTCAGCGTCGGTGAAACTCAGGTTCACACTCTGAAGGCCGGCGACGGGCCAGTCGTCGGGGACACCGCGACGGTCTCCGTCTGCTACATGGGCGTCAACGGACGTGACGGCAGCGTGTTCGACAGCAGTTACGAACGGGGAGAGGCTGCGGAATTCCCACTCGACAGAGTCGTGCCGGGCTTCCAGAAGGCCATCGCGGGACAGCACGTCGGGTCGACGGTCGCCGTTGCCATGGCCTCTGCCGACGGCTACCCCGACGGTCAGCCAAGCGCCGGCATCCAGAAGGGCGACACGCTCGTCTTCGCGATCAAAGTTCTTGGCATCACGGGCTGAGTGAACGATTAGCCTGACCCCGTGGGTGGCCAACGAGTGCCCGGCGGCGTGGTGCACGAGTTGCCTGCTGACCTGCGCAAGGCGCTGATCGCGAACGGCACGGCGCTCACTGCCTGGAAGGACATCACGCCCTTGGCTCGCAATGAGTTCATTTGTTGGGTCGAGGATGCCAAGCAGGACAAGACCAGGGAACGCCGCATCCGTCGCACTCAGGAAGAACTCGAGGAAGGCCAGCGCCGACCGTGCTGCTGGCCGGGGTGCAAGCACCGCAACACTGCCGGTTGAACGGCTACGCTGCGGCCCGCTCAGGCTGAGTTACTACCCCGCAGGCGCAGGCAGGATCACCGGTGGTGCCGCCGGATCGGCGGGCGCCGCGGGCGGCGCTTCGAATCCGGGGGGCGGCGGGCCGTTCAGTGGGTAATAGCCGGGCGGTAGCGCGGGCCCACCAGAGTTGGGCGGAGCTTGAGTCGAGACGGTGTCGGACTCGGGGAAGTTCACCGATTTGAATCCTGGCGGCAGCGGTGGCGGTGGGCCTGCACCGGGAGGTGGGGCACCCCCAGCCGGCAAGCCATCGGGGGAATCACCGAGGTTGTACGGATCCTTGGCCTGATGCCAGGCATCCCTGAGGAAGCCCAACGGCCCCGAGCCGGTCCCGTACTGGGGGTTGGCGATCTCTGGCACCACGGGGGCACCAACTGGTGGAGGTGCCGGCGGAGCCACAGGTGCGTCGGCCGCCTCGGCCACGGGCTGGCCAGGAGGAGGCGGAGCGTCCGGAGCCCCTGGTACCGGCGTGTATGGCGCCACTGGATCGGCACCGGCGTGGCCGGCCATGGCCAGGGCACTGCCGGCGATCATCACGCCCGCGAACACGATCTTCGCGGCGTTTGCGGCGGTGACGCGCTGTCCATCAGTCATGTATCCCGGTTGTCCTCTCTGGTGGTGGCCGCGTTCACCCTCCATTGGAGTGGGTCGCGGCGCACGGCCATCGTCCCACACATCGACTTTGCGCGACCCGACATCGATGTTGGGTGAGCTCAGCCCTGGCTCGCCCGCCATTTGTCCAGCGCACGACGGTCCCGCTTCGTCGGCCGCCCGGCGCCCCGATCGCGGAACGCCACCGGCACGTCAACCACCGGCGGCGGCGCGGGCGTGTGATCGAGGAAGCACGTCACGGCGTCGGCTGCACCCACTCTCTTCTGGATGACCCGCACCACCTCGACGATCCGCGTCCTCTCCCCCAGTCGGGCCCGCACCTCGTCACCGGGCGACACCGTCGTGGAAGGCTTGGCCGGCCGATCGTTGATTCGCACGTGTCCGCCCCGGCAGGCCGCAGCGGCGTCCGGTCTTGTCTTCGTCAGCCGGACCGCCCACAACCAGCTGTCCACGCGGGTCGACTCCACGACAACCATCATGCCCGGCCCGTGAAGCTGGCGCGGTACTCGCTGGGTGTCGTGCGCAGCGTGCGGACGAAGTGGTGCCGATAGGTCACCGGTGAGTCGAAGCCGACCCGTGCGGCGATCTGCTCGATCGACAGTGATGAGGACTCCAAGAGTGCCAGGCTCGCCTGAATGCGTTGCGCGATGAGCCATTTGATCGGGGTGGTCCCGGTCGACTTGGCGAACCTCCGGAGGTAACTTCGCCGTGACAGTGCTGACTGCGCGGCCAATTCGTCGAGCGTGATCGGCGAGTCCAGATTCGCCAGGGCCCAAGCCATTCCGGCCGCGATCTGGCCGTCGGTCGTTGGTTCCGGCACCGGGGACTCGATGTACTGGGCCTGTCCCCCGGCGCGGTGCGGCGCGACCACCATCCGTCGCGCGACGTCGTTGGCGATTCGGGCGCCGTGATCGGCGCGCACGACGTGGAGGCACAGGTCAAGGCCCGCAGCACATCCTGCGCTGGTGAGCACGTTGCCGCCGTCGACGTACAGCGGTGTCGGATCGACGTCGACCTCGGGATAACGCTCCTGCAGGAGGTCCACGTAGATCCAGTGGGTCGTGGCCGACCGGCCATCGAGCACTCCCGCCGCGGCAAGCGCGAACGCACCCGAGCAGATGGACACCAGCCGCGAACCTCGCTCGTGCGCAGCCTGAATCGCTTCGACGACGGCGGGCGAGGTCGGCTCGGTAACGTCTCGAACGCTGGGAATGACGACCGTATCGGCGGCGGCCAGATCGGCCAGCCCGTACGACGTCCGCACCGTCGCGCCGCCCACCATTCGAACTTCGGGCTGCTCGGAACACAGCTTGACCGAGTACCACGGTCTTGAGATGCCCGCAGAGAACATCTCCGAGAATTCGGTGATCCCGAAGATCTCTGAAGCCAGACCAGACTCGAAGCCCGACATTCCGTCGTAGGCCAGGATCGCCACCGAATGCATGTCACTATCTTATCGAATATCGGCCTTAGTGCCACTGTTGATCGGGCCATCTGCCGACGATGATTGAAACATGTTGTACAAACGACCATCTCGCAGGCAGCGGATCGTCAGCAGCCACGCGTTTCATAAGTTCGCCGACTTCGCCGCAGGAATCCACGTCGCCAACGGGCTCGCCCACGGCGTGCAACCGCCCAAGGGCTCGCGGGCTCGTTAGCGCCACCACGGTGGGCGAAGATCGGTGCGAGCGAATTTCGGATCAATTGGCTTACGCTGGAATGGGATTCGCCGACAGGCCAACGCCGGACGTGCTAGGCCATCGACCGCTCACAGCCGAGCGAAGCACGCGTCGGCGTCGTCCTGAGGAATCGACGCGTTCTGCGTGGAGAACGTTCCGACCACGCCCGTGTCGGTCACCGCCACGCTGTCGGCGTGAATGCCGAGCGGGTACTGAGCGTTCAACTTCGCGGTGAGCCCGTCGAGAGCGGTCTGCACGGTGTCCTTCGCCAGCGGGCCTGCGACGTCGACCACCTCCAAGCCGAGGTCGCCGTTGGCCACCACCGGTTTGGCGGTCACCGTGATGCTTCCGGCCTCCAGGTTGAGCGTGCCCGCCGCCGGGTCGGTCGTCACCCCGGTGACCAGATTGCCCACACCGGGAAGGTTGGCCGCGACGGTGTCCTTGATGCCCGCGGCCGTCCACGTCAGCGTGGCGTTGAGAGAACCGATGGTCCCCTTCGAATCCGACGTGCCGTGCAACCGAACATCCGACACGGACACGTCGGCCTGCATTCCCTTCGCGTCCTGTACCTGATTCCCGTCGGTGGACACCGAGATGTTCGTGTAGTGGCCAGTGAGGTGCTGCCAAAGGAAGGGTGGATTGACCCCGAACGAGACGGTCGCCCCGTCCTTGACGACGCATTCGGCGATCTCCACCAAGATGCCGTCAACGCGATGGCGCGCGTACAGCTCGGTTCCGGCAAGCCCGCCGACGATGACCGCCACCACGATGATGGCGACGAGGGACAGCGACAGCGGATCACGGAGCCAGGAGCGGCGCGGCTTCTTGGCGGCCTGCGGCTGCGGTTCCCGACCAGTGCGCGGAGGTGGCCCGATCGGCGGAGGACCGATCTCAGGAGGTGGACCAGAAGTCCTGTGCGGCAGCCGAATTCGCTCAGTGGGCACCGCATCGCTTGGACGCTGCCGCGCTCGGAACTGCTGCGTCGGTGGTTCAGGTGGCGGGGGGCGAGGAATCCGTCGTGTCGGAGCGTCAGGGCGGACTGGTTCGCCGCGGTCGCCCGGTCGCTGCGGGCCCTGCGGCGGTGTCGTCACGCATACGATTGTGCCTCAACGGCGCGATGTCATGGCCGGCTCAGCGAACCCGCACGCTCAGGCACGTCACGCAGCCCTCGAGCTTCTCGTATTCCGAGACGTCAACGGGTTCCAATCGGTAGCCGCGGTCGGTCAACCACGCGGCCGTCTCCGGCGCCCTCGAACTCATCAGCAAGTGGTCGTCATCGAGGATGACCACGTGTGCGCCCGGTTCCTCGGATACGGCGACGAAGGACGGAAACAGTCCAGGGTCGTCCACGACGGGCTCGTATCCGATGATGGTGCCGTCGGGTAGTGCCGTGACCGCGCTCTTCAGATGCAGCGCCTTGGTCAGAGGAACTGCCACGACGGTGTATCCGCGGGGGGTCAGGATCTGTGCCAGCTGCTCGATCGCCGACGCGTTGGTGGTGCCGCTGAGGCCGACGTACACCTGGGAACCGACCTTCAGCACGTCACCGCCGTCGAGTGTTCCCTCGGTGATCGCTGCAACATCGAGTCCCAGTTCATCGATGGTTCGTTGGACCGCAACGATTTCCGGATTGCGTGCCGGTTGACGAGGATTGGTGATGACCGCGAGGTCGCCGAACATCACGACGGCGTC
>NZ_JAVRQA010000107.1:0-6393 GCF_032161845.1 Mycobacterium sp.
CCCCTTCGCGAGGAGATCCATGTCGAGGCCCGCTGCGGCTGTCAACCGCGTCATCAAGGCGTATGACGTTCGTGGACTCGTCGGCGAAGAAATCGACGAACAATTCGTGGCAGACGTCGGCGGCGCATTCGCCAGGCTGGTCCGCGACGAGGGTGCCGATCGCGTCGCGATCGGTTACGACATGCGGGCCAGTTCCCCGTCGCTGGCCGCGGCGTTCGCCGAAGGGGTCGTCGCGCAAGGCTTGAACGTCACCAGGATCGGCCTTGCGTCGACGGACCAGCTGTACTTCGCGTCCGGTCTGCTCGACTGCGCAGGCGCGATGTTCACCGCCAGCCACAACCCGGCGGCCTACAACGGCATCAAACTCTGCCGCGCCGGAGCCAAGCCCGTCGGCAAGGACTCCGGACTGAGCGCCATCAGCGACGAGGTCATCCACGGGGTGCCTGCCTTCGATGGGGCGTCGGGAGTCCTCGAGGATCGTGACGTGCTTGGCGATTACGGAGACTTCCTGCGCTCGCTCGTCGACATCTCGGCGCTCCGACCGCTTCGGGTGGCGGTCGACGCGGGCAACGGCATGGGCGGGCACACCACGCCTGCGGTACTGGGTCCGCTGACATCGGTCACGCTGCTGCCGCTGTTCTTTGAACTCGACGGTACGTTCCCGAATCACGAGGCCAACCCGCTCGACCCAGCCAATCTCGTCGACCTACAGCGTCACGTGCTCGAAACCGGCGCTGACATCGGGCTCGCGTTCGACGGGGACGCCGACCGCTGCTTCGTCGTCGACGAACTCGGTCAGCCGGTGTCGCCTTCCGCAGTGACGGCCCTGGTGGCCGGGCGGGAGCTTGGTCGGGAGATCGGTGCCACGGTCATCCACAACCTGATCACCTCGCGAGCGGTGCCCGAACTGATCGTCGAACGCGGCGGCACTGCCCTGCGCTCGAGGGTCGGGCATTCCTACATCAAGGCACTGATGGCCGAGTCGGGCGCGATCTTCGGCGGAGAGCATTCGGCGCATTACTACTTCCGTGACTTCTGGGGTGCGGACTCCGGGATGTTGGCCGCGCTCCACGTTCTCGCAGCGCTCGGCGAACGGGACCGGCCGCTGTCGGAGATGATGGCCGACTACCAGCGGTACGTGGAATCGGGCGAGATCAACTTCACCGTCGCCGACGCGCCCGCATGCGTCGACGCCGTGCTGAAGTCCTTCGGCAGCCGCATCCAGTCGATCGATCACCTCGATGGAGTCACCGTCGACCTTGGTGCCGGCACCTGGTTCAACCTGCGCACCTCGAACACCGAGCCGTTGCTGAGGCTCAACGTCGAAGCGCGGAGCTCCGATGACGTTGCGGCGATCGTCGACGACGTTGCGGCCCAGATTGCCTCGCTGAGTGAGACTGCCACGTGAGTGCCGCGCACGCGACCATCGACCTCGACGACGTCGAAGGTCTGCTCGCCGCCGACCGGGACGGTTTGCTGCGGGCCGCATCGATGGGCGGTGCGCAGATGCGTGCAACGGCCGCCGCCTTGGATGAGGGCGCGCTCGAGTCGCTACGCGGAGATCATCCGCCGCGCACCGTGATCTGGGTGGCCAGTCGGGGCGCCGCGGAGGCGGCAGGCGCCATGCTGGCGGCCGCCCTCGGTGGTTCGACGGCCGCACCGATCGTGGTGGCTTCCGAAGTCCCCCCGTGGATCGGAGCCCTCGACGTCATGGTCGTGGCGGGTGACGATCCCGCGGATCCGGTACTGGTGGCCGCAGCCGCGAGTGGAATCCGGCGCGGCGCCAGAGTGGTCGTGGCGGCTCCCGACGAGGGACCACTTCGGGAGGTCGCGGCGGGTCGAGCGGTGGTGCTGGCGCCGCGACTGTTGGTGCCCGACGAGTTCGCGCTCGTCCGTTATCTCGCCGCTGGCCTCGCTACCCTGCACGTCGTCCTTCCCGGCATGAGCGTCAACCTTGCCGAGCTGGCCGATGCACTCGACGCCGAGGCGCTGCGTAATAGCGCGGGCCGCGAGCTGTTCACCAACCCGGCCAAGTCGCTCGCCGAGCGGATGTCCGGCCGCGACGTCGTCCTGGCCGGCGCCAACCCCGCCAGTGTGGCGCTCGCCAGACATGTCGGCGCCATTTTGCTTCGCGTGGCGCAGCAGTCCGTCGCCACCGTGGGGATGGCCGACGTGCTGGTTGCGCTGCGTCGCGGATTGGCAAGCAGTCCAACCAATTACGAGTCCTCCATCTTCCACGACGAGGAGATCGACGGCCCACTGCCCGCCCGAGTGCGGACCGTCGTGATCGCGACCGACGAGGAACGGCCCGCGATCGTCGCGACCCTCAGCGGCTACGACGACGTCGACGTGGTGAGCGCCGACGACGTGCCCGACGTCGTGACGCCGCGGCCAAGTGGTCGCCCCGAGCAGCAATTGGCGATGTTGGCGGTGCGTCTGGAAATGACTGCGGCCTACCTGCGACTGGTTCGAGGTTAGACACGTGGACCTATTACGCGGCGCGTTGCGGACCTACGCATGGGGATCGCATACCGCCATAGCTGAATTCAGTGGAAAGTTCAGTCCCACATTGCATCCCGAGGCTGAACTGTGGCTGGGGGCGCACCCCGGCGATCCCGCCTGGCTGGAAGGCGACGGCGGGGAGCGGTCGCTGCTCGACACCATCGCCGCAGATCCCGACGGCCAGTTGGGGGCCGTGGCGCGCGAACACTTCGGTGATGCGCTTCCCTTCTTGGCCAAGGTTCTCGCGGCGGACGAACCCCTGTCACTGCAGGCGCACCCCAGTGCCGCCCAGGCGATGGAGGGATTTGCGCGGGAGGATCGCCAGGGCATTCCCGTGTCGGCACCCACCAGGAACTATCGCGACCGAAGCCACAAGCCGGAACTGATCGTGGCGCTGGCCCCGTTCGAGGCACTGGCGGGATTCCGTCCCGTCGCCCGCAGCATCGAGCTCCTCAAGGCGCTCGCGGTGGCCGAGCTGGATCCGTACGTCAACCTGCTGTCCGCTCCTACGGACGAGGACGGCCTACGCGCGCTCTTCACTACGTGGATCACGGCGCCGCAGGCCGCCCTCGACGTCCTGGTGCCCGCGGTGCTCGACGGTGCCGTCAACTACTTGCGTTCGGGTGCAGGAGATTTCGCCAAGGAAGCCAAGACGACGCTGCAGCTGGGTGAGCGGTATCCCGGCGATGCGGGCGTGCTGGCGTCCATGCTGCTCAACCGGATCACCCTCGCACCGGGGGAAGGCATCTACTTGCCCGCCGGAAACCTCCACACCTACCTGCACGGCATGGGCTTCGAGGTGATGGCCAACTCCGACAACGTATTGCGCGGAGGCCTGACTCCCAAGCACGTCGACGTGCCAGAGCTTCTCCGCGTGCTCGACTTCACGCCGACCGACGAATCCGCGCTCCGGCCACGGACCTCGATCGACGGAATCGAGGTGCTCTACCACACGCCGGCACTCGAGTTTGCGGTGTCCCTGCTGCGTCTCGACGGTCGCGAACTTGGACACCAGATCGACGCGCCAGCCCGACACGATGGTCCTCAGGTGCTGTTGTGCACCGAAGGCTCGGTCCAGGTACACGCGAAGTCGAGCGTGCTCACCCTCGACCGCGGAGCGGCGGCGTGGGTGGCGGCCGACGACGGGCCGATTCGCTTGGTCGCCGACGAGCCTGCCTCGTTGTTCCGCGCCACGGTCGGCATCTGACGGAGGGGTTCGACCTTGTCGACATCCGGTAGCAAGCGCGCGATCGTGGCCGCCCTGTTGGCGAACGCGGGCATCGCGACCGCCAAGTTCGTCGGCTTCCTGATCACCGGCAGCTCGTCGATGCTCGCGGAGGGGGTCCACTCCATAGCCGACACGTCCAATCAGGGTCTGCTGCTGTGGGGCCAGCGGCAAGCAGACAAGGAACCCGATGCGCTACATCAGTTCGGGTACGGGCGAAGTCGCTACTTCTATTCCTTCGTGGTCGCGTTGGTGTTGTTCTCCCTCGGCGCGGCCTTCGCCCTTTACGAGGGTTACGAGAAGGTCGTCCACCCGCACGAGCTGACATCGCCACTGGTGGCGGTCGCCATCCTGGGCGTGGCAATCTGCTTGGAGTCCTACAGCTTTCGGACGGCGATGGTGGAGTCGCGCCCGCTCAAGGGGTCTGGCAGCTGGTGGCAGTTCATCCGCAGATCGCGCAATCCGGAACTGCCGGTGGTCCTGCTCGAGGACACCGGTGCCCTCATCGGACTCGCCCTCGCGCTTGCGGGCGTCGGTCTGACGGTGGCGACGGGCAACCCGGTCTGGGACGGCGTCGGCACCCTGTGCATCGGTGTGCTCCTAGCGGTGATCGCGGTCATCCTGATGATCGAGATGCACAGTGCGCTCATCGGGGAGGGCGCGACACTCCAAGAGGGACAGGCGATTCGGAGCGCGTTGGAGCAGACGGCCCACATCGATCGCGTGATTCACCTGCGCACGCAGTACATGGGTCCGGACGACCTTCTGGTCGGCGCCAAGATCGCGTTGGCATCGGGAACCGACCTGGCCACCGTGGCGGCCAGCATCGATGCCGCCGAGGTAGCCGTTCGTGCCGCGGTACCCGCGGCGACGGTCATCTACTTGGAACCGGATCTCGATCGCGCGCTGACTTCATAATGGACTTCGCGTCTCTGATCTTCTCGCCGATTAGCAGGCCCATGTTGTGCCGGACCGTGCGGCCGAGCGTGCGCGCGTCCGGGACCATGTAGAGGCTGTCCAGCAGGCTGAACCGACGCAGAAACCACTCGGCGAGATCGGCTTCCGTCTCGGCGGCGCCAAGGAATCCGTCGAAGAGGTTGCCGACCGTCAGGTACCACCACGGCACGCGGTCTGACGACGCGTTGTGCAGTGCGAGGTCGCCGATGGCGTTCATCGTCCACACCGGCCAGGTGGTCTTCTTCGTTGCGCGGGACAGTTGGCCCGCGACGTCCGGGTCCCCGGACTTCAGCACGGTGCTGAGGTTGCCCGCCTGAATCGACGTCATCGTCATGCCCTGGCCGTACGTCGGATTGAAGCTCACGACGGCATCGCCGAACGGGATGATGCCTGCGGGGAAACGGCGCATCCGGTCATAGCGGCGCCATCTGCTCATTGGGTACTTGTGGAACGCCATTTCGCCGAGCGGCTCACCGGCCCGCAGCGCGGCACTGACGTGCGCAGGCAACAGCACGTCGGCGAGGTCGCATATCTCGTCGAAGTTCTGCGGCGGCTCGGCCTTGCCGGTCCCGAACGTCGTCACTCCCCAGTTGCCGTCCTCGTAGAAGAGCATGCCGAGGCCGACCGGGTGCTCGCGAGACGCCCCAGCGACGACGACCTTCTCCACGATCAGGCCGTCGGGGATGTGCACCTGGTGCGTCGCGTAGTGGATGCCGACGTCAACGGTGTCCTCGGCCGGTCGGCCGTAGCCCCACTGCTCCAGCCATACCGGCAGCCGCGTGCCGCGTCCGGTGGCGTCGACCACGAGGTCGGCGTCCACCGCACTCGATTCGTTCCCGGTTTCAATTAGCACGCCGGTGACGCGCTCCTCGGCGGCCTCGTACCGAGGTTCGGCAATGCCCTGGCGCACCAGTTCGACATTGGGAATCGCCAGCGACTTTCGCCGGATCTGCCACTCCAGGTGCGGCCGGCTCGGCACGTAGGCGGTGAATTCCTTCTGCAGGGTCGTGTTGGTGCCAAGCAGGTGGCCGGCAGCTCCGAAGGAGATGCAGTCGGGGCGGTTGGCCAGCTTCGGCACGCCTGCCGCGACCATGTCGTCCAAGATGCCGGGGAACAGGGCCTCGAATTCGGCCGCCCCGCGCGCCATGAGCAGGTGTACGTGCTTGCCCTGTGGCACGGCGGCCCGGTTGCCCGGTCGGTCGGGAAGGTCGTCGCGCTCGAAGACGGTGACCTTCGCGTAGTGATCTGACAAGACCCGCGCGGCGCACATGCCCGCGATGCTCGCGCCGATGACGACTGCGTGTTCCCGGCCCATGCGCGGAAGGTACCCGCGTGCTTGCCGAGCCAACCCGTCTCCGGTGCGGTGGTCATGGCCGCGTCATTTTACAAAACATGCATCTGTGTATAGACAACGGACAAAAACGGTTCTATAGTCAAATTCGACAGTGATGGCACTCACATGGAGGTGAACGAGCTATGACCACGAACGTTGAGTCGGAAGTCCCGGTCGAGCAGTGGCGCGACAGGAAGCGCTACCTGTGGCTGATGGGCCTCATCGTTCCGACGGCGATCTTCGTGATGCTGCCGGTGATCTGGGCGTTGAACCAGCTCGGCTGGCACGCGGCGGCTCAGGCGCCGCTGTGGATCGGTCCGATCCTGTTGTACATCCTGCTGCCGTTGCTCGATTGGCGCTTCGGGGCTGACGGGCA
>NZ_JAVRQA010000108.1:0-4251 GCF_032161845.1 Mycobacterium sp.
CGTTGTGGTGGGCGGCACGATCCCGCATGCCGACGTGCCGAAACTGCTTGCGGCAGGGGCTGCCGCCGTGTTTCCCACCGGCACTCCACTGGACGATCTGGTGCGTGACGTGCGCGCGCTCACGGAAAAGGTGGCGGAGCAATGAGACTCGGGCGGGCGAAGCGGGGCGGGCAATGAGACTGGGCGTGATGATCGGGGCCGAGCGCGGCGACATGGCGCGCAAGGTCTCCAAGCTGGTGTCCGACATCGAATGGGCCGAGTCCGCAGGCATGGACACTGCCTGGATGCCGCAGGTACCCAACGACTTCGACGCGCTGACCATGGTGGCGGTGATGGCCGCGCACACGTCGCGCATCGAGCTGGGCACCGCCGTGGTGCCGTTGCAAGCTCAGCATCCGATCGCCCTTGCACGCCAAGCGTTGTCGGTGCACGCGATGGCGGCCGGCCGGACTGCACTCGGTGTGGGTCCGTCACACCACTGGATCGTGCGTGACATGCTCGGCGTACCTTACGAAAAGCCCGCCGCCTACACCCGCGACTACCTCGAGGTGCTCAACGCCGCACTCGCCGGTCCCGGGCCCGTGGACGTCGAGAACGACTCCTTCACCGTGCACAATCCGACTGTGCTGGGCGCTGATTCGCCGATGCCGGTGCTGGTTGCCGCACTGGGTCCGGTGATGCTGCAGATTGCGGGCGAACTCGCCGACGGCACCGTGCTGTGGATGGCCGACGAGCGCGCCATCGGCGACCACATCGCTCCGAGGATCACCAAGGCGGCGGCCGACGCGGGCAGACCCGCGCCCCGGATCGTCGCAGGCATCCCGGTGTGTCTGTGCGCCAACTCCGAGATCGACGCGGCCAAGGAGCGGGCGAACCGGATCCTGTCCGAAGCCGAGACCTCGCCCAACTACCAGAAGCTGTTGGATCGTGGCGATGCCCGCAATGTCGGCGATCTGTGTGCCGCCGGCGATGAGGAGTCGATCCTGGCGCGGTTCAAGCAGTTCGCCGATGCCGGGGTGACCGACCTTTCGGTGCGACTGCTGCCGATCGGTGACACCCGCGACGAGCTCATCGCGTCCAAGTACCGCACCAGGGAGATGATCGGCGAGCTCGCCAAGGCCGTGCGATGAGCGCTCGCGCGAAGAGCCGAGGGCGCAGATGACGGGTCCGCTCGAAGGCATTCGCATCCTCGAGGTTGGCCACATGCTGGCGGGTCCGTACGCCACGATGATGCTCGCCGACCTCGGTGCCGACGTCACCAAGATCGAGCCGCCGGGCGGAGACATCTCGCGGCAGGTGAGCGACAGCTACTTCGCCAGCCTCAACCGCGGAAAGCGCAGCGTCTGCCTCGAACTCGCCACCGAGGAGGGACAGCGCAGGCTGGGTGAGCTCGTTGCGGAATCGCATGCGCTACTGGTCAACCTGAAGCCGTCCGGCATTCACAGGCTCGGTCTGACCTATGAGGCGCTGCGTCGGCACAACGAGAAGATCGTGTGCGTCGCGCTGACGGGATACGGACTCGAGGCGGGCGATGATCCCGCGTTCGACTACGTGATTCAGGCCGCCACGGGAATCGCCTCGTTGACCGGCGACCCCGACGGGCCGCCCACCCTCCCTGGATATTCGTCGGCCGACAACTCCACTGGGCTGACGGCCGCCCTAGGGCTTCTCGCGCAGATCGTCTCTGGCCGCGGCGGCCAGGTCGATGTCTCGCTGCGTGACGTCATGCTGTCGCAGCTGAACTACCGGGCGTCGGCCTACCTCAACGACGGCATCGAACCGCGCCGCCACCCGAATGGTGCGCACTCGTATTACGTTCCGGCGCAACTGTTCGACACGGCCGAGGGCTACCTGGCGCTGTTCATCACCCACGACGGCTTCTGGCGGCTGTTCTCCGCCGAGGCAGGCGTCACGGGGTTTGCGACGATGGCCGAGCGTGCCGCCAACCGCGACGAGGTACTCGCGGCCGTTTCCGCGGTGCTGGCGTCGGACACGGCGGTTGGCTGGGAAGCGCGGCTGCGTCCACTCGGCATCCCGGCGGCCGCGGTGCGCACACTGCCCGAGGCGTTGCGGCTCACTCCAGAGGTCGTGGTGACGGCAGGGGAGTTCGATCTGGTGCGCAGCCCCATCCGCGTCCTCGGCTACGACCCCGAGTATGGAGCGCCGCCGAAGCTGGGCGAGCACTCCCGCCCCACCGAGGGTCAGTCCTCGTAATCGACGGTGACGTAGTCCGTGTCGGGAACGGCTTGACAGGTCAGCACGTAGCCGTCCGTGACCTCGTCGTCGTCCAGCGCATCGTTGACGCGCATGGTCGCGGTGCCGTCGGTCAGCTTCGCCATGCACGTGCCGCAGTTGCCCGCTTCGCAGGAGAACGGTGGCGTCAGACCGGCCCGCCGCGCGCTCTCGAGCAGAGTCTCACCGGGCATCGGCTTGACCGACGTCTTCTGGCGGTCGAGGAGGATCGTCACCTCGCCCCCGGCCTCTTGGCTCGGTACGGGGTCTGCGGTCATCTAAGCACTCCTGGCATCGTCATTCTGTCTATGTGAGAATACTATTCTCCATAATCGATAGGATATTCTCAACCCTGCGAGCGAAAGGCGGGAGGTCGGGTTGCGGTGATCGAAGAATCGCGCATGGGTGAAGCGCCCGTCCTCGCCTTCGGAGATCGGGAGTACACCCGCGCCGAGCTCGACGCGCTGGTCAGCGGCATGGCGACCACGTTAGAACACCGCGGGGTCCGCGCCGGCGATCGCGTCGCCCTGATGTCGTCCAATCGGCCCGAGTTCGTCGTCGCGATGAACGCCATCTGGGCACTTGGCGCCGCCGTCGTACTCGTTAGCACCTCCTGGAAGCGGGCCGAGGTGGCACACGCGCTGGCACTGACAGGGCCTGCCCATGCCGTCGGCGACAACGCGGTGCTCGGCGATCTGATGCCGATGCTGCGCCTCGACGAGCCCATCGCGCCCGGCCGTCGGGAATTCGCCACGATCAGCCCCGACTCCGACGCGCTGTTCGTGTTCAGTTCGGGGACGACCGGAATGCCGAAGGCGGTCAGGCACACGCACGGCGCCTTCGCGGCGGCCGTCGCGCACTGGCGGGCGGCGCTGGACCTGTCCTCGACTGACCGCATGCAGATCATGACCCCGCCGTCGCACATCCTCGGCCTGCTGAACATCGCCACCGCGTTGGCTGCAGGTGCCTGGATCCGGCTGCACCCACGCTTCGACGTCGACGAGATGCTGCGCCACATCGAAGCCGACCGCATCACCGTCGAGATGGCGGTTGCGCCGATCGCCCTCGCCCTCGCCGCTCATCCCGGGTTGGAGTCCTACGACCTCTCGTCGCTGCGCTACGTGATGTGGTGCGCCACGCCCGTCACGACGAGCGTCGCGGACGAAGTC
Source organism: Mycobacterium sp. (assembly GCF_032161845.1). Classification (GTDB taxonomy): domain Bacteria; phylum Actinomycetota; class Actinomycetes; order Mycobacteriales; family Mycobacteriaceae; genus Mycobacterium. The sequence continues at coordinate 3,402 of NZ_JAVRQA010000108.1, forward strand.
ACCAGGCGGACCGGCATCACGTGGGTGACGGCATACGGCGCAAGCGAATTGCCGGTCATCTCGTGCAACGCCCTCGATGGCGAGCACCTGGACACCGTCGGCCGTGCGGTGAGGGGTGTCGAGATCAGGGTGGTCTCACTGGTGACCGGCGAGCCGGTGTTCCCGGGTGAGGTCGGCGAGATTCAGGTCAGGTCCGCGTCCGCGATGGCCGGCTACCTTCCCGACGAGGCCACCGAAACGGCCTTCAGTGACGGCTGGTACCGCAGCGGCGACGTCGGCTATCTCGATGCCGAGGGCTGGCTGCGAATCACCGACCGGGCCAAGGAAATGATCAAGGTGCGTGGCTTCCAGGTGGCGCCCGCCGAAATCGAGGCCGTCCTGCACGGCCACCCCTCGGTCGGCGACTGCGCGGTGTTCGGAGTGCCCGACCCGGCGAACGGTGAAGCAGTCGTCGCGGCGGTCACGCGATGCGCCCCCGTCGAAGCCGACGAGTTGATCCAGCTGGTCGCCGACCGGCTCGCGTCCTACAAGCGGCCGAGCCAGGTGGTCTTCGTGCCCGAGATTCCCCGTCTCCCTTCAGGAAAGGTATTGCGTCGAGTGCTCAAGGAGCGACTGTGGACGTCCGTCTGACCTCCGAACAACGACAATTGCGCGAGGAGGCGGCCAAGCTGGCCGACGACCTCGGCCCGGGATCGGTCGCCGATCTCGACGATGACAGCCGCGTCGCGCGGCTCGAGAAGACCGTTCAGGCCACCGGCTGGCGATCGCTGCGATCCGACGAAGCGACGGGCGTCGAGGTTGCCCTCGTCGTCGAGGAGTTCGCCCGTGGACTCGTCGACGTCCCGTTCCT
>NZ_JAVRQA010000109.1:0-4126 GCF_032161845.1 Mycobacterium sp.
AAGCGGGCACCGAGCGCCCGTTCACCGGCGAGTACACCGACACGACGGCCGAAGGTATCTACCAGTGCCGGGCCTGCGGAGCCGAGTTGTTCCGCAGCACCGAGAAGTTCGAATCCCATTGCGGCTGGCCGTCTTTCTTCGATCCGGCCGACTCGGACGCCGTGATCCTGCGGTCCGACGACTCGGGCGGCATGCACCGCGTCGAGGTGGTGTGCGCCAACTGCCACAGCCACCTTGGGCACGTCTTCGAGGGCGAGGGCTATCCCACGCCGACCGACCAGCGTTACTGCATCAACTCGATCTCGCTGAAGCTGGTGCCCGCCGGAGGTTAGGGCAGGCGGGCGACGAGTTCCTCGACGCCCACGCGCGGACCCGTGAAGAACGGCGTCTCCTCGCGGACGTGTCGCCGAGCATCGGTGTAGCGCAGCTTCCACATCAGCTCCACGATGCGGCCAAGGTCCGGTCCCTCGAACGCCAGGATCCACTCGTAGTCGCCGAGCGCGAACGCGGGCACGGTGTTGGCCCGGACGTCCGGATACTCGCGACCCGCCACCCCGTGCTCGACGAGCATCTTGCGACGCTCGTCATCGGGCAGCAGGTACCAGTCCAGGGAGCGGACGAACGGATACACGCACAGGTAGTCGCCTGGGTCCTCGCCTGCGATGAACGCGGGCACGTGGCTCTTGTTGAACTCGGCGGGCCGATGCAACGCCACCACGCTCCAGACTGGATCGCTGACCAGACCCAGCGGCGTGCGGCGGAACCCACGGTAAGTCGCCTGCAGGTCTTCGATCCGCTCGGCGTGCGTCCAGATCATGAAGTCGGCGTCGGCCCTGAAGCCGGCCACGTCGTACAACCCTCGCACGACGACACCGTGTTCCTCCTGCTGCTTGAGGAACGTCGCGGTGTCGTCGACGACCGCGGCGCGATCCTCCCCCAGCGCTTCCGGTTGCACGGAGAACACCGAGATCATCATGTATCGCTGCATGGAGTTGAGGGCGTCGTAGTCGAGCTTGGCCATGAGACCTATCGTGCCACGCCCGACGTCGTCAACGCGGCGGCCGCCCTGGTGCCCGACGCCACACAGGCGGGCACACCGATGCCGTCGAGGTAACCGCCCGCGACCGCCATCGTCGGCGGCAGGCCGGACCGCACCGTGGCGACCACCCCAGCGTGCCCCGGCCCGTATTGCGGCATGGCGTCTATCCAGCGCTGCACGCGGCAGTCGACCGGCTCGGAGTTGACGCCGAAGACCGTCGAGAGATCCTCGGACGCCCACGCCAGGAGCTCCTCGTCGCCCACGTCGCGGGCCACGGTGTCGCCGAACCGCCCGAACGACAACCGCACCAACTCCACGTTGCCCTGCCGCCCCCACTTGCGCGACGTCAGCGTCATCGCCTTCGAGTGCAGCCGTTCGCCGCCTGCCACCAGCACGCCCGACTGCTCCGGCAGTGGGGTCCCGCCCGGCAGCGCCAGCACCACCAGCGCCGACGACGCAGTCTGGATGCGCTTGGCGGCGGCCGCCGAGCTCGGCGCGACACCCTCGATCAGCCGCGGAAGCCGGGGTGCTGGCACCGCGAGCACCACCCCGTCGGCATGCCAGTGACCGCCTTCGTCATCGACCAAACTCCAGCCTGCGCCGTCGCGCCCGACCCGCTCCACGGAAACCTGAACCCAGTCGAAGGCGGCCCGCCGGACCAGGGCATCGAGCAGCACCGCGTAGCCGCCGTCCACGGCCCCGAACACCGACCCGCTCAGCGGCGGGGGCAGCGCTTCGCGGACGGCGTCGGTGAGATTGCGCGCGCCTCGATCGAGCGCCGCCGCCAAAGTCGGTGCGGCCGAACGCATCCCGATGGTCGCCGATGAGCCCGCGTAAACCCCTGCGAGCAGCGGGTCGACCGAACGGGCCACCACCTGCGCGCCGAAGCGGTCGCCGATCAATTCCGCGACCGTGGGGTCCGCGCCGGGCCGCCACGAGAACGGCCGTTCGCGCTCGGCGGCGATTTGCGCGACCGTCGCATCGTCGACCAGACCTGCGACCGACGACGCGTGAGCGGGGATGCCCTGCAGCGTGCCCTGCGGCATCGGGTGTAGCCGACCCTCGCTATAGATCAGCGGTCGCACACCGGTCGTGCCGATCTGCCGGTTGGCCAGACCCAACTCGGCGAGCAGCGCCGACACCTCGGGGCGTCGTGCGATGAAGGCTTCGGCGCCGACGTCCACCAATTGATTGCCGATGCGTTCCGTGCGAAGCACCCCGCCCAGCCGGTCCGCGGGGTCGAAGACCGTGATCGACGCATCGGGTCCCGCAGCGATGCGCAGCCGATGGGCGGCCACCAACCCTGAAATGCCACCCCCGACAACACAATAGGCTGCTGTCACAACGAGTGCACCAGCGCTACTGCTTCGGTGACGATGCCCGGATCGGTCGGCGGCAGCACGCCGTGTCCCAGGTTGAACACGTGGCCTGCGGCCCCCGCGTCCACGGCCCGGCGGCCATCGTCGACGACGTTGCGCACCGCACGCTCGACCACCGGCCAGCCCGCGAGAAGCACCACCGGGTCCAGGTTGCCCTGCAAGGCGACACCCGGCCGGACCCTGGCGGCGGCGTCGGTGAGCGAGGTACGCCAGTCGACGCCGACGACGGGTTTGTCCCCCACCGACACCGCCTCCGACATCGCGCCGAGCAGTTCGGCGGTACCGACCCCGAAGTGCGTCATGGGCACCCCCTCGACGGCAAGCGCGTCGAACACCCTGGCGCTGTGCGGCAGCACGTAGGTGCGGTAGTCGGCCAACGACAGCGTGCCCGCCCAAGAGTCGAACAATTGAATCGCGTCGACGCCGGCGTCCAACTGGGTGCGCAGAAAGCCGATCGTGACGTCGGTGAGCGCGGTCATCAGCGCGTGCCAGACGTCGGGCGCCCCCAGCATCATCGCCTTGGTGCGCTCGTGGTTGCGGCTGGGCCCGCCCTCCACCAGATAGGAGGCCAACGTGAAGGGAGCTCCCGCGAAACCGATCAGCGGCACGTCACCCAGCGCGGCCACCAGCAGTGATACCGCCTCGGCGACCGGCGCGACGTCGTCACGCTCGAGCGGCCTCATCGCCGCGACGTCGGCGGCGGTGCGAATCGGCTGCGCGATGACCGGCCCCACGTCGGGAACGATGTCCAGGTCGATGCCCGATGCCCGCAGCGGTACCACGATGTCGGAGAACAGAATGGCTGCGTCGACGCCGTGCCGACGCACCGGTTGCAACGTGATCTCGGTGATCAACTCCGCATCGAAGCACGCCTGCATCATCGTGCTCTTTGCCCGCAACGCCCGATACTCGGGAAGGGAACGGCCAGCCTGCCGCATGAACCACACGGGGACACGGGTCGGCTTCCGGCCTGCGGCCGCGGTCAGGTAGGGCGACTCGGGCAGGTCACGACGGGTACTCATCGGCACCCATGCTGCCATGCAGCAACGCTACGGCGCGCCTTCGCTACCCCCTGCCCGAATCAGCTAGCGTCAAACCCATGACCACCGTCGAGCCGGCTCAGTTCCGGGCCGCGGTGGAGGCAATGAACGCCGCCACCGTCCGGCCCGAGATCGAGCTCGGCCCGATCCGTCCACCGCAGCGTCTGGCGCCCTACAGTTACGCGCTCGGTGCGGAGGTCCGTCATCCCGAGACGGCGATCGTTCCCGAACGATCCGAGGGCGATGCGTTTGGTCGGCTGATCCTCCTGCACGACCCCGAGGGTGCGGAGGCCTGGGACGGCACGATGCGCCTGGTGGCCTACATCCAAGCCGACCTGGACTCCACCGAAGCCGTCGACCCGCTGCTTCCCGAGGTGGCGTGGAGTTGGCTCGTCGACGCACTGGCGTCGCACGAGGACCACGTCACCGCGTTGGGCGGAACCGTCACGGCAACGACATCGGTGCGCTACGGCGACATCTCTGGCCCCCCGCGGGCCCATCAACTGGAGCTACGCGCATCGTGGACGGCGACGAACCTACAACTGGGACCCCATGTGCAGGCCTTCTGCGAGGTGCTGGAGCACGCCGCGGGTCTACCTCCCGCCGGGGTCACCGACCTGGGCGCCCGTACGCGCGCGTGACATGACGGACGGCCTGGATGCCGGGGA
>NZ_JAVRQA010000110.1:0-18062 GCF_032161845.1 Mycobacterium sp.
AGCTCGAGACCGCTGTGTTCGACATGGTCGTCGCAGGCCGCAAGACCGGCACCGGTGAATCGGCCGACGTGGCGATCATGATGGTCGAGGCCGAGGCCACCGACCGCGTCATCGAGCTCATCGCGGGCGGCGCCGGCGCGCCCACCGAGTCCGTCGTCGCCGAGGGCCTCGAGGCCGCCAAGCCGTTCATCGCCGCACTGTGCGACGCGCAGCAGGAGCTGGCCGACAGCGCTGCCAAGCCGGTCGCCGACTACCCGGTCTTCCCGGACTACCAGGACGACGTCTTCTACGCGGTGTCCTCGGTGGCCACCGACGAGCTCTCCAAGGCGCTCACCATTGCGGGCAAGGAAGAGCGCGACGACCGCACCAACGAGATCAAGGTCGAGGTGCTCGCGCGCCTCGGCGAGACGTACGCCGGTCGCGAGAAGGAGATCGGCGCGGCGTATCGCTCGCTGACCAAGAAGCTGGTCCGCCAGCGCATCCTGACCGACCACTTCCGCATCGACGGCCGTGGCATCACGGACATCCGCGCGTTGTCGGCCGAGGTCGCCGTGATCCCGCGGGCGCACGGCAGCGCGCTGTTCGAGCGTGGCGAGACCCAGATCATGGGCGTCACCACCCTCGACATGGTGAAGATGGCCCAGCAGATCGACTCGCTGGGACCGGAAACGTCCAAGCGCTACATGCACCACTACAACTTCCCGCCGTACTCGACCGGTGAGACGGGCCGCGTGGGATCGCCCAAGCGTCGCGAGATCGGCCACGGCGCGCTCGCCGAGCGGGCGCTGATGCCGGTGCTGCCGAGCATCGAAGAGTTCCCGTACGCGATCCGCCAGGTGTCCGAGGCGCTGAGCTCCAATGGCTCGACGTCGATGGGCTCGGTGTGTGCGTCGACCCTGTCGCTGCTGAATGCCGGGGTGCCGCTGAAGGCTCCGGTTGCCGGTATCGCCATGGGCCTGGTGTCCGACGACGTCGAGGTGGAGGGCGGCGGTACGGAGCGTCGCTTCGTCACCCTGACCGACATCCTCGGAGCCGAGGACGCGTTCGGCGACATGGACTTCAAGTGCGCAGGCACCAAGGACTTCGTCACCGCGCTGCAGCTCGACACCAAGCTCGACGGCATTCCGTCGCAGGTGCTGGCGGGGGCTTTGGCGCAGGCCAAGGACGCGCGCATCACCATTCTCGAGGTGATGGCCGAGGCCATCGACGAGCCCGACGAGATGAGTCTCTACGCACCGCGCATCACCACGATCAAGGTGCCGATCGACAAGATCGGCGAGGTCATCGGGCCCAAGGGCAAGATGATCAACTCGATCACCGAGCAGACCGGTGCCTCGATCTCCATCGAGGACGACGGCACTGTGTTCGTCGGCGCCTCCAACGGCGAGTCGGCGCAGGCCGCGATCGATCTGATCAACGCCATCGCCAACCCGCAGCTGCCCAAGATCGGTGAGCGGTTCCTCGGAACCGTGGTCAAGACCACCGATTTCGGTGCCTTCGTGTCGTTGCTGCCCGGTCGTGACGGCTTGGTGCACATCAGCAAGCTGGGCCGCGGCAAGCGCATCGCCAAGGTCGAGGACGTGGTGAAGGTCGGCGACAAGCTGCGCGTCGAGATCGCCGACATCGACAACCGCGGCAAGATCTCGCTGGTGCTGGTGGCCGAAGAGGCGGACGCCGAATCGGCCGACGCTCCCGACGTCTCGACGGACTCGGGTGCTGCACCCGCCGATGCCGCGACAGCCAGCAGCTAGGTTCGTTCGACGCAGCGCGCTACCCGGCGGGCTTCGCGTCGTCACGGAATTCGTTCCGTCGGTGCGTTCGGCATCGGTGGGAGTGTGGGTAGGCGTCGGGTCACGCGACGAAGGTCATAGCGTGGCCGGCGCCGCCCACTTCCTCGAGCATCTGCTGTTCAAGTCGACTCCGACTCGGTCCGCAGTCGAGATCGCCCAGGCGGTCGACGCCGTGGGCGGTGAACTGAACGCATTCACCGCCCGCGAGCACACCTGTTATTACGCCCACGTGCTGGACACCGATCTGGAGTTGGCCGTCGACCTGGTGGCCGACGTCGTGCTGCGGGGCAGGTGCGCCAGCGACGACGTCGAGATCGAGCGCGACGTCGTGCTCGAGGAGATCGCCATGCGCGACGACGACCCCGAGGACACCCTCGGAGACGTCTTCCTCGCGGCGATGTTCGGCGACCATCCGGTGGGCCGCCCGGTGATCGGCAGTGTCGAGTCGATCTCGACGATGACTCGGGCGCAACTGCATTCGTTCCACGTGCGTCGGTACACGCCAGAACGCATGGTCGTCGCCGTGGCGGGCAACGTCGATCACGATCAGGTCGTCGCGCTGGTGAAGGAACACTTCGGGCCGCGACTGGTGAAGGGCAACCGACCCGTCGCGCCCCGCAAGGGCACCGGTCGGGTGCCCGGCCAGCCAAGTCTTCAGCTCGTCCACCGAGACGGCGAGCAGACGCACATGTTCCTCGGCGTGCGGACACCCGGACGGCACTGGAATCACCGCTGGGCGCTGTCGGTGCTCAACAGTGCGCTCGGCGGTGGGCTGAGTTCGCGTCTGTTTCAACAGATTCGGGAGACTCGCGGGCTGGCGTACTCCGTGTACTCCAGTGTCGACACGTTCTCCGATTCGGGCGCAGTGTCGGTGTACGCGGCCTGTCTGCCGGAGCGGTTCGAAGAGGTCACGCAGGTAGCTGCCGACGTGCTGGCCGAGGTGGCCCGCGACGGAATCACGGAGGCCGAATGCCGAATCGCCAAGGGGTCGTTGCGAGGTGGTTTGGTGCTGGGCCTGGAGGACTCCGGTTCCCGGATGCACCGCATCGGCCGCAGTGAGCTCAACTTCGGTGAGCACCGCACCATCGACGAGACGCTGGCGCTGATCGACGCCGTGACCCTCGACGAGGTGAATGCCGTGGCGAAGCAGCTATTGAATCGACCCTACGGCGCCGCTGTCCTCGGGCCACACCGGTCGAAGAAGTCACTGCCGCAAGCACTTCGGGGTATCGCAGGCTGATGGATCCGACGTGCATCTCGCGACGCGGACTTCTGCTCGGTGCGGGAGCACTGGCTGCGTTGGCGGCGTGCTCGGACAAGCGGGCCGTCGCCGACCCCTCCGAGCCGCTGCCCATGCTCGCAGACGAGATCGCGGCGCTCGAGCGTCGGTATCGCGCCTTCATCGGCGTCTCGGCCATCGACCTCGACACTCGCCGTTCCGTTGCCAACCGCGCCGACGATCCGTTTGCCATGTGTTCGACGTTCAAGGCGTATGGCGCGGGTCGGGTGCTGCAGAAGGCTCAACTCGGTGAGCTCGCGTTGAACGACGCGGTGACGATCGAAGCCGTTGACGTCGTTGCCAACTCGCCGATTACGCAGCCAAGGGTGGGCCAGGCCATGACGATCGCCGAACTGTGCGAGGCGGCGCTGCAGCACAGCGACAACACGGCGGGCAACTGGCTGCTCAGACTTATCGGTGGGCCGTCCTCGGTGACTGACTTTGCGCGCGCGCTCGGTGACGACCGAACCCGACTCGATCGGTGGGAGACGGACCTCAACTCGGCGATACCCGGTGACCCGCGAGACACCAGCACGCCCCGCGCGCTCGGCGCCGGCTACGAGCGACTTCTGACCGGCGACGTCTTGGCACCCGCGCAACGCGACCAACTCGAACGGTGGATGCGCGGTAACCAGACCTCGAGCCTGCGCGCCGGCTTGCCGCCGCGGTGGACCAGTGCCGACAAGACCGGCAGCGGCGACTACGGCAGCACCAACGACGTCGGCATCGTCTACGGCCCCGACGGTCGCCGTGCCGTGCTGTCGATCATGACGAGATCACAGACCGACGATCCGAAGGCCGACGCGCTCCGACCGCTCATCGGTGACGTGACGAAACTGGTGCTTCCGTACCTGTCTGCCGGCTGACCGGCCGAATTCATTCGACGCGCAGTGAGTCGTCGCGTCGGAGGACGAAGAAGTAGGGCCTGGCCGACCCCCGAAGATCCATCGCACCGAGCACCGTTTCGGATCCGGCGGCGGCGTCGAGCAGCCGGAACACGTCGTTGATGGGCAGCTGGTCGTAAACCATGGTCGCGGAGTCGACGCCGCGGTAGCGCGTCGTACGGAGGCGGGCCTTGGGCGAGCTGGTGCCAAGCACCGGCTTGAGCTTCGCGATGGCGCTGGCGAAGTTTCGGTTCTTGAGCCAGGGCAGACGAGTGGCCACCCCGAGCCCGCCGAACGCCAGGACCGGGTTCAGCGCCCACAGCGCCCCACCGTCGGCGGTCGGGAACAGCAGCGGATGCACCGTCTCGGCATCGACGAACCGCTTGCCCCACCAGCCGCTGGCGGCCAGCAAGCCATCCAGCGGATGGGCCGTCGGCAGCTCGGCGCCGTGCCAGGTTCCGGTCATGAAGTCCGGTTCGACGGCGGGGGCGGCGTCGAACATGGCCAGCGCCGCGGCTGCGGTCGTCGGTGCATCTGGCAGGACGTCGGTCAGCAGCATGCGGCAAGCGTACTTGACGGGTGTCAAGAACTGTCATCGGCAGCGAAATGACATCGCCCGGCCGGCGCCGCGAAGGGCGCCAACCGGGCGAGGGGAGGAAAGTCTCAGGCCAGCAGTTCGGCTGGATCAGTGAAGGGCAGGCCGAGGTCTGCAGCGACCTGCTCGGAGACCAGGGCGCCCTCGTGGGTCGAAAGCCCCTTGGCGAGTGCAGCATCGGCGGCGCACGCGGCCCGCCAGCCCTTGTCGGCGAGCTTGAGCACGTACGGCATCGTCGCGTTGGTCAAGGCGAAGGTCGACGTGCGCGGAACCGCGCCCGGCATGTTCGCGACGCAGTAGAAGACCGTGTCGTGGACGGTGAACGTCGGGTCGTCGTGCGTCGTTGGCTTCGAGTCCTCGAAGCAGCCACCCTGGTCGATGGCGATGTCCACCAGGACCGCGCCCGACTTCATGTGCGCCACCATCGAATTGGTGACGAGCTTGGGGGCCTTGGCGCCGGGAACCAGCACTGCACCGATCACCAGGTCGGCTTGCTTGACGGCGTCCTCGAGTTCCAGTGTCGACGAGTAGCGGGTTTCGATGCCGCCGCCGTACTCGGCGTCGATCTTGCGAAGCGTGTTGACGTTCAGGTCGAAGACGGTGACGCGAGCGCCCATGCCCTTCGCAACGGCGGCGGCGTTGTCGCCTGCCATTCCGCCACCAATGACCACGACGTTGGCAGGTGCGACGCCGGGGACGCCGCCCATCAGGACACCGCGACCGCCGTGGCTGCGCATCAGGTGGTACGCGCCGACCTGGGCGGCGAGCCGGCCTGCGACCTCGCTCATCGGGGCGAGCAGCGGTAGTGCGCCATCGGTGGTCTGCACTGTCTCGTAGGCAATGGAGGTGGTGCCCGACGCCATCAGCGCGTCGGTGCACGGCTTCGACGCGGCCAGGTGCAGGTAGGTGAAGAGCGTCTGGCCCTTGCGCATCCGGCCGTATTCGGCCTCGACGGGCTCCTTGACCTTGAGTAGCAGGTCGGCCTCAGCCCACACCTCGTCCGCGGTGTCGACTAGCTGAGCACCCGCGGCCTTGAAGTCGCGGTCCGAGATCGCCGAGCCTTCGCCGGCGCCGGCCTGGATGAGCACCTCGTGACCACGACGGGTCAACTCGGCAACACCCGCCGGGGTGATGGCCACCCGGTACTCGTTGTTCTTGATCTCGGTCGGGATTCCGACGCGCATGACCGCTCCTCAGTTCGTATTGGTGCCTAAATTGTGAAGAACATTCGGAAGAATCTCAACAGCATCGAGGGAGATTCGCTAGAGTTGGTGAATGTCAGAACGATCTTCGAAATTGGTCGCGCCAAGCCTGGCGGCGCCGAAGAATGTTCGCCCCGCCGACCTCGATGACACCGACAGGCGAATTCTGACCGCGCTTCACGGTGATGCCCGAATGTCCAACAGTGCACTCGCGGACCTGGTCGGGATCGCACCGTCCACGTGTCACGGGCGAGTGCGACGGCTCCAGGACATCGGCGTCATCCGGGGCTTCTACGCCGACATCGACCCAGCCTCCATTGGTCTGTCGCTCCAGGCAATGATCTCGGTCAGCCTGCAGGCGAATGCGCGCGGCAAGATCGGCACCTTCATCGAGCACATCCGCACGCGCCCCCAGGTGATGGACGTCTACTTCCTCGCCGGCGCCGACGACTTCATCCTCCACGTCGCAGCGCGAAACACCGATGACCTCCGCTCGTTCGTGGTGGAAAATCTCAACGCCGACGCCGACGTGGCGGGAACTCAGACGTCGCTGATCTTCGAGCACTTGCGAGGGGCGTCTCCGCTATGAGGGCACTGTGACCATTGAGGACGACATACACGACCTGTACGGCGTCGCACCCGAGGACTTCCTGGCGCGACGCAAGGAATTGGCGGCAGCGGCCAAGAAGCGCGGGGATGTCGACGCCGCCAAAGTCATCGGCGCGGCGCGCAGGCCGACTACGGCAGCCTGGACGGTGAACGCCCTCGTCCGCGCCGAGGGCACCGCCACGGGCAGACTCGCCGAGCTCAGCGAGCGCCTCCGCGCGGCCCACGCGGCCATGGACGGCGCCAAGATCCGCGAGTTGTCAGCGGTGCAACGCAAACTGATCGACGAGTTGGTGCGGGCGGCATTCAAGGCCGCCGCGGTGACGCAGCCGTCGGCCGCGCTGCGTGACGACGTCGTGGGCACGCTGCAGGCGGCCATCGCCGATCCCGACGTCGCGGCCCGGCTTGGTCGGCTGGAGAAGGCCGAAAGATGGTCGGGCTTCGGTGAATTCGGTACGGCCACGGCGGTGGGGCCCGTGTCCAAGTCGAAGCCCACGTTGAAATCCGAGTCCAAACCCAAGTCGAAACCCAACGCGCAGGCGGAACAGCCCGGGGCCGACCTGGCTGCCGCCGAGGACCGTGTTGCCTCCGCACGGGCCGAGGCGGCGACGGCGAAGGACGCGTCATCGGCCGCCGCCGAGTCGCTCGCCGAACGAACCGCCGAACTGGCGACTGCCCGCCGCCGATACGAGAAACTCCTCGAGTCGGTGGCCGCCGCCGAGCAAGCGTTGAACGCGGCCGACGACCAGGTCGAAGCGGCCGAGCGGACCGCCCGGGATGCCGCCGAGCGATTGGCCTCCGCGAAGTCCGACCTCGACGTCGCCGAGACTGAACGTGCACGGCTCGACCCGTCCGCCAAGCCGTTGAGATAGCGCTGGCAGTCGAACCTCCCGCAGAATTCGACTGCCAGCGCTATCTCGATGTGGGGCGTGGTATCTCAGCGATTGGCCGCCAAGACCGACAGCAGTTCGTAGCCCACGTGCGCCGCGGCGATGCCAGTGATCTCGGCGTGGTCGTAGGCGGGCGATACCTCGACGATGTCCGCACCGACCACGTTGAGCCCGACGAGTCCCCGCAGCGTGTTCAGCAACTCCCGTGACGTCATGCCGCCTGCCTCTGGCGTCCCGGTACCAGGAGCATGCGCCGGATCGAGCACGTCGATGTCGACCGAGACGTACACCGGTCCGCCGTCGAGGCGAGCCCGCATCCGGTCGACGATGCTCTTCACGCCGTCGAACTCGTAGTCGTCGGAACGGATCACCTGAAAGCCCAGCACGGCGTCGTCCTCCAGATCCTGCTTGCCGTACAACGGCCCGCGAATGCCGATGTGCTGCGAGCGCTCCATGTCGATGAGGCCCTCCTCGCTGGCCCTACGGAACGGCGTGCCGTGCGTGTACGGCGCGCCGAAGTAGGTATCCCAGGTGTCGAGGTGAGCGTCGAAGTGCAGCACGGCGATGGGGCCGTGATCGCGGGCGAGCGACCGCAGGATGGGCAGCGCGATGGTGTGATCGCCGCCGATTGTCAGGACCGTGGAGCCGTGCCTGCGGAGGTCGGTCATCGACGCGTCGATCGTTGCGATCGCGTCCTCGATGTCGAAGGGGTTGACCGCGATGTCACCGCAATCGGCGACCTGCTGGCTGTCGAACGGTGACACGTCCAGGGCAGGGTTGTACGGCCGCAACAGCTTTGAGGCGGCGCGAACGTGACCCGGGCCGAAGCGGGCGCCCGGCCGGTAGGACACCCCGCTGTCGAAGGGAATGCCGACGATGCAGACGTCGGCGTCGGTGACCTGGTCGATGCGGGGCAGGCGGGCGAACGTCGCCGGGTCCGTGTACCTGGGTACGCGGCTGGCGTCCGGTGGCCCAATGATGGTCACGAGATCTCCTTGGAGTCGATGGACGCGAGTTCGCCGGAGACGTCCAACGTTCTGGTGACCGCGAGGTAGACCACACCGGACACCAGCAGGCCGACGATGAAGGCAATGTCGACCTCGCCAAGCGCCTCGGCGGCGGGCCCGACGAAGAACGGCAGGTCGACGAACGGTATCTCGGCAAGGACCCCCGCCGAGAAGGCGACCAGTCCGCGCCACGACCAGGCGCCATAGATCCCGTTGGGGGTGAACAGGTCTGCGATCGCGTAGTGACCGCGGCGGACGAAGAAGTAGTCGGTCAGGTTGACGGCGGTCCACGGGGCGAGCAGGTACAGCATGATCAGCAGCGTGGTGTTGAGCGCCGTGGTCGCGTTCGAGAGCAGAAGGCTCATCACCAGCCAGGCCACCGCGAGCACCACGATGGTCACCACCCGAAGGTTGCGGGTCGGGTTGACCGACTTCAGCGAGTCCAGTCCGGTGACGACGGTGAGCATTCCGCTATAGGCGTTCAGGCCCATCGTGGCGACCAGCACCAGCGTCGACACGACCGCCAGCACGCTGCCGAGGTAGGAGAAGGTGTCGTTGCCGGTCTGGTTGATGCCTGCCAGGGCGTCGCTCGCACCGAGGTAGGTGGCCATCCACGCGCCGAGCGGAATCAACCAGGCGGGCGACGCCGAGGCGCCGAGGAACACCGACGCGATGATGGCGGACGGCTTGGTGTTGCGCGGCAGGTAGCGGCTGTAGTCGGAGACGTACGGCGCGTAGGTGATGTTGTAGGACGCCGCCACGCTGAACTGCACCAGGAATGCGACGAACGTGAAACCGCCTGTCGCGGAGGTTGTTCCCGTCGCGCCGCCGAACAGCACTCCACAGGTCAGGACGACCCACAGCGGCAGGGAGATCCAGAACAGCACGCGAAACGTCTTGTGCAACAGGTCGTGTCCGAAGATTGCGACGAGGGCTGCGATGACGGTGATGACGATCGCCACCACGACGGGATTCCATCCGAAGATCGACTGGAGTCCGGATTTGATGATGACGACGTCCACGACGTTGAAGCCGACGAAGGTGAACAACGTACCGATCAGCGGCAACAGCACGCCGCGGTAACCGAACTGAGCCCTGGACTGAATCATCTGGGGGAGCCCGAGGACGGGGCCCTGGGTGGCGTGAAACGCCATGAAGAGCGTGCCGAACGCGATGCCTGCGATACCCGCGACGATCGTCCACCACAGCGACAGGCCGAGGCTGGGGCCGACGAAGCCCAGTGCGAGCGTGAAGGGCTGGAAGTTGCCGACGAACCAGAACGGACCTTGATGTGACACCTTCCCGTGGCGCTCGTCGTCGGGGACGTAGTCGATGGAGCGGGTCTCGATCATCGAGCCGCCGCGACCTTCGGTTGCGACGGGTGCAGTGGATGACATGGGGGCTCCTACGGCATGCGAATGTGTTGCGTGTCACCATGCGCCGAAGCGCCATCGGCGTCCATGGCCGATTTGTTCAATTCGTCCATTAAGATTGGGCGAAATGTACATCCGTGCAGGTGGGCAGTGATCACCGTCGGCGACGTCGTCGCCGACGAGACGTTGAACCTGCAGCTCGTTGCCGGTGCCGACGGGCTCGGCCGAGAGGTCACCTCGGCGCACGTATCCGAACTGACGTCGCCGAGTGACTGGCTGCGTGGCGGCGAACTGCTCATGACGGTTGGCCTGTTGCTGCCGATGACCCGACCCGCGTGCCTGGCCTACCTCTCCGAATGCGCTGCTGCCGGCGTCGCGGGCGTCGCACTCGGCCTCGGGCACGGATTGCCGTACCAGGACTGTCCCGCCGCCCTTCGGGAGGCAGCGGAGGACGTCGGTGTCCCGCTGCTGATGGTGCCCGACGAGACACCCTTCATCGCCGTCACCAAATGGGTCTTCGAGACCATTGCGGGGCAGGAACGCCGAGATCTGCAGACCGCGATGGAGCTCAACCGGCGCCTCACGGGGGTCGCGACCAGCGCGGCGCCGCTGCAGGCCCTTCTGACGGCGTGGTCGGAAGCCAGCGAAACGCCCTGCGTGGTCTGCGACAGCGGTGGACGCTTGATGGCGGCGACGGCGGGCGCCGATCCCGAGGTCATCGAGCGGGCGTGTCGGATCCCGTTCCACCCAAGGGCGGCAGGTGACGGCTGGTCGATGGTCGGTGACTTCGAGGTGCACACCGTCGGAGCCGAGATGCCGCTGGCCTACGTGGTGCTCGGTGCCGACATGACCGTGACGTCTCGCAGTTCGTCGACCGTACTGGTGGCCCTGATCGCCTTGGACATCGAGCGGCGCAATCTGTCCGACCAACCCGAACGGCGACGGCGTGGCCAGGTATTCGCACAATTGCTGCGGCCCGGCATCAAACCCGAACGCGCACAACACCTTGCCGAAAGTGTGGGGCTGACGGGTGAGCACTACCAGGTTGCGGTGGTCGCCTCGGACGACGCGGACTCGCTGGCGTTCCGCGTGCACCTCGGTCTGGACGGGGCGCTGGTGCGGGTGCACGGTGCGGCGGTGGAGATCGCCCACTGGAATCTGACCGCCTTGACGGACATTCTCGCAACGCTCGCGGCGGGCCTGCCGGTCGGCGTCGGCGCCCCGACGTCGCCCGAGACGCTGGCGGTCTCGGCGATGCAGGCTCGTTCGCTGCTTCCGATCAGTGAGCACCTCGGTCGCATCGTCACCGCGAGCGAGGGGGAGACGGTCTCACTGCTGCTGTCGTTGGGCACGCCGGAGGTGGTGCGCGGTTTCGCCGACGCGGTGCTCGCCCCGTTGGACCATCTGGATCCCCGCGATCGACTGGAACTGCTGCGCACATTGGATCAGTGGCTTCGTGCCAATGGTGCCTGGGACCCGGCCGCCCACCGACTTTCCCTGCACCGCAACACCGTTCGGAACCGCATCGACAGAATCGCCGCGCTGACCGGGCGACGTCTCGACGACGGGGACGACCGGATGGAGTTGTGGTTGGCGCTCAAGGCCAGAGCGGCCCTGCCCCAGTAACCACCTGTTCGCGGCCACGTAGGCTGCGAACCATGAGAGTTGGAGTTCTTGGCGCAAAGGGCAAGGTCGGGGCGACGATCGTCGACGCCGTCAACGCTGCCGACGATCTGAGCCTCTCCGCGGAGGTCGATGCGGGCGATCCGCTGACGGCCTTCACCGACAGTCACACCGAGGTGGTCGTCGACTTCACCCACCCCGACGTCGTGATGGGCAACCTCGAGTTCCTCATCGGAGCGGGCATCAACGCCGTGGTGGGCACTACTGGATTCACCGACGAGCGCATTGCTCAGGTCAGGTCGTGGCTGTCCGCCAAACCCGACGTCGCGGTGTTGATCGCACCGAACTTCGCGATCGGCGCCGTCCTGTCGATGGTGTTCGCGAAGCAAGCCGCCCGCTTCTTCGAGTCCGCCGAGGTCATCGAGCTGCACCACCCGTACAAGGCCGATGCACCGTCGGGCACTGCCGCACGTACCGCCCGGCTGATCGCCGAGGCGCGAAAGGGCATGCCGCCCAACCCCGATGCCACCAGCACCGGTATCGAAGGGGCGCGCGGCGCCGACGTCGATGGCATCCCCGTCCACTCGATCCGGTTGGCCGGTCTCGTCGCGCATCAGGAGGTCCTGTTCGGCACCCAGGGGGAGACGCTGACCATTCGGCACGACAGCCTGGACCGCACGTCCTTCGTGCCTGGCGTTCTTCTCGGGGTCCGCAACGTCGCACGGCATCCAGGGTTGACGATCGGCATCGAACCCCTCATGGGATTGTGAACCAGAGCGACGGCTCGCGGGCGCTACGCATCCAGCTGCTGATCGGCTTCATGTGCGTCGCGATGGTGGTGTACTTCGTCCTGCTCGGTCGCGCAGCCGTCGTCCTCATCTCGTCGGGAAGCCCGGCGGCGATCGGACTGGGCATCGCGATCTTCCTGCTGCCGGTGATCGGTCTGTGGGCGATGGTCGCGACGCTCAGAGCTGGCTTCGCCCATCAACGGTTGGCACGGCTGGCGCGCGAGCAGGACATGGAGCTCGACGTCGCCGACCTGCCGCGCAGACCGTCGGGACGCATCGAACGTGAGGCCGCCGACGAACTCTTCGACTCGGTCCGCGCCGAGGTCGAGGCCGATCCCGACGACTGGCTGCGCTGGTATCGATTGGCACGCGCGTACGACTATGCGGGTGATCGCGGCCGCGCGAGGGAGACGATGAAGAAGGCCGTCCAGATGCAGGAGCAGGCGCGATGACCAAGATGCCAAGATGACCAAGACCCTGCTGATCGTGCACCACACGCCATCGCCGCACTGCCAGGAGATGTTCGAAGCCGTCGTGGCCGGCGCCACCGATCCCGAGATCGCGGGCGTGGACGTCGTGCGCCGACCTGCGCTGACAGTGTCGCCGGTCGAGATGCTGGAGGCCGACGGCTATCTATTGGGGACCCCGGCCAATCTCGGCTACCTCAGTGGTGCCCTCAAGCACGCCTTCGACCAGTCGTACTACCAGCTGCTCGACTCGACCCGCGGCCGACCGTTCGGTGTCTACCTCCACGGCAACGAGGGCACCGAAGGAGCCGAGCGCGCCATCGATGGCATCACCGCCGGGCTGGGCTGGGTCAAGGCGGCGGCGACGGTCGTGGTCGCGGGGAAGCCGACCAAGGCCGACGTCGAGGCATGCTGGAATCTCGGCGCGACGGTCGCCGCTCAGCTGATGGGCTGACTCTCCGGATTTGAGGATTCGTTGAGAGGTGCCAATTAGCTTGCCGTCATGGACTTTCCCACTCGCCGCCGGGCGGCGACGGCCATCGCGATCCTCGGTGCTGCCGTCATGCTCACCGCGGGATGCACTGCGCCACCCCCGCCGCCGTCCCCGGCATCCACTCCGGCCACTCCCGTCCCGTCGCACGCCACCGTCAAGAGCTTGATCGACGCGAGGTGGATGGGCGTGCTGGCCGACCAGCCGCCGGGGTGGGAGGAAGTCAATCGGATGATGACGGCGGACTTCCAGCAGTTCGACTTCCGGCCGGCGGATGACACCGAGTACATGCGTGGGTGCAACGGTTGCGCGCCGTGGACCGCCGTCCTGAATGCCTACGCCCCCAATGCGTTCGACCCGACGGCCGCGCGGACCGGCCAACCGGTCAGCGTCAACGGGACCGACGACGGCTACTTCCGTCCCGCCGACGAATCGGAGGACGCGACGCTCACCTGGCAGTACGCCGAGGGCGCATGGGCGACGGCGAGCGGCCTGACCAGCGCAACCCGCGGACTCGATCAGCTGCTCGAATTGGCCCACGCACTTCGACCCGCCGAGCGCACCCCGGTCCGGCTGCCGCTGTCTATGGCGAACCTGCCAGACGACATGCCGTTGGCGGAGATCGACATCGATCCTCACACCGACATGCCCGCGAAGATCGACTACGGCACGCGGATCGAATTCGCGCCCTGCGGAATGACCGACACCATGGCGACGCGCGACTGCATGTTCGCCGGAGAGACCATGAGCGTGCACATCGCGGCCGATGACTACCGCGCGCCCACCGGCGGCGTCGAACAGACCACGGTGCCGGTGAAGGTCGGCGGACTCGACGGCCTCCACAACGAAACCATCGACCGAGTTTCGGTGCAGGTTCGACCCGGCGTGCTCGTCACGTTCGAAGTCGGCGGACTCGACGAGCAGACGGTGGCGGGCATCCTCGCCAACGTCACGTGGGCATCGGATCCGGACGACCAGGCGACCTGGCCGGCCGTCGCCGATTGGGCGAAGTAGCGCGAGTCGGCTACGGCCAACGCGCTCGCCGCTACGCTCTTGGGCTGACGGAGGAGAAGGATGTCTGGTATCGCTGCCATCGCCATGGCTGGTGCGCCGATCGCCGGCGGCGCACTTCTGGGGGCTCTCGCGGGCAACCTGCGCGGACCCGACGTCCGCGCACTGGTCAAACAGGACCTTGAGCTGCTGGAGTTGCTGCCGCCGGAGCAAGTCGAGCGTCGCGCCGAACTGCAGCGCGTCATCGACTTGCGCATCGATGACATGATCGCCGCGGTTGACAAGCAGCGGTCAATGCTGGAGGTCGCCGCGTCCTACCGAGGCAATTGGCGCGACATCGTGGTCTTCATCTGCGCGATCCTGTTCACGATCATCTGGTGGTACACCGACCACACCCGCCACAACTACTGGGTGATGCTCATCGTGATGATCCTGGTATCGGTGGCAGCCGGAATCTACGCCGCCCGCGGAGTGCTGCGCGCCCTCCGGACCTATGCACGTGGGCTGAGGGCCGAACGCCGCGATCAGTAGTGATAGGTGTCCGACGGCGCTGGGACGTGATCGGGATCGTCGCCGGTCTCCGATGAGTGAATGCCGTACGCCTTCGCCAGGTCCAGGATCTTGGTGGCACGGGCGATGCGCGGTAGATCCGAGCCGTTGCGGATCTCGCCACCGTCACGCTGAAATTCCGCGAAGAACTCGTTGGCCCAACTGATTTCGTCTTGGGACGGTGACAACCCCTCGTTCACCGAAGGGCACTGATCGGGACTGAGGCAGATCTTGCCGGTCATGCCGAACTCGACGGAGACAGCGCTGGCTTCGATGAGCTTCAGCGCGCTCGATCCGATGGTCGGTCCGTCGATGGCGCTGGGCAGGTGTGCGGCCTTGGCCGCAATCGTGAAACGCGACCGTGCGTAGGCCAGGGTCGCCGGGTTGTCTCCGAAACCCGTGTCGCGGCGGAAGTCGCCGATCCCGAAGGCCAGTCGGAAGGTGCCCTTCGTCGCGGCGATCTGGGTGATGCGCTCCAGACCTCTGGCGGTTTCGACCAGCGCGACGATGGGCACGTCTGGCAGTCGCTTCGCGGTTTCGATGACGTGGTCGACAGACTCGACCATCGCCAGCATGACGCCGCCGACCGACGTGGTGGCCAGCATGTCCAGATCGTCGGCCCACCAGCGGGTGCCGAAACCATTGACACGCACCCAGTCGTTGTTGCCTGCGGTCAACCACTTGCCGACGTTGTCGCGAGCGGCAGCCTTGTCCTTGGGTGCGACGGCGTCCTCGATGTCAAGAACGACGATGTCCGCACGGGAGTGGGCGGCGGGCGCGAAGCGGTCCGGCTGCGCACCGTTGACGAGGAGCCAACTCCTCGCGAGCACCGGGTCGATGCGCGTCCCGGGTTCGGAGGACTCATGGCCGAAATCTGCAGTCTGGTCGTACACGTGTCAATCGTCGCCTACGGGGCCACGACGAGGCAAAACGGCCCGGGAATGCGTCAGCCCAGCTTGGCGCCGAAGAAGCTCTCCATCGCGTTCCAGTGCCGCTGGGCGGCGTCGGGATCGTAGGGCGCATTGTCGGGTACGGCGAAACCATGTGCTGCGGCGTACCACTCGATGGTGTGCTCGACGCCGGCCGCGGTCAGTGCCTTGTCCAGCGTCTCGGCCGCCTCGGCGGTGAAGGACGCGTCGTTCTCGGCGCCGCCGACGTACACCGCGGCGCGGATCTGATCGGCCAGCAGGTGTGGGCTGTTCGGGTCGTCGGAGGCGAGACCGCCGCCATGGAACGACATCGCTGCGGCGACCCGGTCGGGCACCCGGCCCGCGACCACCAATGAGGTGCGTCCGCCCATGCAGTAACCCGTGGTGCCGAAGGCGGTGCCGCTGACCTCTGGGCGGGCCGCCAGATAGTCGAAGAACGCCGATGCGTCGGAAGCCATGAGGTCCGGGGTCACCTTCGAGATCATCGTGAACAAACGCTGGCGCTCGTCCTGATCGCTGAAAACGGTCGCCATGCTGAACGGCGCCCAATCGCCGTCGCGGTAGTACACGTCGGGCACCAGCACGGCGTAGCCGTAGCCTGCCAACTTCTCGGCCATGTCGTCGAACGCCGATCGCCTGCCTCCAGCGTCCGGGTACATCACGACCCCTGGCCACGGCCCATCGCCGGCTGGGGTCGCAAGCGTGACCGGGCACGTTCCGTCGGGCGTGGTGATGGTGTCTGTGATCGTCGGCATGGCCTCCGTTCTACTCTCCACCACTGGACGTAAACTGACCGCGTGCCGATCGCGACGCCGTACGAAGATCTGTTGCGTCTGGTGCTTGACACCGGGACGCCCAAATCCGACCGCACCGGCACCGGTACCCGCAGCCTGTTCGGCCACCAGTTGCGTTACGACCTGGCCGCCGGGTTCCCGTTGATCACCACCAAGAAGGTGCACCTCAAGTCGGTCGTCTACGAGCTGCTGTGGTTCCTGCGCGGCGACTCCAACGTCCGCTGGCTGCAGGAGCACGGTGTCACCATCTGGGATGAATGGGCCAGTGAGGCAGGCGATCTCGGACCCGTCTATGGCGTGCAGTGGCGCTCGTGGCCGACGCCGTCCGGTGAGCACGTCGACCAGATCAGTGCCGCGCTCGAACTGCTCAGGCGCGATCCCGATTCTCGTCGCATCATCGTCTCCGCCTGGAACGTCGGCGAGATTCCGCAGATGGCGCTGCCGCCCTGTCACGCGTTCTTCCAGTTCTACGTGGCGGACGGGAAGCTCTCGTGCCAGCTGTACCAGCGCAGCGCCGATCTGTTCCTCGGGGTGCCCTTCAACATCGCCAGCTACGCGATCTTGACGCACATGATGGCGGCTCAGGCCGGCCTCGACGTCGGCGAGTTCGTCTGGACCGGCGGTGACTGCCACATCTACGACAACCACGTCGAGCAGGTCCGGTTGCAACTGAGCCGCGACCCGCGCCCGTATCCGGAACTCGTTCTCGCACCGCGTGATTCGATCTTCGACTACACCTACGAGGACGTGGCGATCATCAACTACGACCCGCACCCGGGGATCAAGGCGCCCGTCGCGGTATGAGTGTTGGCCTCATCTGGGCCCAGTCGACGTCGGGTGTCATCGGGCGGGCCAACGGCATCCCGTGGCGGTTACCCGAGGACCAGGCGCGGTTCAAGGAACTCACCGTTGGCCATACCGTCGTCATGGGTCGCCTGACCTGGGACTCCCTGCCCGCGAAGGTGCGTCCGCTGCCGGGGCGCAGAAATGTCGTAGTCACCAGGCAAGCTGACTTCATGGCCGACGGAGCAACGGTGGCGCGCAACCTTGACGATGCGCTCACCCATGACGACGACACCTGGGTGATCGGTGGGGGGCAGATCTACGCACTCGCCGTGCCCTTGGCGACCCGCTGCGAAGTCACGGAGGTCGACGTCACCCTGTCCAGGGCGGACGACGACGCCGTCGCCCCGGTGCTCGACGAGGCGTGGGTCGGCACCGAGGGCGACTGGCTGACCAGCGCGTCGGGGTTGCGGTACCGGTTCCTCAGCTACAAGCGCG
The DNA here is from genome assembly GCF_032161845.1 of Mycobacterium sp. Classification (GTDB taxonomy): domain Bacteria; phylum Actinomycetota; class Actinomycetes; order Mycobacteriales; family Mycobacteriaceae; genus Mycobacterium. The sequence continues at coordinate 17,559 of NZ_JAVRQA010000110.1, forward strand.
CCTGAAGTCTGTTGTCACCGGCCTGAACTTCGATGATAGCGCTAAGACGACCGGTCATATAGATTGGTTCGCATGAGCCTCCTCGACGATGTACTTGTGGCCTACGGCGGAGTCGACCGCTGGAAGCAGATCGACACCATCAAGATCCACCAACTCGTCGGCGGCGTCCTGTGGCCGCTCAAGCAGGTGGGCGGCATCCTCGATGATTCGACCGTCGAGATCGCCGTTCAGCACGAGCGCACCAGGCACTGGCCGCTGCCGGAACCCGGCTTGCACTCGGAGTTCACCCCGGACCTGGTACTGACCAAACGCGATGGCACCGACGAGACCGTCGACAGCCTGGCCGACCCGCGCGCGTCCTTCGCCGGCCACACCCTAGAAACCCCGTGGTCGACATTGCAGCTGGCGTACTTCGCCGGGTACGCCATGTGGACGTATCTATCCGAGCCGTATTCGCTGACCCATCCCGGTGTGGTCACCGAGGAGCTCGGCGACTGGCAGGAG
>NZ_JAVRQA010000111.1:0-7925 GCF_032161845.1 Mycobacterium sp.
CCGCGAGGTACCGCAGATACTCCTTGCGGTCGGCATTGATCTCGGGGACCTTCTTGCCGCCGGCCCCACCGCCCGCCATGAAGCCGACCGTTCCCATCACCATCATCAGCGGCATCATCAGCATGTATGGCGACAGCTGGCGGATGCCCGTGAAGATCATGATTCCGATCATTCCGAGCATGCCGCCGCCCATGACGTACGGAAGGATCTTCTGGATGCCCGACGGCGGGATGTCCACGCCGAGATCATCCGGCGGAGTCACGTTGATCTCGCCCGGCGTCAGGCGCGGACCGCGCTTGATGATCGGCGTGAACTTGCGTGTCGTCACGAGCCACCTCCCGGCCCCGCCACCACGGGTTGATTGCCGTCGGGAACCTTTCTGGGATCGGGGTCGGGCGGCAGGGTGTCGTGTTCGAGCAACGCCGCCTCCTTCGACAACACCGGTCCGTCGACGAGCAGGCTGACCACCTGCCAGGGCGCGGTCACCGGTGCGGACAGCCCAAGCTCGTTAGCGGTGTCCTCGTTGGGAATTCCGTAGCGCACGCCCTGCGGATCGACGTAGTACAGGCTTTCGCCGTACCGCGGATCGGGCGACTGCAACCGCACGTACTGCCCGCCGTCGATGAATACCGTTGAGTCACCACCGATCTGATCGATGCCGGTCTGCATCGCCGTTGCGGCGATCGGGAGGTGTCGTCCCGTGACGACGGAGGTCTTCGGGGTCTGGTCGCCCGGTTCGCGTTGCCACGCCCAGCAGAGCGTCGGAGAGTCCTCCCGCAGCAGCACGTCCAACGGAGTGTCCGGAAGTGGTGAGGTGAAGACCTGCTCGGTGATCTTCGCGACGACGCTGGACTCCACCGACGGTGGCGAGATCAGCCCATAGGAGTTCGACGCCCGCAGCGCCGCCGCAGTGGTGTCGTTGACCTTCGCGACCCCGTCGGGCAGCACCACGAACTGCTGCGCACCCGAGTCGGTGACGGTCTGAAAGACGCTGCCGATGACCAGGTTCGCCGGCAGCCCAAGGCTATTGGGTGCGCCGCCGGCGGGGACCTGGGGAAGGATCCACGGCCCCGAGTTCGGCAGCGCGTTGTAGAGGCCTTCCGAGATGGGCGTCGCCTTCGCAGTAACCGGGATGCCAACCGCCGAGGTGACGGCGCGGTCCGACAGGTCGATGGCGTGCCGACCGGTGGAGGTGACCAACCAATCCCTGTCCTGGTAGGACACCAGCATTCCCTGGCCTGGGATCATCGGACCGACGGACGAATCGGTGATCAGCGGAAGGACGATCACCGACGTCGCGACGCTCGGCGCGACGCTCTCGGCCTTGGTGACCGTGTCGCACAACGTCCACGTCGACTCGGGAACGTGCGCAACGGGTGTCGCGTATGGCGCGCCGGGAATGCCGATCGGCTGACCCTTCGGCATCCGGTCCAACTCTTCGGACTTCACCGCGTTCGGGGTACCGGCGTTGCCGAGCACCAGGCGCGCCGACGTCAGGTTGTAGACCGGGCGAAGCTGACCGTTGCCCGGCATCACGACGTAGAGCTGATTGGTGCTCCGGTCGACGAGGAGGGTGTCACCACCGCGCTTGCCAAGGGGCTTGAAGTAGGCCAACAGCGCTGCGCCGAGGCAGACCAACACCGCGATGACGATGCCGAGAGATACCGCCCGGCTGTAGAACTGCAGCGGATCGTCGAACATGCGGGTGTCGCGGCGCACGATCGCGTGCTCGACCCGGCGCAGCAGGAAACGCCAGCCGCTGACCTGGACCTTGGTGGTTAACCGGAACCCTGCCATGCGTCACTCGCCGATGTTCAGTCGACTGTGCACGGCGTCGATCGCGCCTGCCATGTCGTCGCCGTTGATTTCACTGAGTTGCTCCACGCCAAGGCTTTCGAAGTCCACCGACCTGGCCAGCCTCATGTCGCGGCCCTGCTCGCCGGCCTCTACCAGTTGCCGGGCGTAGCGGCCGTTGCCCGCGATGTCGAGGGCTGGCTTGCCGCCGAGCGAACGCAGGCTGAGCAACTCCGCGGCCTCGAGCACCCGCTTGGCGGCTTCGTCACTCAGAGTCGAATCATTGCTTACCGCAAGGACCTTCGCGATCTCGACGATCTCCTCGGGGCCGTACGAGTCGAACTCGACCCTGGTGGAGAACCGGGACCGGAGGCCGTCATTGCTCTCCAGCAGCCGGTCGATGTCGGCGCTGTAACCCGCGATGATGACTACCAACCGGTCGCGGTCGTTCTCCATCCGCGCCAGCAGGGTGTCCAATGCCTCGGTGCCGAACGGGTCGGCCCGCCCGTCGCGCTCCTGCACCAGCGTGTAGGCCTCGTCGATGAACAGCACCCCGCCGACCGCGCGGTCGATGGTGCGCGAGGTCTTGACCGACGACTGGCCCTCGTACTCCGCGACGAAGTCCTTGCGCGAGGTCTCGACGAGTTTCGGTTCGGCGATCACCCCGAGGCCGGCCAAGATGTTGGCGACCACGCGCGCGATCGTCGTCTTGCCGGTACCGGGGGGGCCGGTGAAGATGATGTGCTTGGACTGCTGGGCCACCTTCATCCCGCGGGCGGCCCGTACCTTCGCCATCTGCGTTGCGGCGCGGTACCTTTCGATCTGCTCCTTGACACGGCTCAACCCGATCTGGCGGTCGAGTTCAGCCTGGGCTTCGGCAAGCAGCTTCTCGCGGCCCGAGTTGTCGGCCTCTACGCTGGCGGGATCCCACGGATCCTTGCGCGACGCGATCTTCTCAGCGGTCGTCGTGACGAGCCGGTAACTGGGGTCCTTGAGGGCTGCGACCACCTTTGGTTCGGAGTGGGTGGCCTGCAGCCATTCGAGCAGGACGACGGCCGACTCCTCGTTGCCAAGGCCGCGGCGGGTCATGGCAAGGAACCAGGCTATCGCGAGGCCGCAGGCCTCCCCCGCCGGCGACGAGTTTCCTTCTGTCAGACGACGTTCGGCCTCGTTGAACAGCCCGAGATTGGCGGCCGCGACACCGTGCGCGACGCTCGCGGCCGCTCCGAGAAACTTGTCCGGCCACGAACTGGCGGATCGCACCTCGTCGATCACGTCGGTCCAGCGTTCGGCAGCGCCGTAGACGACGGCCTTGGCCCACGCGACCAGATGTTCGGCGCCGTTGGCCTGCACGCCGTCAAGCGCCTCCATCGCGTCGGAATAGTTGCCGAGCGCCGCCTCGTTGACCGCGAAGCCCAAGGTGATCGACAGTGGTGAGTTCACCGGATAGGTGATGTTGCCGAACTGCCCGCCGATCTCGACGCGGGCCTCGAGACTGTTCATGGAGATCTCGGCGGAACCTGCCAGCTGCCCGAAGCTGCCGCGTGAGTACCAGGCGCGGAACAGTGTGGCGCGGTCGGTGTCTCCGCAGCGGATGCGGCCCACCCAGGCGTCGCACGCGGATTCGTCGATCGCGGTGATCTCGCTGAACATCTGCATGGAGCGCGCCGGCGCGGTGGGCAACATACCGACGGCGCTGCCGAAGAGCGCTGTCAAATGGTCATTCATGGTCACCTGCGTACCGCATCGTGAAGACCTGCGCGCGGGCGGCACGGGCGTCCTCGGGCGATGGCAGGTCGAGATCCCTGGACAGGAAGTCGCGCGTGGCGGTGTCATCGTGGCCCTGTTGGCGCATGCCCTCGAGCACGTAGTCGTACTGCGCGGCCCTGGCATCCTGGGTGGCCAGCCCGGCGATGACCACGATCTCGTCCGCGAGATCGGTTTCGGTCATCGTGGTCACCTTCTGCGACAAGTCGATCTTGCGGACGCGTCCGTCCACGAACGTCGAGACCGTCACCGTCCCAGGAGGGTTGGTCACGGTGAATGTCGGCCCGACCGGTTGGTCGTCCACGTCATCGCCGTCGAAGGCATCGAGAGCGAATGCGTAGCTGCTCGGTGCCGCCAGATCATCGTCGTCGTGATCGTGCGGCGGAGTGTCGTCCACCAAGAGATGCCCTTTCTCAGTCCGGGTGGTTGGCTTCGAATTCGCTGGGCTTCTTCTCGAACCAGGTCTTCGACGGCAGGAATTCCATCAACCCGTCGAGCGCCCGCTGGAGGTTCTCGTTGGTACCCGGCAGGAAGCTGCCGTACAACTCCCCGTTGACGCGGCGGGGTAGCGACACGATCCGGCCCTGGCTGGAGTCCAGCACCCCTGCGGCAACTTCGGCTTGGGTGTAGGTGCCGCCGGGATGGCGTTCGTTGGCGGTGATCTCGACCCAGCTACTGGGGGCGGCGGTGATGTCGGCGTACAGCCGCGCCGACGGAGGGTCGACGCCGAACTGCCCCAACTGGTTAGCCGTAGTCGACTGAGCGAGCTTGCTCGCAACGCCGGTGAGCGGCTCGACATCGGCCGGGGTGGCCGACCCGAGGACAGCCGTCACCATGCCCGCCAGTCCAACCTGAGGCGCGATGCGCTGCAGCACGATCATGTCGCCGTCTCGCGCGGCAATGACGTGGCGGTCACCCTTGCGGCAGACGGCGAAGCGCACCATCTTGCCGCCGATGTCCCTGCGCCACCATCGGCCCTCGAGGGTCCGGTCGGCACGACTCAACGTGTCGACCATGACGGCCACTTCCGGATGCGGCGCCCCGTAGAGGTCGAGCACGCCCTGGGCGGTGAGGTCGCGCGCGACCTGCTCCCACACGATGTTGCGCAGCTCGAGCTGCGGGATGTTGGGTCTGATGCCCAGCGCGGGCGGAAACTCCATCATGTGGAGCCGGTCGGCGACGACGAGCATGCCGTCGATGGTCACCTCGACTGCGACGACGTCGTCGATGTGCGTGGTGCCGCGGCCACCGTTGGACATGGCCGTCATGGGTGTCTCGATCCTGGCCGGCTGGTTTCGAGCCTCCGTACCTCGCCGGACATGTCGATACCCCCTCTTCGTCATCTTGCAATGTCGCTGGCACCCGCGGCAGTCCGATTGGAGCTTCTTCCCAAGCCCAGCCGGGAGCGCCTCGAGCCGGGGGTTGGGAGCGACGTCCCTCTCGAAGTCGGCGACGCGTTTGCCTACGATCTGTCGAGATTTGCCGGCGACCCGCGGGCTGCCCGGCAGGCCGGTTCGTTCCCAGCCCCCTACCGGATACGAGGGTACCAGCGGTTTTGTGACCTCCGACGCACCAATTCGCGAACGGGACACCAACGCCCTGACGGGCCCGATGCGGACGATGATCGCAGCTGAGCTGTGTGAATGGCGAGCACCGCGGGGGACGCGCGATCAGTCCTTGGCTCGCCCGTTGCCGCGTCAGCGAAGCCGGGGAGCCGCCGCATCGGTGGGCCTGCCGCGTGCTCGACGGGCGGTACTGCGCACGGACGCGCGGATTCAGCGAATTTGGGCGACCGAGGCAAATGTTTGCTGCACTGCCCCGGGCCGCACCGGCTGGCCAATGCCAGGGTGGCAACTGCGGCTGGTGGTTGATACTTGAGTGAATGCCGGATGGCCGTCGTCTGATACGTGGGAAGGAGCCCTGGTGCCGTGAGTGATCGCGACGACGCCCTGCGCAAGGAACTCGGATGGACCGGGCCCGAGGAATCGAATTACGAACCGACCCCGGTCGAGCCGACCTTCACACCTGCGGCGACACCGTTGCCGTCCCGCCCACCCGTCGACTACGAGCCTCCGCTCGCACCGCCGGAGCCGACGCCGCACGAACAGCAGGCTCCGCAAGCGCCTCCTCCCCCTCCGCCGCCACCCGCACCGCCGCGCGAGCCGGAGCGTCCCGACGGCGGTCCCCGACCACCGCAGCGGTTCGGCCCACCCCCTGGCACGCCACGCGATACCGGAGCGTTCCCGGCGCTGGGCCGTCCTCAGGAGCCGCCTCAGCAATGGGCGCCGCCGCCACCGAATCCGCAGCAGCCGGGGTGGCAGCAGGGCCGCCCAGCACGACCAGCCCCGCCCCAGGGGCCGCCTCAGCACGGCACGTGGCAAGGACAGTCGCACGGTCCGGATTCACGCGTCGTGCCCCCACCGCCGACGGGGTCGTATGCCGATCGCATCAGGGCGGACGATCTGGTGCCCAGCCGTCGCATCACTCCCGCGCGGGGCTGGCGTCGCGCCGTCTACAAGCTGACGTTCGGGCTCGTCAACCCTGGCCAATCACCCGACGAGATCCGTCAGGCCGAGCTCGAGGCCCGCATCAAGGTCGTCCTGCGGGGCCACTACAAGGTTGGTGTGATGGGCAAGGGCGGCGTCGGCAAGACGACGGTGTCTGCCAGCATCGGATCGGTGTTCGCCGAACTCCGCCAGGAGGATCGCGTCGTCGCATTGGACGCCGACACCGCGTTCGGGAAGCTGGGCAGTCGCGTCGACCCGAAGGCCATCGGGTCGTACTGGGAGTTGGCCGGTGATCAGCATCTCGATAGCTTCGCCGACATCCGGTCGCGGGTGGGCAACAACTCCGCCGGGCTGTTCGTCCTCGCCGGCGAGGGAAGCCCCGCCCGCAGGCGCGTGCTCGACCCCGCGATCTATCGCGAAGCCGCCGCCCGACTGGACCGTTACTTCTCCATCACGATCGTCGACTGCAGTTCGACGATGGACACGCCGGTCACGCAGGAGGTGCTTCGGGACCTCGACGCGTTGGTCGTCGTCTCCTCACCGTGGGTCGACGGCGCGGCGGCCGCGGGGCAGACGATGGACTGGCTGGCCAATCGTGGCCTGACGAGTCTGTTGCGTCGCACGGTCGTGGTGCTCAACGACTCAGATGGTCACGCCGACAAGCGAACCCGTGCCATCCTGGCGCAGCAGTTCGCCGGCCAGGGCCAGGTGGTCGTGGAGGTTCCGTTCGATCCGCATCTGCGTCCGGGCGGCGTCATCGCGGGCACCTCCGAGATGTCCGCGCCGACCCGGCGCAAGTTCATCGAGATCGCGGCCGCTCTCGCCGAGCACTTTCCAGCCAACGACGAGCGCGGTAGGGACCGGCATTGACGCCGAATGTATTCAGCGCCAATCGAGTTGGCTGATCAACGCCTCGATGGCGGCCACCGCGGACGCAGGTACGGGTCGTTCGGACTCGGCTCCCGCGATGACGTCCTCCGCGACGCCCGCGGCCTGAGCGGTTTCGGCGATGGTCAGGTTCGCGTTCCGGCGAGCGGCATACAGGCGCTGACCGAGGGTGGCGCGCTGCGCCGTCGCACCCAGCATCGTCAACTCGTCCATCCGCCGCCGGACCGTGCTGAGCGCCCGGATGAGCGTCGGGGTGACCTTGCCGATGCGGGTCGCACGCGCGGCGACCGCTTCGAGCTGGCGCAGATCGGAGAGGATCGCCGTGATCCGCGGGGTGAAGTCCGGAGCGTCGACGGGCGGTAACGCGTCGATCGTCGAGCCAAGGGTGTTGACGGCGGCGACCACGGCCTCGGCGATCAACGATCCCTCGTCGCCCACCTGATCCCTGCGGACCGCGTCGGTTCGGCTTTCGTCACCGGCGGGCGCACCGGTCCTGATCCGATGGATGGTCCCCGGCGCCCAGCTCAACACTTCCTCGAGCTTCGCGCGGGTCCTTTCGCGCGGCCAACTGCGCCCCTTTTCGAAGGAGATGAGGGCACCCGCGTTGATGATTCCGTCGGCGGCCAGGCTGCGTTGTGAGATGTCGAGTTCGCGCCTTCGTGCCGCGGCGGCGGCGCCCGCCCTGGCCATCCCCGGATCCACGATCGTGGTGGTCTCGTCGTCGCCGTACACCCCGTCCGGCGACCCGTGGCTGAGCGGCGCAGACCCGGGCGTGACGTCGAATCGCACCGCAGGCCCCTCCGTGGGATCTCCGAGCCGCACCGTCAGCCCGGGCGTGACGGGAACCAGGTCGGTTCGTGCGTCACCGACGTACATCCCGTTCTTGCTGGTGTCGACGACGCGCCAGCCGCCATCGACGAACTCCGCCCTGACGTGCACCCGGGAGATGCGTGGATCGTCGATCTGCAC
>NZ_JAVRQA010000112.1:0-2509 GCF_032161845.1 Mycobacterium sp.
GTCGGCCGGCCGGATGACGTCGAGTCCCGGGATGGCGCGGAGCGCTGCGAGGTGCTCGACCGGCTGGTGGGTCGGTCCGTCCTCGCCGAGGCCGATCGAGTCGTGCGTCCATACGTAGGTGACCGGCAGCTCCTGCAGCGCCGCGAGATGCTCGATCGGCTGGTGGGTCGGCCCGTCTTCGCCGAGTCCGATGGAGTCGTGCGTCCAGATGTAGATGGTGTCGATGTCCATGAGCGAGGCGAGTCGCACCGCGCCGCGCATGTAGTCCGAGAACTGGAGGAACGTTCCGCCGAATGCGCGTGTGGGCCCGTGCAGCACGATTCCGGACAGGATCGAGCCCATCGCGTGCTCGCGGATGCCGAAGTGCAGCACGCGGCCGTACCAGTCGGCCTTGAAGTCGTCGGTCGAGATCGACGGCGGCCCAAATGATTTGACGTCCTTGATGGTCGTGTTGTTGCTGCCCGCGAGGTCGGCCGAGCCGCCCCACAACTCGGGGAGCTTGGGGGCGACGTCGTTGAGCACCTGGCCGAATGCGGCGCGGGTGGCCAACGGCTTGGATCCCGGTTCCCAGTGCGTCACGTCGGCGTCCCAGCCGTCGGGCAGTTCCTGTGCCAACAAGCGGTCGAGCAGCTTCTTGCGCTCCGGTTCGCGCTCCGCCCACGCGTCGAACCCCGGCTGCCACTTCTCGTGGGCCTCCCGGCCGCGGTCGACCAGTTTGCGCGTGTGCTCGATGACCTCGTCCCGCACCTCGAACGTCTTGTCCGGGTCGAAGCCGAGGACCTTCTTGGTGGCAGCCACCTCGTCGTCGCCCAACGCCGAGCCGTGTACGCCCCCGGTGTTCATCTTCGTTGGGGCGGGATAGCCGATGATCGTGCGGAGCGAAATGAACGACGGTTTGTCGGTGACGGCCTTCGCCGCCTTGATCGCTTCTTCGATGCCGGTGACGTTCTCGCCGCCCTCGACCTCTTGGACGTGCCAGCCGTAGGCACGGTAGCGGTCCGGGACATTCTCGGAAAGCGCGATGTTGGTGTCGTGTTCGATGGAGATCTGGTTGTGGTCGTAGAACACGATCAGGTTGCCGAGCTGTTGGGTGCCCGCCAAGGAACTGGCTTCGCTGGTGACGCCCTCCTCCATGTCGCCGTCGGACGCGATGACGTAGATGAAGTGGTCGAACGGGCTGGTTCCCGGCGCGGCATCGGGATCGAACAGACCCCGCTCATAGCGCGCCGCCATGGCCATGCCGACCGCCGAGGCCAGCCCTTGGCCCAGCGGACCGGTGGTGATCTCGACACCCTTGGTGTGGCGGAACTCCGGGTGGCCGGGGGTCTTGGACTTATAGGTGCGCAGCGATTCGATGTCGTCGAGTTCGAGGCCGAACCCACCGAGGTACAGCTGGATGTAGAGCGTCAGGCTGCTGTGCCCGCAGGACAAGATGAAACGGTCGCGGCCGAGCCAGTGGACGTCGCTGGGGTCGTGGCGCATCTGCCGCTGAAATAGCGTGTATGCCAACGGCGCCAGGCTCATCGCGGTGCCCGGATGGCCGTTGCCGACCTTCTGCACGGCATCCGCCGCGAGTACACGCACGGTGTCGACGGACTCGGAATCGACGTCGGCCCAGTCGTCCGGGTGGTGGGGGCGGGTGAGTTCGGAGATCTCTTCCACTGTGGTCACGAAATAAACCCCTCAGGTCGGCAAGCTGATTCAGTACCCACCCTAATGCGGAACAACCCACCACCGCAGGCGGCATGGGTCAAGTTCGGCGGGCGTTCACGCGAATCGACCCTGCGGTGTTCACCTCGCCCGAGGTCGGTCTACCATCGTGTGTAGTAGAAGCTGCGCGCTGCCGCGAAAACAACGAGGAGTCAACTGCGTGAGCATTCGCGAGCGCCGGCTCTTCGGCGAGGCGCCGAGCCGAATACGCAAGACGTTCCTGGCATATCTGGCGCTTACCAAGCCCCGCGTCATCGAACTGTTGCTGGTCACCACCATTCCTGCGATGTTGCTGGCACACCGCGGCGCGGTCGACCCGCTGCTCATCCTCAACACGTTGGTCGGCGGGATGCTCGCCGCAGGCGGCGCGAACACGCTCAACTGCGTGGCCGATGCCGACATCGACAAGGTGATGAAGCGCACCGCTCGCAGACCGCTGGCGCTCGCGGTGGTCCCGACCCGGCACGCGCTGGTGTTCGGCCTGCTGCTGTCGGCCGGGTCCTTCGTCTGGCTGTGGTGGGCCACCAACCTGCTGTCGGGCGTGCTGGCGGTCGTCACGATCGCGTTCTACGTGTTCGTGTACACGCTGCTACTCAAGCGCCGCACGACGCAGAACGTCGTGTGGGGTGGTGCCGCGGGATGCATGCCCGTGATGATCGGCTGGTCGGCCGTCACCGGCACCATCGCGTGGCCTGCCCTCGCGATGTTCGCGATCAACTTCTTCTGGACGCCGCCGCACACGTGGGCGCTGGCCATGCGCTACAAGGACGACTACCGGGCGGCGGGCGTGCCGATGCTT
>NZ_JAVRQA010000113.1:0-53105 GCF_032161845.1 Mycobacterium sp.
CAAGACCAAGGTGTTCGACGTCGGCGTCGACGGCGTCATCCTCAGTCCCGTCACCAACCTGAACGGGTACCACCCGGGCCCCGCCACGGCGGTTGCGGAGCTGCTGAAACCGCTGCTCGGCAAGTGAACACTGGGTGTGGTGGTTGATCTCACCGCGCTGCCTGGAAGCGTGCCGACTAACCTAGCGGTTGTACTGAGTAGGTTTTCGCACGCGAGGAGCAGCAATGAGCCACCCCGGAGCTACGGCATCGGATCGGCATAAGGTCGTCATCATCGGTTCTGGGTTCGGCGGTCTCAACGCTGCTCAGAAGCTCAAGAGAACCGACGTGGACATCAAGCTGATCGCCCGCACGACGCATCACCTGTTCCAGCCGCTGCTGTACCAGGTGGCCACCGGCATCATCTCCGAGGGCGAGATCGCGCCGCCAACCCGGCTCATCCTGCGCAAGCAGGAGAACGCGCAGGTGCTGCTCGGCGACGTCACCCACATCGACCTGGCCAACAAGACCGTCACCTCGGAGCTGCTCGGGCACGACTACAAGACGCCGTACGACAGCCTGATCATCGCCGCGGGCGCGGGACAGTCCTACTTCGGCAACGATCACTTCGCCGAGTTCGCGCCGGGCATGAAGTCGATCGACGACGCGCTCGAACTCCGCGGCCGCATCCTCGGTGCGTTCGAGCAGGCCGAGCGCTCCAGTGACCCGGTGCGCCGCGCGAAGCTGCTGACCTTCGTCGTCGTCGGCGCAGGTCCAACGGGTGTCGAGATGGCCGGGCAGATCCAGGAGTTGGCCGACCAGACGCTCAAGGGCAGCTTCCGCCACATCGACCCCACCGAGGCGCACGTCATTCTGCTCGACGCGGCGCCCGCCGTACTGCCGCCGATGGGCAAGAAGTTAGGCCTCAAGGCGCAGGAGCGGTTGGAGAAGATGGGCGTCGAGGTCCAACTCAACGCCATGGTCACTGACGTCGACCGCAACGGCATCACGGTCAAGGACGCCGACGGCACCATCCGGCGCATCGAATCTGCATGCAAGGTGTGGTCGGCCGGTGTGTCGGCGAGCCCGTTGGGCCGGGACCTGGCCGAGCAGTCCGAAACCGAAATCGACCGGGCTGGGCGGGTCAAGGTGCTGCCCGACCTGTCGATCCCAGGTCACCCCAACGTCTTCGTGGTCGGCGACATGGCGTTCGTCGACGGTGTGCCAGGCATGGCGCAGGGTGCCATACAGGGCGCCAAGTACGTCTCGAAGATCATCCAGAACGAGTCCAAGGCGCGCGAGCACGGCACCGTCCCCAAGCCTCGTGAACCGTTCAGTTACTTCGACAAGGGCTCGATGGCCACGGTGTCGAAGTACAACGCCGTCGCCCAGATCGGCAAGCTCGAGTTCGGCGGTTTCATCGCGTGGTTGGCCTGGCTCGGCCTGCACCTGATCTACCTGGTCGGGTTCAAGACCAAGGTCGCCACGCTGCTGTCGTGGGCGGTGACGTTCCTCAGCCGCGAGCGCGGTCAGCTGACCATCACCGAGCAGCAGGCCTACGCGAGAACGCGCCTCGAGCAACTCGAGGACATCGCGGCGTCGGTGCGCGAAACGGAGAAGGCGGCGAGTTAGCGTACGGCGCTGGGGGTCCCCCCGCTTACGGCGGGCTGGAGCGAAGCGACCCGGGGTTACAACCGGTCGCCTTGCCACGTCGCCAGACAGCCGCCGGAAGCCAGCTCCAAGATGGTTCCTGCGGCGTCGAATTCGGTTTGCGGGTAACGCAATTCGCTGACGCAGGCCAGCGGGGTCCCGAGTTCGTCGTCGGTCAGCGAGCCGGTGCCCAGTTCGACGCGATGCCGCAGTAGCGGTGTGCCATTGACGTCGGCGTGCACCGATCCCGACCAGAAGCCCTGCTGCTCGCCAGATCTACCGATCTGCACGCGCTCGCGTAGTCGCACGCTGCCCCGGCCGCCAACGGTCAGCCGGGTGGACGTCAGATGCCGCGCCGCGCCCGCAACGATCGTCGGCTGTGGGTCGAGGTCGAGCTGGCCCTCCACCTCGAGATCCCAGCTGGCCCTGGATTCCATGGTGACGGTTCCCGGCATCGCCATCGTCGCGGCGGCGCTGCGCAATCGGAGTACGGCGCCGGGTTCGACCACTACCCGCACCCGGATGGTGTCCCCGCCAAGCGGTGTCGCCGCCGCCGAGACCAGATGCACGGTGTCGGTGTCGGTGCGGCGGCCCGCCACCCCGCCCGCACACTCGATGCGCGGGGCGCGGTCGGGCGACGCAACGATCAGAACGTCGGAGAGCATTGTGGCGCTTGCCCTTACACCGGCACGCGCAGCTGTTGGTGCACCCAGTCCAGTACCAGCGACGCCCCAGGATCATCGGTTAGTGAGATCAGCACGTACGGGCGGTCGCCGCGGACCATTGCGGCATCGCGGCGCATCACGTCGAGGTCGGCGCCGACCATCGGGGCCAGGTCGGTCTTGTTGATCACCAACAGGTCCGAGAACGTCACGCCAGGGCCACCCTTGCGGGGCACCTTGTCGCCACCCGCCACGTCGATGACGAAGATCTGGGCGTCGACCAGGCCCGAGGAGAACGTCGCCGTGAGGTTGTCGCCACCGGACTCGACGAGAATCAGGTCCAGCTTCGCGTTGCCGGCGATCAGGTCGTCGATCGCATCCAGGTTGGCGGTGATGTCGTCGCGGATTGCGGTATGCGGGCAGCCGCCGGTCTGCACGGCGGCGATGCGCTCGTCGGGTAGCACGGCGTTGCGGCGCAGGAAGTCGGCGTCTTCAGTGGTGTAGATGTCATTGGTCAGCACCGCCAGTGAAAGCTCGTCGCGCAGCTGCCTGCACAGCGCGGCGACCAGTGCGGTCTTGCCCGAGCCGACGGGTCCCCCGATGCCGATGCGCAGGGGTTCGCCGGCGTGGCGGACGCGGCGGGGTCGTTCGGTGTGGCTGTGCGGCTCGCCGTCGAGGAGATGCGGTGGCATGGTTGACCTTTCAGGAAACGAACAGGGGTCGGTCGCGTTCGGCGTGACGTTGAGCGAGCACGTCGAGCAGTGGATCGGACAGGTCGGCCAGCTCCTTGGCGGCCTCGGCCGCGGTCTGGTCGCACAAGGCGGACAGTTCGAACGTCAGAGCGGCGACGTCGCCGGGGTCGAGTGCCAAGAGGCGTTGGGCGGCGGTGGCCGACCCCGTCATCGTCGTGTACACGACCGAGATGGCCGTCTGCTCCGGCATCAGTCCGCTGGCCTCGCCGACGGCACCGGCCGCGACACCAAGGTGTGGCTTGACGCCGACGGTGTCCCAGTCGCGGTCCGGCCATACCTTGCGGGCCAGCCGGACCAGGCCTCTCCCCTGTGCTCGCGATGCACTGCGGGCAGCGGGAGCCGGTGTGCGCGCATCGGTTTCGTGATTGGCCTCGGTGAGGCTGAGGGTGCCCGCGTGGACGGCGGCGGCCACCGATGCGGTGACGAGGCCGCTGGTGCGGATGCGGCGGCGCAGAAATGCCCTCAGCGTCGGCAGGTCTGCCACCAGGCCACTGGTGACGGCCTCCTCGACGCCACCGGAATGGACGTGGCCGCCGGTCGGTAGCCGGGAGTCGGATAAGCCCAGCAGCGTGGAAAGCGAAGCCAAGTTCGACACTAGAAGAGGAAATATCTCTGTGCCATGGGCAACTCGGTCGCGGGCTGCTCGGCCCAGACGTCCCCGTCGATGGTCACGGTGAACGTGTCGGGGTCGACCTGGATGCTCGGAAGCGCGTCGTTGAGCGGCATGTCGGCCTTGCCCACCTTGCGAACGTCGCCGACGGCGACGAGCCGGCGGTTCACCGCGAGTCGGTCGGCGAGACCGTCCTCGATGGCTTGCGGCGCGACGAAGTGCACCGACGTCGCTGCCGCTGCGGCGGGCGCAGCACCGAACATCGGCCGCGGCAGGACGGGCTGCGGTGTCGGGATCGACGCGTTCGCATCCCCCATCGCCGCCCACGCAATCATTCCTCCCTTGATCACGGCATGCGGGCGCACGCCGAAGAAGGCCGGCTCCCACAGCACCAGATCGGCGAGCTTGCCGACCTCGACGGAACCGATCTCGTGGTCGATGCCGTGGGCGATCGCCGGGCAGATCGTGTACTTCGCGACGTAGCGACGAACCCGGTTGTTGTCAGCCGCCCCGTCGCCCTCCAGCGCGCCGCGCCGCTTCTTCATCACGTGCGCCGTCTGCCAGGTGCGAAGCACCACTTCGCCGATGCGTCCCATCGCCTGTGCGTCGCTGCCGATCATCGAGATGGCGCCGATGTCGTGCAGCAGGTCCTCGGCGGCGATGGTCGACGGCCTGATCCGACTCTCGGCGAACGCGAGATCCTCTGGGACGCTTGGGTTGAGGTGGTGGCACACCATCAGCATGTCGAGGTGCTCGTCGAGGGTGTTGATGGTGTGCGGGCGCGTCGGGTTGGTGGAACTGGGCAGCACGTTGGGACGGGACACCACGGTGATGATGTCCGGTGCGTGCCCGCCGCCTGCGCCCTCGGTGTGGTACGCGTGGATGGCGCGGCCGTTGATGGCGGCCAGGGTGTCCTCGACGAAGCCCGCCTCGTTGAGCGTGTCCGAGTGCAAGTTGACCTGCACCCCCGCGATGTCGGCGACCGTCAGACAGGCGTCGATGGCGGCGGGCGTCGTGCCCCAGTCCTCGTGCAGTTTGAATCCTGCTGCACCCGCCCGCAATTGCTCCCACATGGCTTCTGCGCTGACGGTGTTGCCCTTGCCGAGCAGCACCACGTTCAGCGGCCAGTGGTCGAGTGCCTCGAGCATCCGCGCGAGGTGCCACGCGCCCGGCGTCACCGTGGTGGCCTTGCTGCCTTCTGCGGGTCCGGTGCCACCCGCGACGATCGTGGTGATGCCGCCGCCGAGGGCCTCCTCCATGATCTGCGGACAGATCAGGTGGACGTGACAGTCGATCGCGCCCGCGGTGAGGATGCGGCCGTTGCCTGCGATGATCTCGGTGGACGGACCCACCACCAGGTCAGGGTGCACGCCCGACATGATGTCGGGGTTGCCTGCCTTGCCGATCGCGGTGATCCGGCCGTCGCGAATACCGACGTCGGCCTTGATGATTCCCCAGTGGTCGATGATCACCACACCCGTGATGATGGTGTCGGGCGCGCCGTCGGCACGGGTCGCCCGGGACTGGCCCATGGACTCGCGCAGTACCTTGCCGCCGCCGAACACGGCTTCGTCGCCGGCCCGCCCAGGACCGCCGCTGCGGTCCTCGGTGATCTCGATGAACAGATCGGTGTCGGCGAGCCGGATCCGGTCGCCCGTGGTGGGGCCGAAGAGCGCCGCGTAGCGCGACCGGGAAAGCTCGCTCATGAATTGCCGTTCTTCGCGCAAGCGCTCATCAGAAGTGGTCCAACTTTCCGGGTGGGTTCAGCGACAGCCCGTGGACCTCGCGGGTGCCGGTCAGCGGAACGAGCGAAACATGTTGAGTGATACCAGGTTCGAAGCGCACCGCAGTGCCGGCGGGGATGTCGAGACGGTGGCCGTGGGCCGCCACGCGATCGAACTCCAGCGCGGCGTTCGCCTGCGGCAGATGCACGTGGCTGCCGACCTGGACGGGCCGATCACCGGCATTGACGATGTTGAGTTCGAGCCTTTCGGCACCCTCGTTGATGAGGATGTCGCCGTCGCCGAACACGATCTCTCCAGGAATCATCGGCACATCACTGAATCGGGTGGTGGACGGTGACGAGCTTGGTGCCGTCGGGGAACGTGGCCTCTACCTGGACGTCGTAGAGCATCTCGGGTACGCCCTCCATGACGTCGTCTCGCCCGAGCACTTCGCGCCCGCTGTTCATCAGCTCGGCGACCGTACGACCGTCGCGGGCGCCCTCGAGGAGATGGTCGGTGATCAACGCGACCGCCTCGGGGTGGTTCAGCCGTAGCCCGCGCGCCTGTCGGCGTCGGGCGAGTTCGGCCGCGTACGAGAGGAGCAGGCGGTCCTGCTCGTGCGGTGACAAGCGCATAGATCGCGATCCTGCCACGGCGAGCGTAAGTCAGCAGCGCACGTGTGAATGCGCCTGCGCTCAGGCCTCGTTCGGCAGGTTCTGCAGCCGCACCTGTCCGCGGGCAACCATCTTGTCGTTCGTGTCCGTGATCTCGATGAGCCAGATCTGTTGGCGTCTACCGCGATGGATCGGCGTGGAGACCGCGGTGACCATGCCCGCGGTGATGGCCCGCAGGAAGTCGGTGTTGTTGTTCACCCCGACCACGTTGCTTCCGTTTCCCTTGGAGTCCAGCCACACGGCCGCCGAGTGACTGGCCACGCTCTCGACGATCGCGCAGTAAACGCCGCCGTGCACGATGCCGTGTGGCTGCAGCAGCTTGTCGGTGATGGTCAGTTGCGCCTTCGCGCCGTCAGGCGTCACGTCCAGGTAGGTGAGGCCGATCTCGTCGTCGAATCCGCCGTTCACGCTGTTGGGCATCCAAGTCGTCACATCGAAGTGTCTACACGCACGGGAACACGTCCGAAGAATCAACCCCCGCAAAAACGGGCGGGCCCCGTACACGATGTGTACGGGGCCCGCCCTCGAGTGGACCGGGGATGTCTGCAGCCCTCAGTATTCCCTGGCGGTCCGGTGGTTCGACGGAGCTAGATCGTCTTGCTCCTGCACAAGAATAGGCAAGGCTGCCCTAATTTTGCAAGGCCTTGCCGCCGCAAGTCCGGCTGACCCGCGTACTGGGGCCCCGAAACCGACCAACGCGTCGAGCACGGCCTGGCCGCGGCGCATGCTGGTCAGCTCGCTGCAAACGGCAAGCAGCGGAACCCGGGTAGCGGCGCTGACCACGGCGGTGCCGACGACGTGCCACATCGCGGCCGACGAAATCGCGCCACGACTGACCTCGACCAGCTTGGCGAACAGTGGCTCCAGCGAGCGATGACTGCGATGCGCCACCCACGTCGTCAGGGCGGCTTCGTTCGGCAGCGCGACGATGCGATCCCTGCAGCGCGACTTCTCCCCGAACTCGACGTCGTCGGGCAGGGCGCGCAGGGTGGGGTCGACGACGCCGACCCAGTCGATGGCGCCCTCGGAGTCCACGTGCACCCACAGGTTCTCGAGCCCGGTGTCCCAGGCCCTCCCCTCGAGGACCAACAGCGGCACGACGCGCCCGATGACTACGTGTGCGAACGTCGCCGCCAGCTGTTGCGCCACGGCCACGCGGTTCTCCGTCTCGGTTGCGGCGGCGTCGAACATCCCACGCAGTCGGTCGGTGGTGAGCACGTCGGTCAGTGGCCACCAGCGGCGGCGGGACAAATCGCTCATGACGGCCACGCCGTAGACGCGCGGGCACTCGGGGTACAGCTCGCGGAGCCGCTGGCTGGACTCGTGAATCGGCAAAGGCTGGCTGGTCGACATCCGTGCGATCAATGGGTCGTCGATCACGACAGTCATGGGCACCTCCTGCAGTTAGGTTAGCCTTACTATAGTGAGGCTAACGGGCAGGGAAACTTCTTGTGACTGGACTCACAACGGCGTGAGAAGTGCCACTTTGGCTGGTCAGGACGCATGTAACGGCCATCCTGCGGAACGTTCGGCGGTGCGGCGACGTTGCACCCCGACAACGGATACGACACACGGTAGTAAGCCCGTAGTACCCTGAATCCATTGCTCAGGAGTGTGAACGAAACATGGCCAAACAGACGCGGCTCGGGGAACTCGAACGCGAAGTGATGGACCACCTGTGGTCCTCGCGCGAACCCCAAACAGTCCGACAGGTGCACGAAGCACTGGCGGCGCGACGAGACCTGGCCTACACCACCATCATGACGGTGCTGCAGCGCTTGGCGAAGAAGAACCTCGTCGTACAGCACCGCGATGACAGAGCGCACCGCTACGCACCGACCCACGGCCGCGACGAACTAGTCGCCGGCCTCATGGTCGACGCACTTGACCAGGTATCGGACTCCGGCAGCAGAGAGGCTGCGCTCGTTCACTTCGTCGAACGGGTGGGCGCCGGCGAGGCCGCGGCGCTGCGTCGAGCCCTTGCCGAGTTGGAGGCGAAGGACGGTTCTGCCTCGTCCGCTAGCAATCCGGGCACTGCCTGAGGGACACTTGCAGTGTGTCCGCGCTGGCCTTCTCCATAGTCGCGCTGCTCCTCATTGGACCGGTGCCCGCATTGGTGGCCAGGGCGTCGTGGCCGTTGCGCGCTCCGCGGGCTGCCATCGTGCTGTGGCAGTCGGTCGCGCTGGCCGCCGTGCTCTCCGCGTTCAGTGCCGGCATCGCCATCGCCAGCAGGCTCTTCGTGCCAGGTCCGGACGGTCGACCCACCGCGACGGTGACCAGTGAGATCAAGGCGCTCGGCTGGCCGCTGTGGCTGCTCTACGTCGTCGTCTTCGCGCTCACCCTGCTGATCGGCGCCCGCTTGGTGGTGGCCATCGTCCAGGTGGCAATCGCCACTCGCAGGCGAAGGGCCCACCACCGCATGCTCGTCGACCTCCTCGGCAGGTCGCACGACCCTTCCGTGCGGCGGTCGAGCGGACTCCGCATCCTCGACGTGGCGCAGCCGTTGGCCTACTGCCTGCCGGGCGTGCGTAGCCGCGTGGTGGTCAGTGAAGGAACGCTGAGCACGCTGTCGGACACCGAGCTGAGGGCGATCCTCAGCCATGAGCACGCGCACCTGCGAGCCAGGCACGACCTGGTGCTCGAGATGTTCACGGCTGTGCACGCCGCCTTCCCCCGCTTCGTCCGTAGCGCGAACGCGCTCGACGCGGTGCGCCTGCTCATCGAACTGCTGGCGGACGACGCCGCGGTGCGGACGGCAGGCCCCACTCCCCTGGCCCGGGCACTGGTCGCGTGCGCAGCCGGTCGCGCACCGTCCGGCGCGCTCGCCGCGGGCGGTCCCCACACCATCACGCGGGTGCGTCGCCTCGGCGGCAAGCCCAACAGCGTTCCTCTCGCGGTCGCGGCATACGTCACCGCAGCGGCCGTGCTCGTCGTGCCCACCATCGCGCTCGCGGTGCCCTGGCTCACCGAGCTGCAGCGGCTGATAACCGCGTAGATTCAGCTTTCAGAAGACCTGTGCGACAAGCAAACAACGAAAGGCTGCCTGTGAGCTCGCCCGAAACCAACGCAACGGCTCAGATCGGTGTCACCGGCCTGGCCGTGATGGGGTCCAACATCGCCCGCAACTTCGCCCACCACGGTTACACCGTCGCGCTGCACAATCGGTCGGTAGCCAAGACCGATGCGTTGCTCGAAGCGCACGGGTCCGAGGGCAAGTTCGTGCGAAGTGAAACCATTCCGGAATTCCTTGCCGCACTTGAGAAGCCGCGGCGGGTGCTGATCATGGTGAAGGCGGGCGATCCCACCGACGCCGTGATCAACGAGCTCGCCGACGCGATGGAGGAAGGCGACATCATCATCGATGGCGGCAACTCCCTCTACACCGACACCATCCGCCGCGAGAAGGCGATCAGGGAGCGCGGTCTGCATTTCGTCGGTGCCGGCATCTCCGGTGGCGAGGAGGGTGCGCTCAACGGTCCGTCGATCATGCCGGGCGGCCCCGTCGAGTCCTACAAGTCACTCGGGCCGCTGCTCGAGGAGATCTCCGCCCACGTCGACGGTGTGCCCTGCTGCACGCACATCGGGCCCGACGGCTCCGGCCACTTCGTCAAGATGGTGCACAACGGCATCGAGTACTCCGACATGCAGCTGATCGGCGAGGCGTACCAACTCCTGCGCGACGGCCTTGGCAAGACGGCCGCCGAGATCGCCGAGGTCTTCGGCGAGTGGAACAAGGGCGACCTGGACAGCTACCTGATCGAGATCACCGCCGAGGTGCTCAAGCAGGTCGACGCCAAGACGGGCAAGCCGCTGGTCGACGTCATCCTCGACGAGGCCGAGCAGAAGGGCACCGGCCGCTGGACGGTCAAGTCCGCCCTCGACCTCGGAGTGCCGGTGACCGGCATCGCCGAAGCCGTGTTCGCCCGCGCGCTGTCGGGCTCGGTCACCCAGCGCAAGGCCACCACGGGTCTGGCGTCCGGTGCCCTCGGCTCCAAGCCGACAGACGCCGAGAAGTTCACCGACGACGTCAGCAAGGCGTTGTACGCCTCGAAGATCGTTGCGTATGCCCAGGGCTTCAACCAGATTCAGGCGGGCAGCAAGGAGTACGACTGGGGCATCACGCCCGGTGACATGGCCACCATCTGGCGCGGTGGCTGCATCATCAGGGCCAAGTTCCTCAACCGGATCAAGGAAGCCTTCGACGACGAGCCCGAATTGGCCACCCTCATCGTGGCGCCGTACTTCCGCGAGGCCATCGAGGCTGCCATCGACAGCTGGCGGCGGGTCGTGGTGACCGCCACCGAGCTGGGCATCCCGATCCCCGGCTTCTCCTCGGCGCTGTCCTACTATGACGCGCTGCGCACCGAGCGCCTCCCCGCCGCACTCACCCAGGGTTTGCGGGACTTCTTCGGCGCGCATACCTATGGGCGCATCGACGAAGATCCCAGCAAGAAGTTCCACACGCAGTGGAGCGGCGATCGGACCGAGTCGCCTGCGTGAGATTCCTTGACGGGCACAACCCGCCCTACGACCTGACCTACAACGACGTCTTCGTCGTTCCGGGGCGTTCCGACCTCACGTCCCGGTTCGACGTCGACCTCTCCACCGTCGACGGGTCAGGCACCACGATCCCCGTGGTCGTCGCCAACATGACGGCGGTCGCCGGCCGGCGAATGGCCGAGACGGTGGCGCGACGGGGTGGAATCGTCGTTCTGCCCCAAGACCTTCCGGCCTCCGCGGTACGCGAGATGGTCGAGTTCGTGAAGAGTCGCGATCTGGTGGTCGACACTCCCGTCACCCTGTCGCCGGACGATTCGGTGTCCGACGCCACCGCCCTCATTCACAAGCGCGCGCACGGTGTGGCGGTGGTGATCGATGTGGACGGCAGGCCGGTCGGATTGGTCACCGACGCGTCGTGCCAGGGCGTCGACCGCTTCGCGCGGGTTCGCGACGTCGCGACCTCCGACTTCGTCACCGCGGGGGTGGGCACCGATCCGCGGGCCGTGTTCGATCGCCTCGAGCACAGCCCGGTCGGGGTGGCCGTGATGACCGGACCCGACGGACGCCTGGCCGGGGTGCTGACGCGGACCGGCGCCATCCGCGCCGGCATCTACACACCTGCCGTGGACGACGCGGGTCGGCTACGGATTGCGGCTGCGATTGGCATCAACGGTGACGTCGCCGCCAAGGCGAAGGAGCTGGCCGAAGCGGGGGCCGACTTGCTGGTCATCGACACCGCGCACGGTCACCAAGTAAAGATGCTCGATGCCATCAAGACCGTGTCGTCACTGGACCTTGGTCTGCCACTGGCCGCGGGCAACGTGGTGTCGGCCGAGGGGACGCGCGACCTGATCAGCGCCGGCGCGTCGATCGTCAAGGTGGGCGTCGGCCCCGGCGCCATGTGCACCACCCGGATGATGACCGGAGTTGGACGCCCGCAGTTCTCCGCGGTGGTCGAATGCGCGGCAGCAGCAAGGCAATTGGGCGGTCACGTCTGGGCGGACGGGGGTGTACGGCATCCGCGGGACGTGGCGCTCGCGCTCGCCGCAGGCGCTTCCAACGTGATGATCGGCTCCTGGTTCGCTGGGACGTACGAGTCGCCGGGCGATCTGCTGTACGACCGGGAAGATCGGCTGTACAAGGAGAGTTACGGCATGGCGTCCAAGCGGGCGGTGGCAGCCAGGACCGCAGGCGACAGCCAGTTCGACCGCGCGCGCAAGGCACTGTTCGAAGAGGGCATCTCGACGTCGAGGATGGGCCTCGATCCGACCCGCGGTGGTGTCGAGGACCTTCTCGACCACATCACCTCCGGCGTGCGCAGTACCTGCACCTACGTTGGGGCGGCGACGTTGCCGGAATTGCACGACAAGGTCGTTCTCGGGGTGCAGTCCGCCGCGGGCTTCGCCGAAGGGCACCCGCTGCCGTCTGGCTGGTGACCGGCCTGAGTGGTGGGTCGACTCGGCTACGATTGGGCTGTCTCGTCGCCGATCGAAGGGGAAATCGTGCCGCAGGCACCCGCCGAGGCCCCAGAACCTGAACGGGCCTCCTCGGAGCCATCCGACGCCGAACCCTCCAGTAGGGAGCCGGGCCCGGTGCCCGGCGCCCACCGTGGCTGGCTCCGATGAGCCTCACCTTCACCCTGCTCGCCCTGCTCGGTTTCGTCGTCCTCACCGCAGGCACGGCACTCTTCGTGGCGGCGGAGTTCTCTCTGACCGCGTTGGAACGCAGCACGGTCGACGCCAACGCCCGCACCGGATCCCGCCGCGACAAATTGGTGCAGCGCGCACATCGAACGCTGTCGTTCCAGCTGTCGGGCGCCCAGGTGGGCATCTCGATAACGACGCTGTTCACCGGGTACCTCGCCGAGCCGCTGCTCGCGCAACTCTTCCATCCCGCCTTCTCGGCACTGTCGCTCACCAAGAACTTTGCCGACGGCATCGCGCTTGCCTTCGCTCTGCTGATCGCCACCTCGGTGTCGATGGTGTTCGGCGAGCTGGTGGCCCAGTACCTTGCCATCGCAAAACCGTTGGCGACCGCGCGCGTCGTCTCCGGACCGCAGTTGCTGTTCTCGATGATTACCACCCCCCTCATCAAGACGACCAACGGCACCGCCAACTGGATCCTCCGTCGAGTGGGCATCGAGCCGGCCGAGGAACTGCGCTCCGCGCGGTCGCCGCAGGAACTCGTGTCGCTGGTGCGCACGTCCGCCCGCGCAGGTTCGCTCGATCTCGCGACTGCCACCCTCGTCGATCGGTCACTGCGATTCGGCACCCGCACCGCCGAAGAGCTGATGACCCCCCGCTCGAAGATCGAGGCCCTGAAGTCCGACGACACCGTCACCGACCTCATCGCCAAGGCAATGGAGACCGGCTTCTCCCGTTTTCCGATCGTCGCGGGTGATCTCGACGAGACGTTGGGCATCGTGCACGTCAAACAGGTCTTCGAGGTGCCGCGAGCGGACCGGTCGCACACCAGGCTGGCCACGCTGGTGCAGCCCGTGTCCACCGTGCCGTCCACCCTCGACGGCGACGCCGTGATGACGCAGATTCGGGCGAACGGCCTGCAGACTGCGCTCGTGGTCGACGAATACGGCGGAACCGCAGGCATGGTAACCGTCGAGGACCTGATCGAGGAGATCGTCGGCGACGTGCGCGACGAGCACGACGACGCCACTCCCGACGTGGTCGAGATGCGCAACGGCTGGCAGGTGTCGGGTCTGCTGCGCATCGACGAGGTCGACACGGAGACCCCGTTCCGGGCCCCCGAGGGCGAGTACGAAACCATCGGCGGCCTGGTGTTGCAGGTGCTCGGGCACATCCCCGTCGAGGGAGAGTCCGTGACGTTGAGCGAGTTCGACCCCGACACTGCGTTGGACCGCCCGGTGCATTGGCTCGCGACCGTCGAGCGCATGGACGGCCGTCGCATCGACCTGATCAAGCTGGTCAAGCTCGGCCCCGACGAGGAGTCCGCTCATGGGTGACCTATTGGGTGTACTGCTCACCGTGCTGCTGCTCGCCGCCAACGCCTTCTTCGTCGCGGCGGAGTTCGCGCTGATCTCCGCGCGTCGCGACCGGTTGGAGGCGCTCGCCGAGCAGGGCAAGAAGAGCGCAGTGGCCGTCATCCAGGCCGGGCAGAACCTGTCGCTGATGCTGGCGGGCGCGCAGCTTGGCATCACGGTGTGTTCGATCCTGCTCGGCCGCGTCGGCGAACCCGCCGTGGCCCATCTACTGGAGACACCCTTCGACCTATTGGGTGTGCCCGACGCCGTCCTGCACACCGTGTCGTTCGTCGTGGCCCTCACGATCGTCGTGGTGCTGCACGTGCTGCTCGGTGAAATGGTGCCGAAGAACATCGCCATCGCTGGTCCCGAATCGGCCGCGATGCTCTTGGTCCCGCCGTACCTGGTCTGGATCCGGATCGCGCGACCGTTCATCGCGTTCTACGACTGGTGCGCGAAATTGACACTGCGCGCGTTTGGCGTAGAAGCCAAGAACGAGCTCGAGAACACCGTGTCCATGATCGAACTGTCGGAGATGATCGCCGACTCGCTGTCGGAGGGGCTGCTTGATCCCGAGGAACACAACCGCCTGTCGCGGGCGCTGGAGATTCGCAACCGGGTGGTCGCCGACGTTTCCGTGCCCGTCCACGACATTCACACGGTTCCTGCCGCCGACGACGGCTCGGGGCCGACCGTCGCAGCCATCCAACAGGCGCTCGCCGAGACCGGCTATAGCCGCTTTCCAGTCGTCGACCGGGCTGGCCGATACACCGGGTACGTGCACATCAAGGACGTGCTGTCGCTGGTGGACGATCCCGATGCGGTCGTCGACCCGTCGTTGGTGCGAGCGCTGCCGCAAATGTCAGAGACCTTGCCGCTGCCCGACGCGTTGTCCCGCATGCGACGCGACAACAGCCACCTTGCGCTCGTCACCACCGACGACCGGGTTACGGCCGTCGTGACACTCGAAGACCTCGTCGAGGATCTGGTGGGGACGGTGCGCGACGGTACGCACCGTGTCTGAGGCACTCCTCGAACACGTGGTACTCGGCGAATTCGACTGGACCGAGCGCGAATCAAGGCACGTCGAGCGGGCGGAGGTCTTCCTAGGGCCGCACCGTGCGCGCGCCGAACGCGGCGAGGCGCATCCGGTGTGGGACTTCTTGTTCAGCTACTACAGCCTGCGTCCGCGACAGTTGCGCCGCTGGCATCCCGGTTTCGGCGTGGCACTGGACGGTGTCTCGGCAGTTCGCTTCCTCGACCGGGCCGGCTACGCAAAGAGCGGTTCTACCGTCACCGTGACCGAGGCGCACCTGCGGACCCGAATCGACACCGTCACCTTCATCGCAGAGTTGTTGCGCGCCACGGGGAATCGGCCGGTCCGGCTCAACTGCTTCGGCCTCCACGAATGGGCGATGGTCTATCGCACCTCGGACGTGCGGCACGACCAGGTTCCGCTGCGCCTCGGCGCGGCAGGCACCGACGCAGTGGTCGAGTCAACGGCATTGCGGTGCAGCCACTTCGACGCATACCGCTTCTTCACCGGGGCCGCCGTGCCACTCAACGCCGAGGCGTTGAGCCGCCAGCGACAGGTCGACACCGAGCAGCCGGGCTGTGTTCACGCCAACATGGACCTGTACAAGTGGTGTTACAAGCTCGGCCCGCTGGTGGCCTCGGAGTTGCTGATGGACTGCCTGGACCTGGCTGCGCAGGCGCGGGCCCTGGACATGCGGGCCAGCCCGTACGACCTGGCCGCCTACGGGATCGCGCCGATCCCCATCGAGGACGCCGCGGGCCGTACCGAGTACGTGCGATGTCAACGCGACATCGCCGATCGCGCCGCTCCACTGCGGGCGGCACTGCTGAGCCGGTGTGACGAGTTGCTCGCGACGGTGGCCGATCGCCGCGAGTGAGGCGCAGCGCCACCGACAGCCCAATCGGGCCACTGTTACCCACGGGTAAGCTGGTTCGACGCTTTGAAAGGAACCTCATGACAGAGCCCACGACCGATCGCGTGACCGTCGGAAACCTGCGAGTGGCACGTGTGCTGCACGACTTCATCACCAATGAGGCGTTGCCGGGCACCGGTCTGGACGCAGACAGCTTCTGGGCTGGCGTCGACAAGGTCGTCACCGACCTGGGCCCGAAGAACCAGGATCTGCTTGCGCGCCGCGACGAGCTGCAGGCGCAGATCGACAAGTGGCACCGCCAGCGCGTCATCGGACCGTTCGACGCAGCGGAATACCAGACGTTCCTCACCGAGATCGGCTACCTCCAGCCCGAGCCTGCGGACTTCTCCATCACCACGTCCGGCGTCGACACCGAGATCACCAGTACCGCGGGTCCGCAGCTGGTGGTACCGATCCTGAATGCCCGCTTCGCCCTGAACGCCTCCAATGCGCGGTGGGGTTCGCTGTACGACGCGCTGTACGGCACTGACGTGATCCCCGAGACCGATGGCGCCGAGAAGGGAAGCGGCGGCTACAACAGGGTGCGCGGGGACAAGGTCATCGCCTACGCCCGTGCCTTCCTCGACCAGGCGGTGCCGCTGGCGTCCGGCTCCTACGCCGACGCCACCGGGTTCGCGATCGACGACGGTCAACTGCTGGTGACCCTCGGTGACGGCCTGTCGGAAGCTGCTGACTCCTCGCGCGAGCGCTCGTCGGTCGGACTTGCCAACCCCGAAGAGTTCGCCGGCTACACCGGCGAACTCGGTTCGCCCCAGTGGTCGGTGCTGCTGGTGCACCACGGCCTGCACATCGAGATCCTCATCGACCCCGAGTCCCCCGTCGGCTCGACCGACAAGGCGGGCGTCAAGGACGTCGTGCTGGAGTCTGCGATCACCACGATCATGGACTTCGAGGACTCCGTCGCGGCCGTCGACGCCGACGACAAGGTGCTCGGCTACCGAAACTGGCTGGGCCTCAACCGCGGTGACCTCACCGAGGAAGTCAGCAAGGGCGGCAAGTCGTTCACGCGCGTGCTCAGCGAGGACCGGGTCTTCACTCGCCCAAATCCGGGCCCAGACGGCGAGACTGAGCTGACCCTTCCCGGTCGCAGCCTCCTGTTCGTCCGCAACGTGGGGCACCTGATGACCAACGACGCGATCGTCGACGCCGATGGCAACGAGGTGCCAGAGGGTATTCAGGACGCGCTGTTCACCGGCCTGATCGCAATGCACGGATTGAAGGGCTCCGACGACAACGATGGAGCCAACGGCCCGTTGCTCAACAGCCGCACCGGTTCGATCTACATCGTCAAGCCGAAGATGCACGGCCCCGACGAAGTGGCGTTCACCTGCGAGCTGTTCAGCCGCGTCGAGGACGTGCTCGGACTGCCCCAGGCCACCATGAAGGTCGGCATCATGGACGAGGAACGGCGGACCACGCTGAACCTGAAGGCCTGTATCAAGGCCGCCGCCGACCGCGTGGTGTTCATCAACACCGGCTTCCTGGACCGCACCGGCGACGAGATCCACACCTCGATGGAGGCCGGGCCGATGATCCGCAAGGGCGCGATGAAGAGCCAGCCCTGGATCAAGGCCTACGAGGACGCCAACGTCGACACCGGCCTTGCGGCCGGCCTGTCCGGCAAGGCTCAGATCGGCAAGGGCATGTGGGCCATGACCGAGCTGATGGCCGACATGGTCGAGCAGAAGATCGGCCAACCGAAGGCAGGCGCCACCACCGCGTGGGTGCCCTCGCCGACCGGTGCCACGCTGCACGCGATGCACTACCACCAGGTCGACGTGTTCGAGGTGCAGAAGGAGCTGGCGGGCCAGAAGCGGACGACGCTGGACGAACTGCTGACCATCCCGTTGTCCAAGGAACTGGCGTGGGCTCCTGAGGAGATCCGCGAGGAGGTCGACAACAACTGTCAGTCGATCCTCGGTTACGTGGTGCGATGGGTCGACGCGGGCGTCGGCTGCTCCAAGGTGCCCGACATCCATGACGTCGCGCTGATGGAGGACCGCGCCACCCTTCGCATCTCGAGCCAACTGCTGGCCAACTGGCTGCGCCACGGCGTGATCACCGAGGAGGACGTCAAGGCCAGCCTGCGACGGATGGCCGCCGTGGTCGACGAGCAGAACTCGAAGGACGCCGACTATCTGCCGATGGCTCCGGATCCGGAGGCCAGCATCGCGTTCGAGGCCGCGCAGGAGTTGATCCTGTCCGGTGCCGAACAACCCAATGGCTACACCGAGCCGATCCTGCATCGGCGCCGCCGGGAGTTCAAAGCTCGTCACGCCAACCAGTGACTAGACTTCGGCGGGGCCGGGTGAAGATTCGACTCAACGAGTACAGGGGTTAGGAATGGGCAGGCATAGCGTTCCCGACCCGGAGGACGCACCGGAGGCGGGCGGCGGCCAGCCCGGTCCCCCGCATCCGAACGGGGACCCGCCGCAATACTTCGGCGGCGGCCGGTATTACGACGATCAGCATGGCACCGTCGACGACGCCTACGAGACCGACGACTACGAGACCGGTTACGACGACGGTTACGACGACGGTTACGACGACGACGGCTACGACGAACCGGAATTCGTTCCGCACGTCGGCACACCAGGCGAGGAAGTCGACTACCGCGAGCCAAGCGCGGGCGACGAGTACTCGTATCTCGAGGAGCCCGAACCCGCCACCCACGCATTCGCCGCGACACCGCCACCCAACCGTCGCGATTGGGACAACAGTGAGTGGACGGGTAGCCATCGCGCGATCCAGCCGAAGAGGCGTGGCGTCAGCGTCGGCGTGATCGCGGCCCTCGTCACCGTCGTGGTGCTGGTCGGAGCGGTCATCGCCTGGCGCTTCTTCGGCGATGCGTTGTCGCATCGCTCGCAGGCCGGCGCCGCCCGATGTGTCTCCGGTGAGGTTGCCGTGGCGGTGGTCGTCGATCCGTCGATCGTGGATCAGATCACTCCGCTGGCCGACAAGTACAACCAGTCCGCGGACCCCGTCGGGGACAAATGCGTCAAGGTCGGGGTGAAGGCCGCCGATTCGGATCAGGTGGTCAATGGGTTCGTCGGGCAGTGGCCCGGCGACCTGGGCGAGCGGCCCGCGCTGTGGATTCCCGGCAGCTCGATCTCCGAGGCCCGCCTCGAGGCGTCGACCGGCGAGAAGACCGTTAGCGACAGCCGGTCGCTGGTGACCTCGCCGGTACTGCTCGCGGTTCGCCCACAGCTGAAGAATGCGCTGGCCCAACAGAATTGGGGCACCCTGCCCGGGCTACAGAGCAATTCCAGCTCGTTGGACGGCTTGAATTTGCCCGGTTGGGGATCGCTGCGGTTGGCGCTCCCGCTGACGGGTGACAGCGACGCCACGTATCTGGCCGCCGAGGCGGTCGCCTCCGCGTCAGCACCGCAGGGGCAGCCGCCGACGTCAGGCGCCAACGCCATCGCCACCTTGATGGCCGGGCAACCCAAGCTTGCCGACGACAAGTCGTCAACCGCGATGGACGCGTTGGTCAAGGCAGCCAATCCCGTCAGTGCGGACGTGCACGCGGTGGTCGCGACCGAGCAGCAGATCTTTGAGCGGGGCTCTCAGCCGGATGCCAAGGGCCAGCTGGCCTCTTGGCTGCCGCCGGGTCCAACCGCACTTGCCGACTATCCGACCGTGCTGCTCGCGGGTAACTGGCTGAGTCAGGAACAGGTAAGCGCCGCAAGCGAGTTCGCCCGCTTTCTGCGCAAGCCGGACGCTCTCGCGAGCCTCGCCGCAGCTGGTTTCCGTGCCGAGGGCACCAGCATGCCGCAGAGCGACGTCACCGACTTCGGATCGCTGACGGCACCGCTGTCGATCGGTGACGAAGGCATGCGGTCCACCTTGGCCAACCTCGTGAGCGCACCGGCCCAGGATCCCGCCGTCACCGTCCTGCTCGATCAGTCGATGACCGCGGACGAGGGAGGCAAGTCCCGGCTCGCCAACGTGACTGCTGCACTGAACGCGCGATTGCAGGCCCTGCCACCGAGTTCGGCCGTCGGGTTGTGGACGTTCGACGGCGTTGCGGGACGTTCCGAGGTGGCGATGGGGCCACTCGACGAGCAGGTCGGCGGTCAACCACGCTCGGTGGCGCTGACCGCCAACCTGAACGGTCAGGCGCCAAGCAACGGTGGTGCGGTGTCCTTCACGACACTGCGGTTGCTGTATCCGGATGCTGTCTCGAAGTTTCGTGAGGGTCAGCCCAATTCGGTCTTGGTCATCACCGCGGGACCGCACACCGACCAGTCGCTCGACGGCGCCGGTCTGCAGGACTTCATCCGGCAGAACTTCAATCAGGCGCGGCCCGTGGCAATCAACGTCGTCGACTTCGGCAGTGACCCCGACCGCGGCACCTGGGAAGCGGTGGCGCAGGCGACCGGTGGCCAGTACCAGAACCTGAACAGTTCGGCGGGGCCGGATCTCACCGCGGCGTTGACGACCGCGCTGGGCTGACCCGCCGGGAGCGGCCTACGTCAGGCGAAGGCCTCCACCGGCGGGCAGGAGCAGACCAGATTGCGGTCACCGTAGGCACTGTCGATGCGACGCACCGGCGGCCACACCTTGGGCCGGAAGCCCTTGCCAAGGGGGTAGGCCGCCTGCTCCCTGGTGTACGGATGGTTCCAGTCCTCGACGAGTAGGCACTCGGCCGTATGCGGCGCGCCCCGCAGTGGGTTGTCGTCCACGGGCCACGCCCCCGAGCCGACCTGGTCGATTTCGGCGCGGATCGCGATCATGGCCTCGCAGAAGGCGTCCACCTCGGCGAGGCTCTCGCTCTCGGTGGGCTCGACCATCAGTGTGCCTGCGACGGGGAAGCTCATCGTCGGCGCGTGGAAACCGTAGTCCGCCAACCGCTTTGCCACATCGTCCACGGTAACGCCGGTCGACTTGGTGATGGGGCGCAGGTCGAGAATGCACTCGTGGGCCACCATGCCGTTCTCCCCGGTATAGAGCACCGGGTAGTACTCGTCGAGGCGGCGAGCGACGTAGTTGGCCGACGCGATCGCGGTGAGCGTCGCCGCCCGCAGGCCGGGAGCCCCCATCATGCGGATGTAGGCCCACGTGATCGGAAGGATCGACGCGGACCCGTACGGAGCGGCCGACACGGTGTAGGTGTCGGTGAGTTCGTCGGCCAGCGGGTGTCCCGGCAGGTACGGGGCGAGGTGGCTGCGCACTGCGACCGGTCCGACGCCGGGGCCGCCGCCACCGTGCGGGATGCAGAACGTCTTGTGCAGGTTGAGGTGGCTGACGTCGCCACCGAAGCGGCCCGGCCTGGCCAGACCGACGAGGGCGTTGAGGTTCGCACCGTCGACGTACACCTGACCGCCTGCGTCGTGCACGGCGGCGCAGATCTCTTCGACGTCGTGCTCGTACACGCCGTGAGTCGACGGGTAGGTGATCATCAAAGCGGCAATGTTCTCCGCGTGCTCGGTGACCTTGGCCCGCAGGTCGTCGAGATCGACGTCGCCATTGTCGCGGCACTTCACCACGACGACGCGCATGCCGGCCAGTGCTGCCGACGCCGCGTTGGTGCCGTGCGCGCTCGACGGGATCAGACAGATGTTGCGTTGCGAGTCACCACGGCTCAGGTGATAGGCCTGGATCGAGAGCAGCCCCGCGTACTCGCCCTGCGAACCGGCATTGGGTTGCAGTGAGACCGAGTCATAGCCGGTCAGCTGAGTCAGCCAGCCTTCGAGATCGGCGATCAGCTTGCGCAGTCCCGGGGTGTCCGAGGCGGGTCCGAACGGATGTTGCCGGGAGAACTCGGGCCAGGTGATCGGCTCCATCTCGGCGGCCGCGTTGAGTTTCATGGTGCACGACCCCAGCGGGATCATGCTGCGATCCAGCGCGATGTCCTTGTCGGCGAGGGATCGGAGGTAGCGCATCATCTCGGTCTCGGTGCGGTACCGCGTGAAGGCCGGGTGGGTGAGGAACTTCGACGTGCGCGTGGCGATCTCCGGACCCGCCCAGTGGTGGCCACCCCGGGTGGCACCGAAGGCAGAGAGAACGTCCTCGACGTGGGTCGCGGTGGTGGCCTCGTCGCAGGACACCGAGACGTGGTCGCCGTCGACCAGCCACACGTTGATGCCGCGGGCCTTGGCCGCCGCGCGGATCTCCTTCGCCCGGCCGGGCACGCGGGCCAGCACCGTGTCGAAGAACGCGTCGTGGACCACCTCGACGCCGGCCTCGGTAAGGGCGGTGGCGACGGCGAGCGCGTTGCCGTGCACCTTGTGAGCGATCGCGGTCAGTCCGTCGGCCCCGTGGTAACTGGCGTACATGGCCGCCATCACCGCCAACAGCACCTGCGCGGTGCAGATGTTGCTGGTGGCCTTGTCGCGGCGGATGTGCTGTTCGCGGGTCTGCAGAGCGAGCCGGTAGGCCAACGAGCCGTCGGAGTCCACGGACACGCCGACGAGGCGACCCGGCAGCTGGCGGGCATGCTTGGCGTGCACCGCGAGGTAACCGGCGTGTGGGCCGCCGAATCCCATTGGCACGCCGAAACGTTGGGTGGTTCCGAAGGCGACGTCCGCGCCAATCTCTCCCGGTGGGGTGATCAGGGTCATCGCCAGCAGGTCGGCGCCGACGGCGACCAGGGCGCCGCGGTCGTGCGCCTTGGTGATCAGATCTGTCCAGTCGACCACGACCCCTGAGGCCCCTGGCAGTTGGACGATGACGCCGAAGAACTCGCCATCGGGCAGCCCGTTGCGCAGGTCGGCCGTGACGATCTCAATGCCCAGCGGGGCGGCGCGAGTGGCTAGCACCGCGGCCGTCTGGGGGTAGACGTCGGTGTCGACGACGAGGGTGTTCGCCGACCCCTTGACTGCGCGATGCATGAGCGTCATGGCCTCGGCAGCGGCGGTGCCCTCGTCGAGCATCGAGGCGTTGGCCACCTCGAGGCCGGTGAGTTCTTCGACCATCGTCTGGAAGTTCAGGAGTGCCTCGAGCCTGCCCTGGCTGATCTCCGGCTGGTAGGGCGTATAGGCCGTGTACCAGGCCGGGTTCTCGAGGATGTTGCGCTTGAGCACCGGCGGGGTCAGCGTGTCGAAGTAGCCCTGGCCGATCATCGAGACGGCGACGGTGTTGGCGTCGGCCATCGCACGCAATTCGGCGAGGGACTGCTCCTCGGAGGCGGGTGGCGGGAGCTGGTCGAGGCCGGGAGCCAACCCGTCAGCCGTCAACGCGTCGAGAATGCCCGCGGGAAGCGCCTTTTCGGCGAGCTCGCCGAGGGTGTCCACACCGATGACCTTGAGCATGGTCGCCACGGCATCGGCGTCGGGGCCGATGTGTCGATCGGCGAACCGGGGCAAGTGGTGTTCGTTGTTGGGGTGGACATGAGCACCGGACAAGAGAGAACCCCTCACACGTCAGAGCGTGGAACCGCTAGCGGTCCTCCCCCTCTGTCGTCGACCCGTTGCGGGCGCCTGAGAGATTCGGCCGGTCGGGCCTTTCCCCATGGGCGGGCTTCATTCGACCAAGACGATCGAACTCGCCACTTTCCAGAGGCATCGTGGCTCCGCGCGGTCCTGGGGCCTGAGAGGTTGACGGAGAGGTGTTGCTCCTTCGGCGTCCGTGGCTGGCGGCCATGGAACTCTCCCGCGCGGGGGCGATGCGTTGCTGAGTCTACCGGAGGTTGAGTTAGCCGATCTTGCGGTCGCGACTCTTGCGCCGCGAGGCGAGTTCGTCCTCCGGGCTGGGGATGGACTCCCCGCCGTCGGCCCGCTCGCCGGGGAAGTCCGCGATGGCACCGGTCAGCTCGCGCATGGCGCCCGATACTGCGATGCCGAAGACGCCTTGACCCCCCTGGAGCAGGTCGACGACCTCTTCGGCCGACGTGCACTCGTAGACGGTGGTGCCGTCGGAGAACAGCGTGATGTTGGCGAGGTCCTTGACACCGCGCTGGCGCAGGTGATCGACGGCGACGCGGATGTTGTGCAGCGAGATGCCAGTGTCCAGAAGTCTTTTGACGATCTTGAGGACCAAGATGTCCTTGAACGAGTACAGCCGCTGGCTGCCTGAGCCCGCCGCGCCGCGGATCGACGGGACCACCAGCGACGTCCTGGCCCAGTAGTCCAGCTGGCGGTACGTGATGCCCGCGATCTGGCAGGCGCTGGGCCCGCGGTAGCCGACCAATTCGTCCGGCACCGAGTTGTCGGGAAACAAGCCCGCCTGCACGGGTTCGCTAGGGGCTGCCGAGACCACCGGCTCCGGTGTGCTGCTGGAGGTGAGGTCCAACTGCTCCTGACGTGGCGTGTCGCCCACTGCCCATCCTCTCGCCGATCGAACTGGATCCGTGCCTGGCAGCCATCAGCGGCGGCTCAACACGTTTGCTCCGAGCTCTCGAGTATGTCGAGCATACGCTTTCTGCTCGGCACCCACTGCCTCTCGCAGTGATCAAAGTATGGCTGTCTGCGACTTGGATCGGCGAAACCTGCTCCGCGTGTCGAGAGCGTGAGACGCATCCGTGACTATCGGGCGTCAGGTGGCCTTGAAGTCGTCGGGGGAAACCGAATCCAAGAACTCCTTGAACTTCTCGACTTCGTCCTCGCGCACCGCGCCGGTGGTCTCTTCGTCGGACTCGTCGGGAATCAGCAGGCCCGCCTCGGCCAGCACGGCCTCTTCGACGTAGATCGGAACCCCGACCCGCATGGCGATCGCCACGGAATCCGAAGGGCGGGCCGACACCTTGATGTCGCGGTCGAAGATGAGGTCGGCATAGAACGTGCCTTCCTGCAGATCCACGATCCGGACTTCCTTGAGTGAATGCCCAAGGGCGGTAATCAGATCCCGGATCAGATCATGGGTGAGCGGGCGCGCGGGCTCGACACCCTGCTGC
Source organism: Mycobacterium sp. (assembly GCF_032161845.1). Taxonomy (GTDB): domain Bacteria; phylum Actinomycetota; class Actinomycetes; order Mycobacteriales; family Mycobacteriaceae; genus Mycobacterium. The sequence continues at coordinate 24,352 of NZ_JAVRQA010000113.1, forward strand.
TCGAGCGCAATCGCCTGCGCTTCGGTCTGTCCGATCCAGATCGGAAGATACCGGTCACCGTTGGACTCTCGCAGCAACAGAACCGGCTGGTTCTGAGGCTGCTCCACGCGAATGCCGATCACACGAACCTCGCCCATCTGTGTCTGCCCTTCGCGCCGCAAGCCGTCGTGGGAGAGTCTAATCCTCAGCGATCCAGAACGTCGCGCACGGCGGACTTGATCAGCGACGTGTGCAACGTTATGGCCAGCGCGGCGACCTCGCGTGCCAGGTCGTCGGCGCGGTCGCGGGCGCCGGCCTTCACCACGGGGCCCGCGATCTGAGCGATCAAATCGGACTGCCGATCCGCCGCCGACCGGAACGCCCGCAGATGGCGGGGTTCGACGCCGTAGTCGGCCAACGCCTTGGCGCACTGTGCGGTCACGACCGAGTGCTCGTCGAAGAAGCCTGCGGGACCAGACTTGATCACGCCTGCCTTGATGAGGGCCCCGAGCAGTTCTTCGTCGACCCCCGAGCGGGCCAGCAGATCCTCGCGGCTCAACCTGACCTGGGCAGGCGCCACCGCGGCGGTGTCGCGAACGCCGACGTTGCCGTCGCCGTCATTCGACACCTGAACCAATCGCGGTACGCCGTAAGCGGATCCGGTCTCCGGAAGCGCTCCGTCGGGTTGTGAGTCCAGTTGGGCCTTGATGACCTTCAACGGGAGGTAGTGATCGCGCTGCGCGGTCAGGATGAACCGCAACCGCGCACAGTCGTAGGCGGTGAACCGACGGTAGCCCGAGCCCGAGCGCTGGGGCGTGACCAGTCCTTCAGCTTCCAGGAAGCGGATCTTGGAGATGGTCACGTCCGGAAAGTCGGGTCGCAGCGAGTCCAGGACCGCTCCGATCGACATCCCGGCGAGCGCTGGGGTGTCGGGGGCGGTCATTAGCTACCCGAACCGCCGTCGTCGCCCTTGGGTCCCGTGAGGAAGACCAGTCGGAACTTGCCGATCTGGACCTCGTCGCCGTTGGCCAGCACCGCCGAATCCACCGGTTCGCGGTTGACGTAGGTGCCGTTGAGGCTGCCGACGTCGACGACCTGGAATTCCCCGGTCTCGAGACGGAACTCCGCATGTCGACGGCTCACGGTGACGTCATCGAGGAAGATGTCGCTGTCGGGGTGCCGACCTGCCGATGTCCTGGCTTGGTCGAGTAGGAACCGCGACCCGGCATTCGGTCCGCGCTTGACCACGAGGAGTGCCGAGCCAGCGGGAAGCCCCTCGACTCCCGACACGGCGTTGTCACTGCCGGTGGCTGGCGGTGCGTCCAATTCGTTGAGGAAATCCGATCGGAAGACCGATGTGGTCTCGACCGTCACGTCTTCGGACTGATCAGCTCCCGAACTAGTGTCGTTATCCGTCACCCGGTGCTCCTTACTGGCTGCTGTGGCGATGGTGGGCAGGCGTACCGGCTCCCGCTCGAGACATTCAAGAGGGACGCCGGCCGTCATGCGTCTCGTGACGACCGTACCGCGCGGCGGTGGCCGACGTGTCCACCACCGCCGGAATTCTCATTCGTCGAGGGTTGCGCCGTAGGTGTCGGCGTCGAGCAGGCCGTCCAGTGCCTCGGACAGCGAGGCGGCGTCGATCTGCAGGTCGATGAGCCATCCCGCGCCGTACGGGTCGGAGTTGACCAACTCCGGGGAGTCGGCCAGTTCGCCGTTGACGCCAACGACTTTCGCCGTGATCGGCGCGAAGAGATCCGAGTTCGACTTGGTCGACTCGACGGTGCCGAACTCGCTGCCTGCCGTGACGTCGGCGTCAACGTCGGGCAGCTCGACGAACACGACGTCGCCGAGGGCGGCCTGGGCGAAGTCGGTGATGCCGACGCGGACGGTGTCGTCACCGGTCCGACGGACCCATTCGTGGTCCTCGGTGTAGTAGAGGTCGGACGGAATCTCGCTCACAGGGCTCCTTGGTTCTCCGGCTGACTGCCGATGTCATGCTCATTTGACTGGCTGAGCGTATTGGCGGGGTTTCGGTTGCCGCAAGGCGGTTACGTTCACCACGTCGGCCTGCTGCACCGACATTGTGCCGCCGACTCGCTCGACGCTGTCGACGGCTCCACCCGGGATGTTCATCGCGGAGGCCAGTGTTGCTGGATCGCCAATGGCGAGAACGGAATAGGGCGGGGACAACGTGGTGCCGTCGATGACGAGCGCGCCGGGTGAACCCACGACCCACGTGTCGACGCCCACCCGCACCGGCTGCGCTCCGGTGCTATTTCCCGGGTCGCTTCGCTCCTGCCCTCCGGCGCTACCGAGCTGCATGGCCTCGGCTCCCGCGGCGCGCAGCTCGTTGACGACGTCGAGCATGGTCTCGGGCGACACTCCTGGGGCAACGTCGTCAATGGTGATCGTCACTCCCGGCCCCGTCGCGGCCACGGTCCCGATCAGGATCGACAGGGCAGCCAGCCGGGCCTGCGCGTTCTCGATGGCGGCTTGGTCGTTGCTCCCCGAGGACTGCAAGGCGTCGAGCGTTCGCTGAAGATCGACGACCTCGGTGTTGAGTGCGGCTTCGCGTTGTTGCAGGGAGTCCAGCAGCACCAGCAGGTCGGCCGGTCGGGCCGTATCCAGCGAGTCGCCGGATTCGGTTTGCCGCGCCTGCGTGACGATTGCCACCCCGAGCAGAATGCACAGCACGACCGCGAGCGCCCCGAAGGCGAGCTGGGTGCGACCGCGGCGCGTCGGAGGATGTGGCGCGTCGTCGGCCAGCTCGTGTCTGCCGTGCTCGGAGGTGGGTTCTGCGTCGGGTGGCGGGTGGGAGTCGCTCATGCTCAGGCGCCGAACAATCTGCGCCGCAGCGCGGCGGCGTTGCCGAAGATCCTGATGCCGAGGACGACGATGATCGCGGTCGACAGCTGGGTGCCAACGCCGAGCTGATCGCCGACGAAGACGATCAACGTGGCGACGAGCACGTTGAAGACGAAGGACACCACGAACACCTTGGCGTCGAAGATGCGCTCGAGGTAGGCGCGCAGCCCCCCGAAGACCGCATCCAGCGCGGCGACGACCGCGATCGGCAGGTACGGCTGAATCACCTCAGGCACGCTGGGATGAAACACCAGACCGAGGATGATGCCAACGACGAGAGCAGCTATCCCGACCATCTGTCTCCGATCACTCGAGTCTGCATCATGGCCCAATCTGCTTGGCGAAGTTGACGTCTCGCACGGATCCGGCGGGCAATCTGAGATCGTCGGTTTCGCTGACGTTGACGACGACCCCGTACGACGCTTCGAGGATCCGCAGCCTGGCAAGGGCCGGACTCTGGTCGAAGACGTCGTGCATCCCGTGCGGCGGGCCGATCGCGAGCACGACGTATGGATTGCTGATCGGCTGGTTGTCGACGAGCAGGCCGCCGCCCGCCTGCCGCACGGTGACGTTGGGCCCGATCCGCACGCCTCCGACGGCAATGGCCTCTGCGCCGCTGACCCACAGCGAGTTGACGACGAGTTGCAGATCGCGGTCGAGGATGACCTGCGGGCTTCCCGCCACGCGCTGCTTCGACACGTCGCTGAGGTCGCGCGCGGCGCTGGGTTCGGTGACGGTGACGGTCAACCCAGGGCCGTGGACGGCGGTGGCCGCCGCGGCGAACTCCGCGACGTCGAGATTGGCGAGCAACCTGCGGCCACGCTCGTCACCCTCCAGGCGGCTGCGCCGTTCCGATTCGACCTGCCCGGCCAGGGTGTCGCGGCGGGCGGTGCCATCGTTGGTCGCCCGTTGGGCGTTCTGCACCCCCGCGGCGAGCACCCCCCTGGTTGCCTGTGTCGCGGGGGCGACGGATTGCGCCTGGGCTGCTGCGGCGGCGAAGACCGTCGTGACCAGCAGCCCCGCGAGAATCTGCCAGGTCCAGTTCGACGCCGCCCTGCGGGGCTTGCCTGCCGTGCGCCGCTCGGCGGCCGCGGCGTATCCGGGATCGAGATGTTCGGACAGCAGCGACCGCAGCAGCGACGGCACCGGGATCAACGTCGGTGCGCCCGCCAGGTGAGCGTTGCGTCCGGCGTCCGGGCTGTAGCCGCCGAGCGCGCGCTCGTCGTCAGGCATTCCCCCGGCTACCGGGCGCGTGGCGCGGCAGCTGCCGAACCACCATGGTGACCTGGACGAGGTACAGCACGCCCGACCACAGATACATCGCCATCCCCCAGCCGAGGAAGGCCCAGCCGATGGCCAGGATCACGCGGCTCCACAGCGCTTCCCATTGGCCGAGCAGGACGAGCGGGAAACCCGACATCAACGAGAACGTGGCGGCCTTGCCGATGTAGGTGACGGTCAGCGCGGTCAGCCCGCGGCTGCGCAGGATCGGCAGGGTCAGCGCGAGCACGACGTCGCGTGCGATCAGCACCGCCACGAACCACCACGGCACGATGCCGTCGACCGCCATCGCCACCGGGACGACGATCATGTAGATCCGGTCGACCGCGGGATCGAGCAGCGCGCCCAGTTTCGACGACTGGTTGGCGACGAGCCGGGCGATCTTGCCGTCGGCCCAGTCGGAGAAGCCGCTGAACATGAGTACCGCGACGGCCCAGGCGTTGGCGTCCACGACGAGCAGGTAGATGAAGACCGGGACCAGGATCAACCGCAACACGCTGAGCGCGTTGGGAATGGTGAGAACCCGATCCCCCGTCGTGTCCATGCAGACGAACCTAGCGGAACACCCCTGGCAGACTCAGCGCGGACATGGAGTCTTCCGACAGTGGATTGTCGTGAATCATGTAGGTCCACGTCGAGGTCGGCCGTGCGAGTTTGGATAGATCGAGTCCCTGCTCGTCTTCGATGACGTTGGCGGTCTCGAAGGTCTGCTGCGCGGCCTCGATGGCGTCGGCGGCCAGCGAGGCGAAGGCGTCGACGGCGAGTCGGTGGAATTCGTCGAGCGGGTTCTGCCTTCCCAGCGCGCGCAGGTGGATGCTCTCGCGGATGTCCGACAGGTAGGCCTGGTGGTCGGCCCAGCCGCGGTCCAGGTGGTAGAGCATGATTTGGCGGCTGATCGTCTCGAGCTGCTCTTCGTCGATCTTCGCGGCGAGTTCCTCGTAGCGTTCCGGGGACCGTTCGGCCAGTTCTTGGCGGGCGGTTGCCGTGCGCAACAACGTGTTTCGCCTCTCGACCAGGATCGCGCGTTGCTGCGCGACGAGCTGGTTGTAGCGCCAGGTGTTGGCGTGTACGTCCAGCAGCCTGCCCTCGGCGATGCGCTGGGCGTGTTCGAGGAGTTGGGCGGCCTTGTCGGCTGTGATGCGGCCGTCTTCGTCGGTCCCCATCGGCAGCTTCTCCGGGTCGAGGTGCGAGACGACGACGTCGTCCTCCCAGCTGGAGAAGAACACCGACGAGCCGGGGTCGCCCTGGCGTCCGGCGCGGCCGCGCAGCTGGTTGTCCAGCCGTTCGGTGTGGTGGCGGCCGGTGCCGATGACGTGCAGCCCCCCGAGCTCGGCGACGTCATCGTGGTTGGTCTCGTCGGAGCCGCCGAGGCGGATGTCGGTGCCGCGGCCCGCGATCTGGGTCGACACGGTCACCGAGTTCAGCGTCCCCGCCTCGGCGATGACGCGCGCCTCCTCCTCGTCGTTCTTGGCATTCAGCACCACGGCCGGGACCCCGGCCTTGACGAGCCGTTCGTGCAGTTCCTCGGATTCGGCGACGTCGCGGGTGCCGACGAGCACCGGCTGGCCGGTCGCGTGGATCGCCTTGATGTGGTCGATGACGGCGTCGATCTTCGCGGCGGCGGTGATGTAGACGCGGTCGGTTTGGTCCTCGCGGATGTTTGGGGTGTTCGGCGGGATCGGCGACACCCCGAGCTTGTAGAACTGCCGCAGCTGCTCGCCGGCGGCCAGGGCGGTGCCGGTCATCCCGCACACCGTTGGGTAGCGGTTGATCAGTGCTTGGACCGTGATGGTGTCGAGCACCTCGCCGGTCTCGGTGGTTTCGATGCCCTCCTTGGCCTCGACGGCTGCCTGCAGTCCGTCGGGCCAGCGCTGAAGCTGCGCGATGCGTCCGCGCGAGGCGTTGATCAGCTGAACGCGGTCGTCGCGGACGATGTAGTGGACGTCGCGCTGCAGCAGTACGTGGGCGTGCAGGGCCACGTTGATCTCGGTCAGCGTGGTGCTGACGTTCTCCTCGGAGTAGATGTCGATGCCGCCGAGTTCCTTCTCGAGCTTGCGGGCGCCGACGTCGGTGAGGTGAACGTTGCGGCGGTCGGCGTCGGTGTCGTAATCCTTGCCGGAGACCAATTCGCCGACCATCCGGATGATCTCCAGCCGCGGCGTCTCGCGGTGTGTGGTGCCGGCCAGGACCAGCGGGACCAATGCCTCGTCGACGAGTACCGAATCGGCCTCGTCGATGAGGGCGACGTCGGGGTCGGGTGACACCAGGTCCTCGACGTCGGTCACCAACTGGTCGCGCAGGACGTCGAAGCCGATCTCGTTGACCGACGCATACGTCACGTCGCACGCGTAGGCGGCGCGGCGCTCGTCGGCGGTGGACTCGGCGGTGATCCAGCCGACGGAGAGGCCCATCGCCTCGAGCAGCGGGCCCATCCACTCGGCGTCGCGTCGGGCCAGGTAGTCGTTGACGGAGATGACGTGCACGCTGCGCCCGGCGATGGCGTAGCCGGCCGCGGCGATCGCGCCTGCCAGCGTCTTGCCCTCGCCGGTCGCCATCTCGACGACGTCACCCGCCAGCATCCGCAGGGCGCCGAGCAGCTGAACGTCGAACGGCCGCAGCGTCGTTGCGCGATCGGACGCTTCACGGGCGATGGCGAGGAACTGCGGGATGTCGGCCGACTCGGCGAGCTGGTCGAGGTTGAGCAGCATCGCGGCCTTCTGCAGCTTCTCGTCGTCGAGGCCTGCCGCCTTGTCGTCGAACTCGGCCGAGGCGCGCACCAGGTCCATCGACTGAGCCTGGTCCTTGTCGGTACTGGCGCCGAGCAGCTTCCAGAACCGGTTGCTCAGCCGACCGGAAGTGCGGTCTTTGTTCTTCGGCGCGATCTTTGGCACGCGTTCACGGTACGCGGCGCCCGCGATCGCCCCGCGAGCGCGCGTGTTGGCACGCGACACGCCGTGCCCGGAGGGCAGAAAGCGCACGTTCGCGGAGGGTAGTAACTTCCCGCACAGCGGTGTCGCCCGACGCCCGCGGAGGAGCCTGATGGAATCTCCAGAGTTCAAGCCCTCAGTCGATTGGAGCAATGAACTCCTCGCGTCGAGCCTGTGGGTGCTCAAGATCTTCGGCGTCACCGCCGTCTGCCTCGTCGTCGTTCTCGTCCTGCTCGGTCGCCTGACCGAATGGGGCCGTCAGTTCTGGCGGATCAACGGCCCGTACTTCACCGCCCGCGAGTCACGCGTCGGCGCGTGGTTGGTGCTGGCGGCCCTGCTGGTGTCCGCGGTCGTGGCGGTGCGGATCAGCGTGCTGCTCAGTTACTACGCCAACGACCTGTTCTCGTCGTTGCAGGTGGCCTTCGAGGGCAACACCGAACCGGATGGCTCGCTGAAGGGCACCGGCATCGACGGGTTCTGGGAGTCGATGCGGATCTTTGCCGTCCTGGCGACGGTCGCAACCGTCCGGTCCCTGCTCGACCTGTACCTGATGCAGCGGTTCACGATTCGGTGGCGGGTGTGGTTGACGCACCGCCTGGTCGACGACTGGCTCGATGGCTACGCCTACTACCGCGGGCAACTGATGAGCGCACCGATCGACAATCCGGATCAGCGCATCCAGCAGGACATCGACATCGTCACCACCGTGACGGGCGAGCCGAATACGCCGTCGCACGGGTCGGGTAACACCCTGCTGTTCGGTGCCGTCGAAGCCGTCCTGAGCGTGGCGTCGTTCGGGGTGATCATGTGGCACTTGTCGGGTCCACTGACGGTCTTCGACGTGACGCTGCCGAAGGCGCTGTTCTGGATCGTCATCGGCTACGTGCTGGTGGCGACGATCGTCGCGTTCTGGATCGGCCGCCCGCTGATCCGGCTGAGCTTTCTCAATGAATTCCGCAACGCCAGCTTTCGCTACGCGATGATCCGGTTGAAGGAGGCCGCGAGCGCCGTCGGCCTCTATCGCGGCGAGGATGCCGAACGTCGACAGCTCACCACGCGGCTCGATGCCGTCATCACCAACTACCGGCATTGGCTGAACCGCATGGTGGTCTTCCTGGGGTTCAACCTGTCGGTGAGCCAGGCGATCAACCCACTGCCGTACATCGTTCAGGCCCAACGACTCTTCGCGGGCGAGATCTCGTTCGGTGACGTCATGCAGTCGGCGACGGCGTTCCACGCCATCCACGATGCGCTGTCGTTCTTCCGCAACGCCTACGACGCGTTCGCGAGTTACCGGGCGGCGCTGATCCGTCTCGATGGTCTGCTCAAGGCGAACGAGCGCACCAGGGTGGTTCCGCAGCTGCTGATCGAGGAGTCGTCGGACGGTGCGGTGCGACTCGAGGGCGTGGACGTCCGGACACCCGACGGTCAGCTCTTGGTCCAAGCGCTCGACGCGCAACTCGATCCCGGCGAGAGCGTCGTGATCACCGGACCGTCGGGCAGCGGCAAGACCACGCTGCTGGAAAGTCTTGCGGGACTGTGGCCGCACGCCTCGGGCCGGGTGCGGTTCCCGGTCGAGGAGCGCGAGGTGATGTTCGTCGCACAGCTGCCCTATCTCCCGCTCGGCGATCTGCGGGCCGTCACGTCCTACCCGCGATCAGAAGGAGAGATCGACGCGGCGCAGATTCAGCAGGCACTGCTCAAGGTGGCGCTGCCACACCTCATCATTCGGATCAACGAAATCAAGGACTGGGCCAAGGTGCTGTCCGTCGGTGAGCAGCAGCGCATCGCCTTCGCCAGGATCCTCCTCAACAAGCCACGGGTGGTGTTCCTCGACGAGTCGACGTCCGCAATGGACGAGGGCTTGGAAATGATGCTCTACCGGTTGCTTCGAGCCGAACTGCCCGACTCGATCCTCGTCAGCGTCAGCCACCGGGAGACCGTCGAGCAGCATCACGACCGGCAACTCGAGCTGCTGGGTGCGGGCGGGTGGCGACTCGATGCGGTGTCCGCCGCGACGTGACCCCTTGCAGGGCTGACAGCAGCTAGTCGGGGTACCTTGCCCGGATGGACGGAATGGACCTGTGGACCCCGACCCTGGATTGGGGCGAGGAGTGGCTGACGTCCCTGTGGTGGATTGCGCAGGCATGGGCGATCGCCGCGGCAGCCACGATGATCATCTTGGTGCTGATCGGCCGCTTCACGACGTGGGGCCGCCAGTTCTGGCGCGTCACGGGCGCCTACTTCACCGGCCGCTCGAGCATCGTGGTCTGGCTCTGGTTGGCGGGACTGCTGCTGTCGGTCATCATCGGCGTCCGCCTTTCGGTGCTGCTGAGCTACTACGGCAACGACTTGTCGACCAGCTTCCAAGTGGTGGCCGCGGGCTTGGCGAGTGGCGATCAGGCAGTCAGAGAATCCGGCAAGCACGGCTTCTGGTTTTCGATCATCGTGTTCTGCATCTTGGCGACCATCTACGTCGCGCGGGTGATGCTGGATCTGTTCCTGATGCAGCGGTTCATTTTGAGGTGGCGGGCCTGGCTGACCGATCGGCTCACCGGGGACTGGCTCGACGGCAGGGCCTACTATCGCGCCCGCTTCATCGACGACACGATCGACAACCCCGATCAGCGAATCCAGACCGACATCGACATCTTCACCACCGGTGTCGGACCGACGCCAAATACCCCCAACAACACCACCGGCTCGACGCTGCTGTTCGGCGCGATCGACGCGGTGGCCTCGATGATCTCGTTCACCGCCATCCTCTGGAGCCTCTCGGGGCCGCTGACGCTGTTCGGTTTCACTCTCCCTAAGGCCATGTTCTGGATTGGCCTCGGCTACGTGGTGTTCGCGTCGGTGATCGCGTTCTGGATCGGCAAGCCGATCATCTGGTTCGCGTTCGACAACGAGAAGTTCAACGCGGCGTTCCGCTATGCCCTGGTCCGCCTGCGTGACGCGTCGGAGGCGGTCGCCTTCTACCGCGGCGAGATCGCCGAACGGACGGGTTTGCGGCAGCGCTTCGCGTCCGTCGTGGCCAACTACAAGCGGTACATCAACCGGATGATCGGCTTCTACGGCTGGAACCTCTCCCTCAGCCAGGTCATCGTGCCGCTGCCGTACGTGCTGCAGTTTCCGCGGTTCTTCGCCGGCGAGATCCAGTTGGGTGACATGACCCAGTCCGCGTCGGCGTTCGGCAGCATCCAGGACGGGTTGTCCTTCTTCCGCAACGCGTACGACCAGTTCGCCGGATACCGAGCGGCGATCATCCGTCTCGAGGGTCTGGTGGTGGCCAACGAGGAGGGCAGGCAGTTGCCTGCCGTCACGACGGCGGACTGCGTGGACGGCACGGTGGAACTCGAGAAGATCGAGGTCCGCACGCCCGACGGCACGCAGCTGATCAACTCGCTGGACCTGCGACTCGGCATCGGCGACACCCTGGTGATCACCGGCAAGTCGGGTACCGGCAAGACCACCCTGCTGCGCAGTCTCGCGGAACTGTGGCCGTTCACCTCCGGAACGCTGACTCGGCCCTGCGGTCCGAACGAGACGATGTTCCTCTCGCAGATGCCGTACGTGCCGCTCGGTGATCTGCGGGCCGTCGTCTCCTATCCCTGTGAGGAAGGCGAACTCGAGGAGTCAGAGCTGCAAGACGTGCTGACGCGGGTTTCGCTGCCACACCTCAACGCGAGACTCGACGAGGTTCAGGACTGGGCCAAGGTGCTCTCCCCCGGTGAGCAACAGCGGATTGCGTTCGCTCGCATCCTGCTGACCAAGCCGAAGGCCGTCTTCCTCGACGAGTCGACGTCCGCGTTGGACGAGGGTCTGGAGATGACGCTGTACCGGCTCGTCCGCACCGAACTGCCCGACACCATCCTGGTCAGCGTGAGCCACCGCAAGACCGTCGAACAGCACCACGACAGGGAACTGCGCCTGCTCGGCGACGGGGCGTGGCAGCTCAGCGATCTCGGTGAGGAGCCGGAGCCCGTCCCGGTGTAGCTGGAACAGTTCCCGGGTCGCTTCGCTCCTGCCCGCCGGAGTGCGGGTAGCTTCCCGGCATGGAGATGTTCACCCCGTCGCTCGACTGGGGAAACGAGGTCGTCGCGTCCCTGATCTGGGTCGCCAAGGCGTGGTCGATCAGCGCCGTGGTGATGCTGATCGTGCTGGTGATCCTGGCGCGGTTCACCAGCTGGGGCAGGCAGTACTGGCGCATCACCGGACCGTATTTCACTGGGCGACAGAGCATTGCGGTGTGGTTGCTGGTCGGGGTGCTGCTGCTGTCGGTGATGTTCTCGGTTCGGATGGACGTGCTGTTCAGCTACTACGGCAACGATCAATACACCGCGCTGCAGGTCGCCTTCGAGGGTGCCAGTTCGGGCAATGACGCGGTGCGGGACTCGGGTATCCGCGGCTTCTGGTTCTCGATCGTGGTCTTCGCCCTTCTCGTCCTCGCCTACCTCGCGCAGACCCTGCTGGACCTGTATCTGATGCAGTTCTTCATCATTCGGTGGCGGGTGTGGCTCACCGACCGGTTGACGAGCGACTGGTTCGACGGGCGGGCGTACTACCGCGGGCGGTTCGTCGACGAGCCGATAGACAATCCGGATCAGCGCATTCAGCAGGACATCGACGTGTTCACCACGGGGACTGGGCCGGAGACGAACACGCCGACGGTCGGAACGTCGACCACGCTGCTGTTCGGGGCGGTGTACTCGATCGTGTCGGTGGTGGCGTTCACTCCGATTCTGTGGAACCTGTCCGGTCCCTTGACGTTCGTCGGGGTGACGGTGCCGAAGGCCCTGTTCTGGATCGTGCTGGTGTTCGTTGCCGTCGCGACGGTGGTGTCGTTCTGGATCGGTCGCCCGATCATCCGGCTGAGCTTCCGGAACGAGATGACCAACGCCGCCTTCCGGTATGCCCTGGTGCGGGTGCGTGATGCGGCCGAGTCGGTGGGCTTCTCCCGCGGCGAGCGCGTCGAGCGAAAAGTGTTGTCGGAGAGGTTCGCCAGGATCATCGTCAACTACCGGAGGCTGGTGTGGCGGGGGGTGGCCTTCCTCGGCTGGAACAAGGCCATGTCGCAGATCGTCGACCCGCTACCGCTCATCGTGCAGGCGCCTCGTCTCTTCGCGGGTGAGATCAACTTCGGCGACGTCAGTCAGTCCTCGAGCGCGTTCCGGTCGGTGCAGAGCTCGCTGTCCTTCTTCCGTGCCGTCTACGACTCGTTCGCCAGTTATCGCGCGACGATCATTCGACTCGACGGCCTGCTCGCTGCCAACGAAATGGCAAGGGCGCTAAGTCATCTGATGGTCGAGGACAGCGCCGACGGTGCCGTCGAGATCGCGGACGTAGACGTGCGCTCCCCCGCAGGCGACTCGCTGATCGACGGGCTCGCGGTGCGGCTGGCCGCAGGCGGGTCGTTGGTCATCACGGGCCGCTCGGGAACGGGCAAGACCACCCTGCTGCGTAGCCTCGCCGAGATGTGGCCGTACGCCTCGGGCACCGTCCGCTACCCCGCGGTCGATGCGGTGATGTTCCTGCCGCAGCTGCCCTACGCGCCGTTGGGTCACCTGCGGACCGTCGTGTGCTATCCCGCGGCGGCAGATTCCCTCGCCGACAACGAGATTCGGTCGGCTCTCGACGATGTCGCGCTGGGCCACCTCGGATCGCGGTTGGACGAGACGACCGACTGGTCGAAGGTGCTGTCCCCCGGCGAGCAGCAGCGCATCGCGTTCGCACGGGTGCTGCTGAATGCGCCGAGCGCCGTCTTCCTCGACGAGTCCACCTCGGCGCTCGACGAGGGTCAGGAATTCGCGCTCTACCGGACGCTTCGCGAGCGGCTGCCGGACTGCGTCGTGGTCAGCGTGAGCCACCGCGGCACCGTCGAGCAGCACCACGACGATCGGCTGGAACTGCTCGGCTCCGGGCAGTGGCGGCTGGCTCCGGTCGGCTAGGGCAGTGCCGCGGCGTGCGTGCCTGCGCGTCGCCCGAAGAACGATCCCTCGCCGAGTTGGGTGCCGCTGGCATACCCCTTGCCGTCCTGGGCGATGTTGGATGCGCAGGCGCCCGCGGCGTACAGACCGGGCACCGCGCTACCGTCCTCGCGAAGGACCTCCCCGTCGAGCGAGGTGGCGAGCCCACCGACGGTGAAGCCGGCGTACATCGCCTTGCCAAGCGACAGATCGAAGGCGCCCCACGGCCCCTTGTCTTGGGCGGCAAGGAATTCCGGCTGCTTGTGGAAGTCGGGGTCCTCGCCATTGGCGGCGTGCTCGTTGTAGTGGTTCAGGGTGGCGACCAGGTTGCCCTCGGGGATTCCGAGAGCGGCTTCCATCTCCTCGACGGTCTCCCACCCGTCGATCAGGGGAATCAGTGGCATCTCTGGGCGTTCCAAATGTGCTTCGTCGACGATCAGGAACGCCGCACTGTCGGGCTGGTCCATCACGTAGCCCGACGTGCGCGAGTGGTAGGAGTCCTCGGTGACGAAGCGCTCACCGTTCTTGTTGACGATGATCCCGGTCAGCAGGATCGCCGGCGGATACGGCGGTGCGGTGATGAAGATCTGGTCCATGTGCTTGGTGGCGCCGCCCGCTGACTCGCCGAGCCGGATGCCGAGTCCATCGTCGTAGGTGTTGCCGAGCACGAACGGCTTCTCGGCGAGCTTCGGGGTGTACGTCGCGACCATTTCGGGGTTCATCACGAAGCCGCCCGCGGCGATGACGACGGCCTTCGCACGGATGTTTCCGGTGTCCTCGAACCGCTTCCACGCAACGCCGACGACGGCGCCGTCCTCGACCACCAGACCGGCAGCACCGGTCTCATAACGCACGTCGACGCCGAGTTCGGCGGCGCGCTTGACGAGCAGGTCGACCACCATGCTGGCGCCCTGCGTGTCACCGGGCACGGGCACCTTGTGGCCCCGCGGGGCGGGGATGGCCTGGTTCTTGAACGGCCATACCTTCTCGTTGCCGGTGAACATCAGGCCCTCGGTGTTGGGCTGGATGACGGCCTTGTGCGGGTAGTAACTGCGCTCGAACTGAAAACCCAAGTCCTCCAACCAGTTGAAGTGCTCGACGCTGCCGTCGGCGTAGGCCCGGATCTTGTCGAGCTCCGGTTCGCGTGAGACGGCGACCAGGTACTTGTACATCTCGTCGGCACTGTCGTCGTGACCCGTCGCCTGCTGCACCGCGGTGCCGCCGCCGAGGTAGAAGTGCCCGCCCGCCATCGACGTCGTGCCGCCTGCCGCTGCCGCGCGTTCCAGGAGGACGACGCGCGCCCCTGCGGCGGCCGCGCTGACCGCGGCGCAGCCACCGGCGATGCCGAAACCGACGACCACGACGTCGACGTCGTCGGACCACTCCGCGACGTCTGCCGCGGCGACGGTCTCGGGAATGTGCGTGCTCACTGTTGCTCCTGTTTTACGTAGTCGAAGAAGGCCTGGATCTCGGAGGGGACGTGCGCGATCTCGAGGTAGGGGACGCCGGCGTCAGGGGCGGACACGTAGGCGAACCGCATGCCGCCGGGCATGACGCCCTGGGAGAGCACCGGCGTGCCGCCCAGCTCGGCGTCGCGCACCATGGCATCGAAGCCGTCGACGTCGGCCGCCTCGATGCAGACGTGATGCAATCCAGGACCCGACGCGTCGAGGAACTCGGTGTAGACGCTCTCGCCGCGGACCGGTTCGATCAGCTCCAGCTGAGTGTCTCCGGCGTAAGACAGCGAGATGTTGGCGACGAAGTCGGCGGGCTGGCCACGGTGCGTGCAGGTATCGGGGGCGAAGTGAACCTCAGGCATCCGCACCCACTTCTTGGCGCCCATCAACCGGGTGATCGCCTTCTCCGTCGCGTCGAGGTCGCGGGTCACCCACGCGATCTGGACAGGTGTCTGGTCATGCATCGCTTGAGGATATCCTCGGCGGCGACCTCTGGCTAGAACGTGTTCTAGTTTAGTGTCGTCGCGGCGATGACCAGGCGAATCTGGCCGTCGAAGACGTCGGCGGGGTCCGAGAGCGTGTCGGCGCCGTACTGACCGAATACCTCGAGACTGATCGCCCCGACGAGCGCGGCCCACAGTAGGAAGCACTTCATCACGGTCGCATCGCCGCCGGTGAAGCCGAACTCGTTGCGCACGCCGTCGAAGTCCGCAGACGTTGCTCGGGAGGGGCGGTCTCCCGAGTCGGGCACGTCGCCCGCGGCGACGCCCTCGGCCATCACTGCGAGCAGTGCACCCACGACGCGCGTTCCCGGCCCGACGGTCGTGTCGGCGGGTGCACGGTAGCCGGGAACCGGGGTGCCATAGATCAACGCCCAGCTCGCCGGCTGGTCGACGGCCCAGCGCCGGGCCGCCCGCGCCATCGCGAGGAGCCGGTCGCGCCACGAGCCGGTGGCGGCCTCGCCCGCGCGGTCCACCGCGTCCGCCAGGTCGGAGTATGCGTCGACGATCAGCAGGGTCAATAGATCGTCGCGGCTGGCCACGTAGCGATATACGGCCGAGGAGACCATGCCGAGGTCACGGGTGATGGCGCGCAACGAGAGTCCGGCCGCGCCGTCGGTCACCAGGTGTCGGCGGCCGATCTCGACGATCTCTCGTTCGATCCGGTTGCGGGTGTCCTGACGCTTCCCCATGGGCCAAGTGTCGCACGAAACGAGAGCAACGCTCTTGATTTTGCCACCGAGTCGTGACATTCTCCAGGGAGAGCAATGCTCTCGTATCGCTCAATCCCAGAGGAGACCGACATGACCACTCGTTACGACGAACCCAACCGCGTCGCCCGTGCCGCGAACGAAGTGTTCCGGTGGCTCGCCGAAGCCGGCGTTAGCGTCGCGGGGACGCACGCGCTGCGCGTCCGCGGCCGCAAGACCGGCACGCTCCGCGGGGTGGTCATCAACCTGATGACCGTCGACGGTCGTGACTTCGTGGTCTCGCCGCGCGGCAACACCCAATGGGTCCGCAACGCCAGGGCCGCCGGCGAGGTCGAGATCGGTCCGCGGTGGCGCGGCCGCCAGGTTCGGATCAGCGAGGTCGCCGACGAGGCCAAGCCGCGGCTGCTGAAGCTCTATCTGGACCGCTGGTACTGGGAGGTCAAGGGGCATGTCGGCGGCCTGGCACCCGACTCGACCGACGAGCAGATCCGCGCGGTCGCACCGTCCATCCCGGTCTTCGAGTTGATGTGACTTCCGCCCGTCATGCGCCGTCGCGCAACATCTTCGAAATCGTGGCTGCGGTGGACGCACTGAGCTCGCCGGAGATCTGAATCGACTGTCCGTCGATGGGCTGGCTGATGGCGGGTGCGGCGAGCACGACGCCGTTGCGGACGAAGGCGAGCTGCTTACCGATGTTCGCCGCGGTGTACTGCGCGAAGGCCGTACTGGACGCCTGATCCATCGACATTTGCACGGTATGGAATTCGCTGGTCGGCAGCTTCGTCTCGGTGGCCCCAGTCAGGTTCAGCGCCAACGCAACTGGGCCGAGTTCGTATACGGCAGCCTTGTCGACGTCGCACACTCGGATCGGCGCTTCCGGTGGTGTCGGCGGTGGAACCGGCGGGCAGTCCTCCGCGTTGGCCACCAACGGGACCGCGACCACGGGACGCACCGCCAGCGGAATGCCAATCACTGGTGGGGTTCTCGTCGTCGGCATCGCGGCGGTCCGCTGGGCGACGGGCGCGGAGTCCTTCATCATGAACGCCATCGCCACCCCGACGACGATGGTGCTGATCATGGCCAGGATGCCGACCGACGCCAGCATCGCGATCATGACCCTGCGTGCCGTCCACGGCTCCCCCGATGAGAACCACGAGAACCACGAATACAACCTGTAGCGCATCAGCGGCTACGCAGGTGGGAGGTCCCCCGGTGGAAGTACGGCGGGTGCGTTGCCGGAGGCGGCAGTGAGGACCTCTTGGTGGATCTGCTGATCGGTGGTCGGCCATGACACGGCGGCGGGATACTGACCCCAGGTGCTGTTGAACATTCCGACGATGACGGCGCGCCCGTCATCGGTGAGTACATAGACGGGGCCACCCGAATCACCCTTCTCACTGATGACGCCGTTGGCCATCGTGAACCACCCGTTGTTGACGGCCTCTACAGTGCCACAGCTCTCACCGGTCACCACCCCGAAGTGGCACACCCGCTGACCCTGTTGCGGCACGACCGACGGATCGAATGACAGCGCCCTGCCGCCGGGCAGGACGTCGTTGATCTGGACGTCGGGCGCAAGCGCGATGGCCTCCCAGTCGGAGATCATGTGGTCGGTGGCGACCGTGGCACCGTTCGGCGTGTCGTCGCGAAAGACCGTTTGGTGGCCGACGACGTTTCCATCCTTGTCTCCGACCATTCCGCTCCCGCGGCAGTGTCCGGCGGTGTACGCCGTCCGCGTCTGCACGTCGACGAACCCCAGCGTGCACTTGTTGTTGTCCTGCCGAATCTCCATGCCCGGATGGACAAGTGCGCCGGGGGCGGCATTGGCAGGGGCGGACGACAGCGCAACGTTGAGCATCGCGATCGAAGCGGTTGCCAGTACGACCGCGCGCAAACACTTTCGGCGCAACGTCGGCTCCGATCGCTAGAGGTAGATGAAGCCTCAGCGTACCCACGGCAAAGGCGGCCCGCACCAAGAAGGTGCGGGCCGCCTCGGGTACTTGCCCTACGGAATCGTGACGACTTGACCGGGATGGATCAGATCGGGGTTCGAGATCCCGCTCGCTTCAGCGATTTGGTGGTACTTGTTGCCGTCGCCGTAGAACCGTTCCGCGATGGCCCACAGCGTGTCACCCGACACGACGGTGTACGTCCGGGGTGCTGGCGGTGGCGGCGGTGGCGGTGGCGGTGGCGGTGGTGGTGCGGGCGCCTCGGCCGGCGACGCCTCCTCGGTGACGGCCGCTGGCACCACCTCTGCCTCTACCGGCGCCTCGGCGGGTGGCGGTGGCGGTGCGGGTACCTCGTCGGTTTGGGTGTTCGACGACCACGCCGGTCCATCGAATCCGTACAGCACCAGGTTTCGATCATTCTGAAGGATCAGTCGAACGTCCTTGGCGCCCTTCGTTTGACTGGCCCACACCGCATCGTCGGGCGTGTAGAGGACGAAGTTGCCGTCGGACTGAACCTCGGCGCGGACCACGTTCTGTCCGTTGGTGCCCGTCGACCAGATGGATTCGGTGCCGGAGTACAGCACGAGGTTTCCGTCGTCCTGCAGGGTCAGCTTGTACGCCTCGTTTAGTGACGTAAGCGACTGACCGACCTCCAACTTCTCTCCGTCTTGAAGTCTGTCTCCCACGATTTTCTTACCCCTTCCGCGTCGGCTAGACCGAGCCTACTGGCCGCCGTGCACCTCATGGGCAGTTCGGGTCCACGCAAGCAAAACGGTTGGCGAACAATCGGTTGCGTGCTTGGCTAGGAGTCGAAGCCAAGGCCGAGAGCGTCGAGGGTGCGCAGCAGAACGTTGCGATGACCCGCCGAATGATCCGCGCGGTCCAGTGACCACCGGGTCGCCTGGATGCCGATGCTGGCAAAGGGCTCGGGAGGAAACGGCAGTGGTTTCTCACGCACCATGTCCAACTCGGTGCGCGCAGTCGGCACACCCCCGAGCAGGTCTAGGCAGACGTCGGCGGCAAATCTCGCCGCGCCAACGCCGAGTCCCGTGAAACCGTTGACGTAGGCAACGCGGCCCTCGCGGGCCAAGCCCCAGTGCGCGCAGAACCGGGTGTTCGTGTCGATCGCACCTGCCCATCGGTGGCTGAAGCGGACGTCCTCCAGTTGCGGGAACGTGATGAAGAAGTGCGCGGCGAGCTTGCGGTAGGTATCCGGCCGGTCTTCATAGTTCGCGTCGACCTTGCGGCCGAAGTGGTAGACGGCGTCGTAGCCACCGAACACGATCCGGTTGTCCTCGGTCATGCGGTAGTAGTGAAACTGGTTGGCGGAGTCGCCAATTCCTTGGCGGTTCTGCCATCCGATGCTCTGCACCTGAGCGTTCGTCAGCGGTTCGGTGGCCAACACGTAGTCATAGACGGGCACCGTGTAGAACCGGTTGCGCCGCAGCAGGTGCGGGAAGACGTTGGTCGCCAGCACGACCTGCCTGGCCGTGATGACGGCGTCGCCGGTGTGCACCTGAATCGACACGTTGCCGGAGTTCAACGCCTTGGCGTTGGTGTGCTCGTAGATCCGCACGCCTGCCTCCGTGCACGCGCGCGCCAGCTCGAGGGCCAGCTTGGCGGGGTGAACGATGGCGCACGTGCTGCGGTGTTCCAGGCCGGCGAGGAACGTCGGCGAGTTCACTTCGGCGCGCACCGCGACCTGGTCGAGGAACCGGCCCTCGCCTTCGGCCGCCGAGTCTCTAAGCCACTCCACCTGATGTGGTTCGGTCGCAACGCCCAGCATTCCGGTCCGTTGCCATTCGACGTCGAGACCGAGGCGTTCGATCTCAGCCTGCATGCCGTCCAGGTTCTCCAGGCCCATCTTGTCGAGTTGCTCGATCTCGTTGGGCCACCGCGTCTTTCCGTTCTCCTGCCCGTGGGTCAGGCTGGCCTCGACGAATCCACCGTTGCGGCCGGAGGCGGCCCATCCGATGCGGTGGGCGTCGATGAGCACGACGCGTCGATCCGGATCTCGCTGCGCGGCATGCAGTGCCGTCCACAGGCCGGCGTACCCCCCGCCGACGACGAGCAGGTCGCAGGCCACGTCCTGGTCCAATTTCGGATGGTTGGGCCGGTCGATGTCGAGCCACATCGATCCGAAGGCGCTGACGGCTAGGGATCTCTCGACCAGTGCGGGATCGACGTCGGCGTCGAAGACGGTTTCCACAGCGGAGACACTACCGAGAGCCGCTACGGCCGCGCCGCCGCGACGTCGACCACCGCTGGGCGCCTCGGAGCCCAGCCCGGCGGGCCGAAGACGTAGCCGAACCCGTCGCGCAGGCGGTCGGCGTGCTTGACGTCGCGTGCGATGGCCACGTATTCGTGGGTCTGCAGCTTCCAGATGTTGTAGGTCGACACCTGTTTGGTCAAGCCGTAGTGCGGTCGGAACAGCTCCTCCTGGTAAGTGCCGAAGAGGCGGTCCCAGACGACGAGGATGCCTGCATAGTTCTTGTCGAGGTACTCCGGATCCATGCCGTGATGAACCCGGTGGTGCGACGGGGTGTTGAAGACGTACTCGATGGGGCGCCACATCCTGTCGATGCGTTCGGTGTGCACCCAGAACTGATAGACGAGGTTCACGGAGAAGCTGGCGAACACCATCCACGGAGGAATTCCGAGCAGCGGCAACGGAATCCAGATGAGGATCTCACCGCTGTTGTTCCACTTCTGCCGCAGCGCGGTCGCGAAGTTGAAGTACTGGCTGGAGTGGTGTGCCTGGTGGGTGGCCCACACCAGTCGGACGCGGTGCGCGATCCGGTGATACGTGTAGAACAGCAGGTCGACACCGACGAGCGCGATGACCCACGTGTACCAGGCGGTCGACGCCAGGTGCCAAGGGGCGACGTAGGCGTACAGCCCGGCGTAGCCGAGCAGCGCGAGCAGCTTCCACGCGCCCGTCGTTGCGATCGACACCAGCCCCATCGCGATGCTGGCCCACGCGTCACGCCGCAGGTAGGCCCCGGACGGGGCGCGCTCGTCGGTGCCGGTCGGCTCCTCGCGCAAGCGCTCGTCGGTGAGACGGTCGAGCTTGCGGGCCGCCGTCCACTCCAGGATGAGGAGCAGGAGGAAGAAGGGGATCGCGAACAGCACGGGATCGCGCATCTGCGGTGGCAGCACGTCCAGGAAGCCGCGGACACCGTCCAACCAGTTCACGTTCACCTCCCTTGCGACTGGATCTTAGCTACCTCGCCGTTGTCAGCCACGGTGTCCCGCGAGAGTGCAACTACTCAGGTCAGAGTTCTTCTGCGTGGCTGCACCTTGGCGAGCGCACTCGCCCGCGAGGCGACCTAGCGGAAGCTCAGAACGTCGGTCCCCCACGCCTCGCGCAGCGGCCGATCGGGATCCTCGACCACTGCGTCGCTCTTGTCGAGCAGCAGGGTGGCCCGGTCCTCGTCGCGGTAGCGCCGCCAGTGCGGCTCCCCCTCCGGGCCGGTCGGTTCGCCGGTCGCCGCGAAGTTCAGCCATCGGGTGCGGATGCGCTCCGATAGTGCGGTGCCCGTCTTGAGGCCGCCCAGTTTGAACGTCGGATCCTTGCTTCCGGCAACGAGATTGCCCCACACATATGGCAGCTCCGTGGCGTGCGCGGCACCGAGCCTCAACAGCCGCAACATCGGCGTCGCCCAGTCGAACCTGTAGGTGTACACCGGTGCGACCGCGCCGTGGCCCTCGGCGAACCAGATCGTCGGCATCCGGAAGCCGATGTCGCGGGCGACGCCCATGCCGGGCGTCTTTCCGCGGCCCTTGTAGGCCGAGCCCAGCTGAGCCTCGCTGGGAAGCTGCAGGCCCGGCTGCTCGGAGGCGATCCCGTCGAACATTGCCTTGATGGCCGCGGGCGTGATGGGCATCAACGGCGACTTCATGAAGCGGAACAGCGCCGCCTCGTGCTTGTTGGTGCCGATGATCAGCGGCACCGGGTGGGTGCCGCCCGCCCGCGCGACGGCGACGGGATAGTCGGGCACTACGTCTCCGTCGACGATCGGCGCGTAGGCCAGCGTGCCCGGCGTGCGGAGCGGTACCTCGTCGAACAGCCGCTTCGAGGCGATCAGCAGCTCGCTCATGGGTGCGGCGGGCAGACGGTCGACGTCGTCGGCCCCGACGCCGAGGGTGTCCAGGAACTGCTGGGCGATGCCGCGGGATCGGCTGGCGTCGTAGACCGACGTCGCAGGCGAGCTCTGCGCGATCGCCGCCGAGAACAGCCCGCCGGCGGCCGGACTGGCTAGCAGCGTGGTCACGATGCCCGCGCCAGCGGATTCACCGAACAACGTGACCCGGGCGGGATCTCCCCCGAATGCGGTGATGTTGTCACGCACCCACGCGAGCGCGAACAGCACGTCTCGCAACCCGAGGTTGCTCTCGAAGCGGGTGCGTTCCGTGCTGAACGACGACAGGTCGAGGAACCCGAACGCGCCGAGGCGGTAGTTCACCGTGACGATGACGGCGTCGCCGCCGCCCGCCAACGCCCGGCCGCGGTACAGCGATTGGGCCGACGACCCGAGCACGTACGCACCGCCGTGCACCCACACCATCACGGGCTTGCCGTCACCGGCCTCGGTGTCCGAGGACGCCCACACGTTCAGCGTCAGGGAGTCGTCGCCCTGGGGGGCGCCGAGGTCGATCGGGATCCGTGGGTCGGTGGGCTGCGGGCAGACCGGCCCGACCCTGGTGGCATCGGCGACGTCGGTCCAGCGGTCGGGTGACTGGGGCGCCCGCCACCGCAGCTCGCCGACGGGCGGAGCCGCGTACCGAACTCCCCTCCACGACTTGACCGTTCCGTCGTCGGTACCCCGGACGCGTCCGTGGGCGGTGTCGACGACGGGGGCTTCGGTCATGAGGACGACGATATCGCGCCGCACCAAAGTGGCCACTCGCCGGAGACTACGGTGATGCGGTGCGAACGTGGGTGCTGCTGGCCGCGGCCATCGTCAGTGAGGTCGCGGCGACATTGTCGCTGCGGGCATCGCAGGATCACGGCGCCTGGCTGGTGGCCGTCGTCCTTGGCTACGGGATCGCCTTCACGCTGCTGACCCTGGTCCTGCGCGAGGGCCTGCCGGTCGGTGTCACCTACGGCATCTGGGGCGCGACGGGCACGGCCTTGAGGGCGGTGTTGGCGGCGGTGATCTTCCGCGACCCGTTCACCTGGCCGATCGCCCTTGGCATCGCGCTGATCATCGCCGGTGTCTTGTTCATCGAATTCGGTTCCCGGCCAGAGGATTCCGCACCGTGATGTGGTTCGTGCTATCGATCGCGATCGGTGTCGAGGTCTTCGCGACGTTGGGTTTGCGTGCGTCGGACGGGTTCCGCAAGAAGACGTGGATCACCCCGGTCGTCGCAGGCTATCTGGCGTCGTTCTATCTGTTGTGGCTGACGCTGGCACTCGGCATGCCCGTCGGCATCGCCTATGGCGTGTGGACGGCATGCGGTGTCGCACTCGTCGCGGTGATCGCCCGCTACGTCTTTGGGGACCCGTTGACGCTCAAGATGCTGATCGGCATCGCGCTGATCATCGGCGGCGTCCTCACGATCGAACTGGCGGGCGTCGTCCACTGAGCACCCCTGCGGCGGCGGCGATTGCCAACCCCGCGACCGGCACGATCAAAAGACCGAAACGGAGGCTCGTCGCGTCGGCGATCATGCCGACGAGCGGCGGCGCGCCCACGAAGCCGAGCCGCATCAGCCACGCCAACGCCGCCAGCCCGCTGCCCGCCCGCAGTCCAGGCAGCCGATCGGCGCCGTGCATGGCAGCCGGGATGACGGTCGCGGCGCCCAGCCCGGCCGCCGCGAAGCCCGCGATAGTGCCTGGCACGCTCGGAAAGGCCAGCGCCAGCCCCATGCCGGCCGCAACGAGGAGGCCACCGCCGCGGGCCACCGCGCGTTCGCCGAAGCGATCGACCATGCGATCGCCGAGCACCCGTCCGATGAACTGGAAGGCGAGAAGTGCGGCGTAGCCGAGTGCCGTGACGGCGCCGACCGCACCGAGGCCACCGCCCAGGTACAGGGCCGCCCAGGAACTTCCGGCGTCTTCGATTACGGCCCCCCCGATCGCGATGAGCACCAGCAGCAGCAACGCGCCGCACACCCGCCGGCCCGGCCTGCCCACCGCGCCGGCATCCGCTTCCGAATGCTCGGGCTGATCGGGTCCCTTCAACAGGAACGGGTAGGCCCCGACTGCTACGGCGATGAAGATCGCGGCGCTCACCCCGAGATGGATCCCGATCGGAACGTGCAGAGCGATCGCCGCCGCCGCCATGCCTGCGCCGAGCACCGCGCCCAGCGACCACACCGCGTGCAGTGAGTTGATGATCGACCGGCCGTAGACGCGTTGCACCCGAAGCCCGTGCGCGTTCTGCGCGACGTCGGTGACCGCGTCGCACAACCCGCCGCCGAACAGCAGTACCGCCAGCAGGACGGGCGTCGTCGACATCCCGGCTCCGAACACCAACAGCCCGATGCCGATGGTGCAGAGCAGGGCCGTGCGGGCCGAGGTGAGCCTGCGGATGATCGCCCCCGCGGCCAGCCCGGCGACCAGCGCCCCGACGGGAAAGGCCGCCACGACGATGCCGTAGGCCGTGTTCGACAGCGCAAGGTCAGTCTTCAGTTCGGGAAAACGTGGCACCAGATTCGCGAAGATGGCTCCGTTGGTGAGGAACATCGCGGCAACGGCGATGCGGGCCCGGCTGTCGCGTCGTGCAAGACCGGCTGTCACCACTGAGCCGACGATACTGGTACGCGAACCCGGAGGTTTCCCGGCAAGATTGGCGCCATGACTGAATTGGCCGGCTCGTTGGTCGAGCTCGCCCGCCGATACGGCGTGGCGGAGACGTACAACGACTGGACCGGTGGCTACCGGGTGGTCTCGGAGTCGACGCTGGCCTCGGTTCTGGCCGCGCTCGGCGTGACGGCGGGCACCGAGGACCAGCGCCAGGCCGCGTTGTCGGCACACGATCGGGATCACTGGCGACGCACCCTGCCGCCGACGGTCGTGATGCAGGCGGGTCGGTCGGCGTCGTTCTGGGTGCACGTCACCGACGGTGACCCCGTCGGCTGCTGGATCCGCCTCGAGGACGGCACGGTGCGCACCGGCCTGCGCCAGCTGGAGAACAACCGTCTGCCATACGTTCTCGACGGCCGGTCGATCGGTGAGGCCACGTTCGAACTGCCAGCGGATCTGCCGGCCGGTTATCACCGCCTGCACGTCAATGCGGGCGGGGTCGACGCCGACGCCGCGCTCATCGTCGCCCCCGATGCCGCGAAGCTGCCCGCCTCACTCGGCGGTGGACGAACCTGGGGACTGGCCACTCAGCTCTACAGTGTCCGGTCCGAGAAGTCTTGGGGCATTGGCGATTTGACGGACCTGACCGACCTCGCGGTGTGGTCGTCCTCGAAGTACGGCGCGGGCTTCATCCTCGTCAACCCACTGCACGCCGCGGCGCCCGTCGCACCGATGGAGCCGTCGCCGTACCTGCCCACCTCGCGCCGTTTCGTCAATCCGATGTACCTGCGCGTCGAGGCGATTCCGGAGTTCGCCTACGTCGGTGACCGCGGCGAGCTGCGCAGGGCGCGTTCGGTGGCCCAGGGCCGCGCCAAGAAGTCGCGGCTCATCGACCGCGACTCGGTGTGGAAGATCAAACGGGCTGCGCTCAAGGCGATCTACCGCGTCAAGCGATCCGCCGGCCGTGACCTCGCCTACGCGGCCTTCCTGGCGCGCGAGGGTCGCAGCCTCGACGACTTCGCGATCTGGTGCGCGCTGGCCGAAAAATACGGCAACGACTGGCATCGGTGGCCCGAGGAGTTGCATCATCCGGCCGGCGACGCGGTCGCCGCCTTTGCCGCGAAGCGCGCCGACGCCGTCGACTTCCACAGGTGGCTGCAATGGCAGCTCGACGATCAGCTGACGGCCGCGCAGGCGACGGCCGTTCAGGCCGGTATGGCGCTCGGCGTGATGCACGACCTGGCCGTCGGCGTCGACCCGAACGGTGCCGACGCGTGGGCCCTGCAGGACGTGCTGACCCTCGGCGTCAGCGTGGGCGCCCCGCCCGACGAGTACAACCAGCTTGGCCAGGACTGGTCGCAGCCGCCGTGGCGACCAGACCAATTGGTCGAGCAGGGTTACGAGCCGTTCCGGGCACTCGTCAACGCCGTGCTGCGCCATGCCGGCGGGGTGCGTATCGACCACATCATCGGGCTGTTCCGGTTGTGGTGGATTCCGAAGGGCGCCGCACCGACCGAGGGCACGTACGTCCGGTACGACCACGAGGCGCTGATCGGCATCGTCGCGCTGGAGGCACAGCGCGCGGGCGCGGTCGTCGTCGGTGAGGATCTGGGCACCGTCGAACCGTGGGTGAGGGACTACCTTGCCGACCGCGGCCTGCTTGGCACGTCGATCCTGTGGTTCGAGCTGGATCGCGACGGCGGCGGCGGCCCATTGCCCCCGCGTCGGTGGCGGGAGTACTGCCTGTCATCGGTCACGACCCACGATCTACCCCCGACGGCGGGTTATCTGGCGGGCGAACACGTCCGCATTCGGCAAGAGTTGGGGCTGTTGACGCGTCCCGCCGCCGAGGAATTGGCCGACGACAGGGCTGAGCAGCAGGCGTGGTTCACCGAACTGCGGGCGATGGGCCTGCTCGGCGACGATCCGAGCGTTCAGGAGATCGTCAGCGCCCTGTACGCCTACCTCGGGCGGACGCCGTCGCGGCTGCTTGCGCTGGCGCTTCCGGATGCGGTGGGCGACGTTCGCGCCCAGAATCAACCTGGGACGACGAACGAGTATCCCAACTGGCGGGTCAAGCTGGCCGGCCCCAACGGCAGGGAACTGCTGCTCGAGGACGTTTTCAGCGATCCGCGGGCGGCTGCTCTGGCCGACGTGATGCGGGTGCAAGTAACGCCTGCACGCGAGTGACCGAAGTTCCTCGAGAGGCTCAACTGCGCTATGTTCGCAACCGCACCGCAATACCCGGAGGTCACGTGAAGAAGCTACTTGGGCTGGGAGCCGCCGCGCTCGCCGTTCCCGCCGCCGTCGCCTCGATGGCGTTGATCCAGCCTGCCGTCGCGGTCGCGGCCCCAGCGGCCAACAGTTCGGTCAACGTGGTCGGCGAGCCGTATGCCAAGGCGATTCAGATTCTCAAGTCCCAGGGCGTCAAGGGTTTCTTCGGTGGATCGTTCGG
The DNA here is from genome assembly GCF_032161845.1 of Mycobacterium sp. Classification (GTDB taxonomy): domain Bacteria; phylum Actinomycetota; class Actinomycetes; order Mycobacteriales; family Mycobacteriaceae; genus Mycobacterium. Next base: position 51,195 of record NZ_JAVRQA010000113.1, read on the forward strand.
CAGTGATCTGCCCCAGAGCGCGTGCATCGTCAGCACGCAGAAGATGACCACTGCCGGGCGGATGTACCTGGACCTCGACTGCACGCAGAAGGCCGCCGACAACGCGACGGACTCCACTCCTGCGACCGCCGCCGCGCCCAACGCACCGTCGCCAGGGAATGGTCAGGGCACGTACGGCGGACCCATCGGGGTTCCCGTACCGGTCGGCTGACGCCAGGCAAGAACCCGGTACCCGCGTTCCCAGGTAAGTCGCGGAATCCCGTAGACTTCTCCTCGCCACACGACGATGAGGGGACCGCAATGTTGCGACCACAGCGTTTCCATGCCGAGATCGATCCAGGGCCGGTGCAGATCCAGGCCCGCCGGGTGCACTTCGACGTCGAAGACATCCCGCTGCAGTGGATTCCCGGGCATCCGGTCGCGTCCAACATGATCAGCCTGCTGAACCTCGTGTTGCCTGCCGCCGAGCGCTGGTTCGTCGCCGCGTACAACGAGGCCCTTCCGCTGGTGAAGGATCCGAAGCTGGCCGAGGACATGCGCGGATTCATCGGCCAGGAGGCCACCCACGCCGACGTCCACGACAAGGTGCTCCACGAGTACATGGTCGTGCACGGGATCGACGTGAAGCCCGTCCTCGACCAGATCGAGTACGTCTTCGAGAAGGTGCTGGCGCCCGACCCGTCGATCACCGACCCCAAGCGCAGGCTGAACCATCTGTGTGACCGGCTGTGGCTGATCGCGGCCATTGAGCACTACACCGCGGTGCTCGGGGACTTCTCGCTGAACTGCTCCTGGGACGACCATGACGCCAGCCCGACGATGGTGGACCTGTTCCGTTGGCACGGTAGCGAAGAGGTCGAGCACCGCATGGTCGCGCACGACGTGGCGATCTACTTTCACGACAGCTACCTCGACCGCATCCGCGCGATGGGTATCGCCGTCGTCATGATGGCGACCTTCTTCCAGCGCGGGGCCTGGTACCTGACCAAGAACGACCCCACCCTCTCCATGAGCTGGTTCCGGATGCAGCGCCTGCGCATGCACGACTCGAAGCTCGGGCTGCTACCCAAGTACCGAAAGCTGTTCGGGTCCAACACCTTCATGTACTTCCGCCCGCGCTTCTCACCGGAGGAGATGGGGTCGACGGCGCAGGCCGTCGCCTACTTGGCCAGCTCCCCCGCGGCCCGCGCGGCGCACCTTTGATGTTCGCGCGGTTCCGTGAGGCGCCGCCGAGCGTCTCGGGGCGGTCGCGCCACGACCTGACGGTGGGGATTGCCGCCACCGTGCTCTCCGGGTTCTTCAACCTGTCGGGCGCCGTCCGGAATCCGGCGCCGCAGTCCGGCGTCGACCGCAGCTTTCCGCTCGTCGTCACCGAGCGTCGGGTGGTCGCCCACGATCAGGACGTGATCGCGTTGACGTTCACCGCTCCCGACGGCGGCCCATTGCCGCGCTGGCATCCCGGCGCCCACATCGACGTGCATCTGCCGAGCGGTCGGGTACGGCAGTACTCGCTGTGCGGGGACCCCGAGGTCACCAACGCGTACCGAATCGCGGTGCGCCGCATCCCCTCTGGCGGCGGGGGCTCGATCGAGGTACACGACGAGTTGATCGTCGGCGCATCCATCACGACCAGCGGGCCGCGCAACGCGTTCCCGTTGACGGTGCCCGGTTACGGCTCGCCAGCCCTGCGGTTCCGCTTCATCGCGGGCGGTATCGGCATCACGCCAATCCTGCCGATGCTGGCGCAGGCGGAGCGCCTTGGCGTCGAGTGGTCGATGGTCTACGCGGGCCGCAGCCGCGACACGTTGCCGTTCCTGGAGGAGCTGGCCCGTTTCGGGGACCGCATCGAGATCCGCACCGACGACGAGGCCGGTTTGCCGACGGCGGCCGACCTGCTCGGGGATTGTCGCG
>NZ_JAVRQA010000114.1:0-49810 GCF_032161845.1 Mycobacterium sp.
GGCGAGCGCCCGATACCGCGAGATCGTTGATGGTGCCGTGCACCGCGACGTGGCCGATGGATCCGCCTGGGAAGCGGCGCGGCGAAACGACATACGAGTCGGTGGAGAACGCCAGCCGGTCACCCGCCGGCGTGCGTAGCACCGCCGCATCGCCGAGTTGTTCGAGTTCGTCGTTGCGGAACGCCTCGAGGAACACCGCATCGACGAGCGCCGCCGACGACTTGCCGCCCGCGCCGTGGGCGAGTGTCACCACTTCTTCGAGCAGCCGAGGGCGCCGCTGCCGGAACTTGTCGATCCGTTCGAGCATGCGGTCTTCGCGCTGGGCGGCGGTCATGGGTTCAGTCGTCATGAAGCTTGTACTCCATTGGTTGGAAAGGCGATCTGCTCCTGGGCGACCGCCCAGAGCCGATACCCAAGAATGGCGTGGCTTTCCTGGATGCGGTGAATGCTCTGAGAGTGCACCGTGAAGCAGAAATCGAGGTCGTCGGCGACCGACATGCGCCCGCCGTCGTGGCCCGAGAATCCGATCGTCAGCAGGCCCCGCTGCTTCGCCTCGGTGATGGCCGACATCAGGTCCTCGGAATTGCCCGACGTCGACAGCGCGATCGCGATGTCACGATCACGCGCGTGAGCGATGATCTGCCGCTTGAAGATCAGATCGAATCCGACGTCGTTGCCCAGCGCGGTCACGACCGCCTCGTCGGCGGCCAGTGACCACGCGGCCACCGGACGGCCGCGCGATGGTCGGCTGAAGAGCGAAGCGAGCGTTGCGGCGTCGGTGGAACTGCCCCCGTTGCCGAGCGTGTAGAGCCGGCCGCCGCGGCGGAAGCGATCGGCCATCTCGGTTCCCGCCGCGGTCAACTCGTCGGCGTACTCGTCCAACGATGCGCGTTGCAGCTGCGCGCTTTCGGCGGCCTTGCCCCTGGCCGACGCAGCGAGGTCGTCGAGCAGGCTGGCGGCGTCGGTCTCCTCCGAGTCGATGAACGGATACAGGAAGCTGGTGTTCTCGGGCTCGCGTGTGGTCACCGCCCCACCTCGCTCTCGAGCCGGGTGATCGCCGCTCCCGCATGGATCAGGACGAGGTCGTCGGGGGCGACGTGGGGAAAGTCTGGGCTGACCATCGAGACGTCTATCCACTCCTCGCCCTTGGCCGTGCGGACCAGCGCCTGACCGGTGGCGTCGGGCGCCTCCAGAACCACCTCTCCGAGACGTCCCTCGTCGCTACACGTCACGCAGACTTCGTCGGTGCATTCGTCGGCGCTGGGCTTCAACAACCCGGGATGTTCAAAACAGACGTGGGTGAGCTCCCACAGCAGGTGATACATCAACACGAATGCGCCGGTGGCCGGCACCATCGGGTCTTCGGAGTCGATCCACAGAATGTGGTCGGCGGCGCCCGCCCGCGGTCTGGGGCCCGAACCGATCCACAGCGTCAGCACGCCCCACGCCTGCGCGCGGCGCATCGCCTCTGCCACCGCGGGTTCGCCGGCCGACGAGACGGCGAGCAACAGGTCACCCGGCTGGCTGGCCACCCTGGCCTGCGCTACGGGGTCGGGGTCGACGAGTGCGACCGAAGGAAGGGCACGCTTTCCGACGATCACGGGATGGACGAATTCGACGGCGACGTGATGGGCGTGCGGTTCCCATTGCGGCGAGATCACCCAGAGCGTGGCCCCGTCGTGAAAGCGGCGGGCCACGGCGAGCGCGGCGGCGGCCAAGTCGGCCGACAAGTCGGCGTCGATCATGGTTCCGCCGGGCTGTACGTCAGTCGTCATGGGCCCAGCTCCCCTCAGCGCCATCTGCTCGTCGCGCAAGCGCTCGGTCACTCACCAGTGTGCTCCGATGTCGCGAGTACCGAAGCACTTTCGGCACGGGTTGCGTTGACGAGATCGAGCGTGGTCTGCGTTGCGCTTGCCAGCGCGGCGGCTTCGTCGTCGGTGAGAGTTCCGCAGACCCAGTCCCAGTGCGCCGAGACCGTGGCGCCGAGCGCCGGCGACGGGGCCAAGGCCAGCTCGCCCTTTCGCCAGTTCACCCGTTCGGTCTCGGGTTCACCGAGCTCGAGCCTGCCAGACTCGAAACGCAGCGGCCGTGACGCAATCACCACCTGCTCGCCCGCCAGCGATTCGACCGTTCCCCAGCGGATTCGGCAGTCCTGCATGACGCGGACCGAGGTGGTCGGGTCGCGATCCAGGAACTTCACCCAGGGGTACACCGCGAAGACGTGAAAACTGTGGTGCGCCAACACCCCGGTCGCAGTGGGCAGCTCGCTGAGTAGCCCGCTTACCTGACCCTTGAACACCGTCCTGAGTTCGGCGAGCAGCAGGTCCGCATCGACCTTCGCCAGCGACGGTCCGCCGATCCAATAACTGCGCACCACCTCCTCGTCGAGCGGATCGGAGTCTCCGAGAACCTTGGCGAGCTCCATCAGGTAGGGCCATGCGCCGTCGAATTCCCTAGCGTGCCCGGCGAGTTCGGACGGGCCGTCGCCGTCTGACGGTCCGCAGTATCCGAGCTCGTTCGGCGGGTACGCGTACTGCGCGAACATTTCCGAGCCGGTGGACATCGGGGCTGCGCTCATAGCGAGTTCCCGATCAAGAGCTGACCCAGTGCGATGCCGCCGTCATTTGGCGGCACCCGGCGGTGGGTGATGACGTGGAAGCCCTTGTTTCGCAATCCCTTCAACGAGAGCTGCAGTAACAGCACGTTCTGAAATACCCCGCCGGACAGAGCGACGGTCTGCGCGCCGTCTTGCTCCTTGACGGCGATTTCGACGATCAGGTCGGCGACCGCCTGGTGGAACCGGGAGCCGATCACCCCGGCGGCGACACCGGCGCGTTGATCACTGATGACGGCCGCGAGCACGGGAGCGGGGTCGATGACCGAGGGGGAGGCGCTCGTGTCGATGTCGAAGGCATACGTCGTCGTACCCCGGTCGGCATGACGCGAGAGCCCCTCCAGTTCGATGGCTGCCTGCGCCTCGTACGCAACGACCTGCCGGATGCCGATCAAGGCCGCCACGGCGTCGAACAGTCGGCCCATGCTGGAGGTGGGGACACAGCCGTTACCCGTCTCCAGCTGATGCCTCAGCGCCCGACTTTCGTCGGCGGGACATGCCGACACCGGTGGCAGGTCGGCGTCCCAGGGCAGGCCGGCTGCCCACAGCTGGGACAGCGCCATCCGGTACGGACGCAGCACGCTGACGTCCCCGCCGGCCAGCGGCACGTACTTCAGCCGAGCGAGCCGCTGAGCACCCTTGTAGTCGGCGAGCAGGACCTCGCCTCCCCAAACCGCTCCGTCATGGCCGTAACCCGTTCCGTCGAAGGCGAAGCCGAGCACGCGCTCAGATCCGTCCAGACCGTGTTCGGCCATCACCGCCGCAATGTGGGCGTGATGGTGCTGCACCGTGTGGACCGGCCGCCCCGCGGCATTGCGGTGCGCCCAAGCGGCCGAGCGGTAGAGCGGATGGGCATCGGCCACCAGAAGTTCTGGAGCGACACCGGTCAACTCCCGCAGGTGGTGCTGTGCCGCATCGAAGGCGGACAGGGTCGCCAAGTCATCCATGTCGCCGATGTGCTGGCTCAGCCACGCGTACTTACCCTCGGCGACGGCCATGGTGTTCTTCAGGTCGGCTCCGACGGCGAGAGTCGGCGGTACGGGGATGGGAAGTGCGATGGGCAGCGGCGCATACCCGCGGGAGCGCCGGATCGGCAACTCGACGCCTTCGCCAGGATTGTCGGCTCCGCCGACGCAGACCATTCGCAGGACGGAGTCGTCGCACGGGACCAGGATGGCCCTATCGTGGATCAGCCAGCCGTCGGCGAGACGAGAAAGTCGTTGGAACGCATCATCATCGGTGAAGCAGATCGGCTCACCACCGAGGTTGCCCGACGTCATGATCAGGATCTGCGGACCCGGCTCATCGTCAGCCAGCCCGAACAACAAGGCATGCACTGGTGCATACGCGACCATGACGCCGAGGTCGGGGTTGTGCGGCGCCACCGATCCGGCGATCGTGGCGTCGGGCAGCCGCGGCATCAACACGATCGGCCGTTGCGGCCCGGTCAGCATCCGCGCCGACGGCTCGTCGGCGTCGACGATGCCGCGTGCGGTCCGCAGATCCGGCACCATCACGGCGAACGGCTTGTCGCCCCGGCGCTTTCGCGTGCGCAGTTCTGCGACTGCGTCTTCGTTGCTGGCGTCGCAGGCGAGGTGGTAGCCGCCGATGCCCTTGACGGCGAGGATCCCGCCGTCACGAAGCAGGCTTCGGGCGTCGCGAAGACCTGCCTCGCCTTCCGTCGTGTCGCCGTTGCGGTGTCGGTAGGTCAGCGCCGGTCCGCAGTTGTTGCAGCACACTGGTTGGGCGTGGAATCGACGGTTGGCGGGGTCGTGGTATTCGCGGTCGCAGTCGACGCACATGGGGAAGTTGGCCATCGTCGTGGCAGACCGGTCATAGGGGAGTGAAGCGATGATCGTGAATCGTGGACCGCAGTTGGTGCAGTTGACGAAGGCGTGCCGATAGCGTCGGTTATGCGGATCGCGTTGTTCGCTCGCACAGTCGGCGCACATCGCGACATCGGGCGAGGCTAGCGTGCGCCCGCCGTCCGACCTCGACGTGTCGGCAATCGTGAATTCCGTTCCGCCGACGGTGGGAATGCTCTGTTTCTCGATGGTTTCGAGCACCGCGAGCGGCGGGGGAGCATCGGTCAACGTGGCGAGGAATTCGTCGATGTCGGTGCCGTTGCCCTCGACTTCGATGATCGCGCCCGAACTGTCGTTGCGCACCGAACCGGCGAGCCCGAGGGCGGCCGCGGTCGTGTAGACGAACGGCCGAAAGCCGACGCCCTGAACGACCCCGTTCACGCATATCCGGAGCCTGCGCCGATCGGTCATGGGACGGCCCCGGGGTCGTCACCCCTGCCCATCAGCTTCAGGCCGGCCATGGCTTCGTCGGCCCCCGCCCTGTCGGTCTTCTCGACGGCGAAGCCCATGTGGATGATCACCCAGTCGCCCGCGCTGAACGTCTCTTCGGGCAACATGCCAATGTTCACCTTGCGGTGTTCGCCGGCGACGTCGACGAGGCAGAGTTGATCGCCGTAGCCCTCGAGCATTCCGACGACCTGACCGGGGATCCCCAGGCACATGGCTCAGCCCTCCGCCGATGTCGTGACCGCAGCGGCCAGGTTGGCCACCACGTCGTTGATGGCCGCAACGGCGCCTGGCACGGCGGCGGCCACTGGTTCGGACAAGCCCATGCCCTCGTCGACGTTCTCCACCTCACACCCGACCACGAAGGTGCGTGGCGCGGTTCCGCCCAATGCGGTCAACGTGGCGAAAACGGCCGCTGGATCCATGCTGTGCGCTTCGAGACCCGCTGTGGCGGAGAGGCTTCCGTGATCGGCTTCGAAGACGTGCAGCGTTCCGGGGGCTCCGCGACTTGGAACGGCATCGACGAGTATCAATGCGCGCCACTCCTCGAGAAGGTCGTAGGCGAGATGCATACCCCTGATTCCGTAGTCGACCGGATGCACCTCGGCCTCGGGGGGCCACCCACCGACGTGACGCATCACCTCGGGTCCGAAACCGTCGTCTCCGAGGAAGATGTTGCCGATGCCGGCTACCAGTATTCGGGACGTGATATCGCCTCTGATCCGGCCGTCACATGTTCCTGATGCGGAGGTAACGCCTGATGTCCGGGATCGAACTGAGGGTGACGGCGACTCCAGTGACGACGACGACAGCCACCACGCCGGTCGCCACCCAACCCACTACGTCCATGTCGAACTCCTTCTCTCGGTGCTTGTCGGGCTGACATCCTCGGTGCCGAGCGGCTCGATCTCGTCCGGCGCGAAGTACAGGTAGCGGCCATAGTCGTCGGGCATCTCGGCCTCGGCGTCGGCCTCGACGATGACCCCGACGTGCCGCTCACCATCGACGTCCTCGTGTACCGACGTGACGCGGGCGGTTCGTCCCGCGAAGAAGATGTCCTGGGCATCGGCGCGCCGACTTGGCCGCAGCCGGACCCGACTGCCCGCCGCCACGCGAATACCGTTGATCAGCACCGCATCGACTTCGGGGCGTACCGCCGTGTCGGCCAACGGGTCCCACCAGTCGATGCCTTCGGGAATCTCGGGAACCAGCCCGGCGGACGTGTCCGCGTGCGGGTTGCGCAGTATGCCGTGCAGCTGCTGCATCGACTCGGGCGACATTGAATCGCAGCGGTCGATGATCTGGGCGGCCAGCGGGTCGGTCGCCCTCGCTTGCGCCTTCTCTTCATCGGTCATCGTCATGACGCGCAGCGTCAGGATCTCGTCGATCTCGGTGGAGTCGTAGAGCGAACCCTCGCTCTGTTCGGCGATCTCGGGGTGGTCGTACAGGATGATCGGCGACGCGAGCAGGAGATCGCGCTCGCCCGGCTTGCCCGCCAGTACGGGAAAACACCGATGTTGGTGGCACCGCGCGACCGCGGCCTCCGCCGCCTCGGGTGGCTCGAGCAGTGAGACGAACTCACCGCCAACGATTTCGGCGATCACGTGGGTACCGATCATCGAGGTGGCGATCGCGCTGTCCTTGTCGCTGACCGCCGCGCCGGTGTTGCGGACCGAGAGTTCGACATGGAACAGGCCGTCATCGGTTTCGGTCGAGATCTCCAATACCCCTGCGATCGCCGCCCGTGTCCGGATGAGCCTGCCGCCGTCGACATCCTCGACGTCGGTGCCCGCGGGAACCTCGACGAGCAGCGTGCGCATCGTTTCCAGCGCCGCGAGATCGAATGGCCCGAAGGATAGTTCGCGCTCCACCGCCTCGTCCCAGGTCACCCACGTTCGGGACCCGCTGGTGAACTCGTCCACTCGCTCGAAGCGCCCTTCGCCGACCTCGCGTTCAGCTCGGCGGTGCTGTAGCTGCAGGAACCGCACCACCACCGAGAGTTCGCCATCACCGTCGACGATGAACTGCGCGGCCAAGGTGTCATCCTCGCCGAGGCCGGCTTCGGCGGCGCCTTGCGGCCCGAGAACCCCGAACTGCCACCGGGATTGATTCTTGCTCGACGTTGAGCGATAGGGGTAGAGGAGGTAGCCCTCGTAGAGGACCGCGTCGGCGATGGTGCGAACCCGGTCCCAGCTGGCTGTCATCGGACCTCCTCGCGCTGGGATGTCGGAACCGAGTACTGCGGCGCGTCGGCGAGCAGCGTGTTGATCGCCTCGTCGAAGTCGAGCATTCCCCGGGCGGACTTATAGGCCGCAAGCGCGGTGACCGTGTCGTGTCCGAGGCGGACCCATCCGGCGTTGGGATAGTGGAGCTTGACCAGATCCCGCCACACGGTGACTGGCAGGTCGTAACGGGCCTCGCTCTCCCAGGACACCAGTTGCACGGCGAGCCCGTCACCAGTGCCGAAAACCGTTCCGCTGAACAGGAACTGCAACGGAATCGAGCCGTCGCGCAATGCGTGTAGATACTTCGACCCGGCGACCTCGAAGTCGTACGTGCATTCCAAGGGCATCGATACTTCGGTGACGTTGGTGAAACCAGTGACCATCGCGGTGCTGTGCTGCCAGAGGAAGGTGCGCTGTGTGTTCGCCCAGCGTTCACGTGGCCCGAAGAGGTCGGTCAGTCCGGCCGCTTCGTTGTCGGTGTAGTTGCGCCGCAGCGGTTCGATGCGCACCTGGCAGCGCAGCGCGATGGCCCGGATTGGCTCGTCATCGCTGGTCGCGATGCCAACACGGGCGGAGAGGCGTGGCGTGAGCGAATAGGATTCCGGCGCCACGTCCAACACGGTGTACGTCATGTCCGTCACGAGGCGGCCACCTTGCTGCGCGCTGTGATGCCCTCGAAGAACTCGTCGACGAACTGACGCACTTCGTGGCCACCGTCGAAGCCGTGCCACAGCAAGCGGAGCCGTCCGACGAACTCGTAGCAGGCATCGATCGGCACAAGGAAGCACTCCGCGGGTGCGTTCTCATCACCCGGATCGGCGTGTTCTCGGTCGGGCACCCGGATCAGCAGCGCCTCGACGTCATGGGCCAGCATGTCCAGGCTGGCGTCGGCACCGCTGATGGAATCCCAGGCGTCCATGTCCAGTTCGGACTCGGTGGCTCCGGCTGGCCCAGGATAGAAGGCAACCGTCTTGCCCAGCGCCGAATTTCTAAAGAAGAACGCCAGACCCACTGGGATCTGTAGCGATTCCCAGCCCCGGCGATCCAGTGCGAAGTTGGGAAAGCGTAGGTAGCGATCGGGCACTGCGCGGTACTTCAGTTCGGCGTGCGGATCGGAGAACAACAGATAGCAGCCTCGGCACGTGCACATCAGTTGTCTGCCAGCCACGTTGACGACGTGCTGGTGCTCGTCGGCTATCGGCTCGGCGCACATTTCGCATCGCTCGCCTGCCGGTTGGGGCGCCTGTCGGTTGGCCCGGATGCGGGAGATGACGTCGTATGCGCCCTGAGCCATCAGGTCACCCCGGTCGTTTCGGCGAACACTGCCAGTGCCAACACGCCATCGCGTACCAGCAGAGGGAGCGGTTCGAGGTGAACCTCGGGTCCCGCCTCGTCGTCGAGGCTGGCACCCGCGTGGACCGCGTCGAAGTGCGCGTGGCACTGCGGGCACCGCAACACCGCCTCGCCGATCTTGGCTCCCATCCGTCTGTGCAGCACCGCGCCCGCCAGCGACTCCCCGCACGCGCCACACCGGTCCCGGTAGGCGAACAGGTCGTCCCCGACGCGACAGGCAAGCACCGTCAACCCCGCCACCATGAAGCCGCCGACCTCACCGGACGCGAGATCTGCGATGTCCGGCACGGAGTGCCATGTGGCGCCGGGACGGTCCTTGGTGTGCACGCGGCTCATCAGTGACTCGATCGGAATCACGCTGGGACTCGAGTCGGATTCGGCTGCAACGACTTCGATCGAGTTGATCTCTGGCGCAGCGGCTCGCACCGCGTCCTCGACGGTCAGTTCGAGGGTCACCGCCGACGATGGACAGCTCTTGCAGCTCCCGGCGAACGAGAGACGCACCACGGGCCCGTCCTGACCCTCGACCACGTCGAGCAGCGCCACGTCGCCGCCATGCGAACCCAGGTAGGGCCGGACGCTGTCGAGGGCATCCTCGATGCGGCGTTCGATCCCATGCGGGTGCAGGTCGTGCACCAGCATCAAGCTCGCGACCAGATCGTCGGAGGCGAACCGCTCGATCAACGCCGGGTCGGCCGCGGCAGCGATCGACATCATCCGGTGCATGCCCGCTCCGTAGAGGTCGGTGAGCTCACCGAGCAGCGACTCGGCGCGCTCGCGCGCAACCGGGCCACCTATCGCAGTGGCGTCGAGCAGGGCCTGGATCCGATCGCCCGCGGAGCGCCACTGCGCGTCTGTGTCGTTGTCGTCTGGTTCTGCCGGGCCCCGTCCTTCTGGCTGGGCCATGTGTCACTCTCCGGTGACGGATTGTGTTGGCGAGTGCAGTCGTTCGATCGACTTCCCGTTTCCGAGATACATGTGTACCCCGCATGGCAGGCACGGGTCGAAACTGCGGACAGTCCTCATGATGTCGATGCCCTTGAAATGCTCCCGATCGTTCTCCTCGAAGATCGGTTGCCCCTGCACGGCATCCTCGTACGGGCCAGGAGTCCCATAGCTGTCGCGCGGGTTGGCGTTCCACGGCGTCGGCGGGTACGGGTGGTAGTTCGCGATCTTGCCGTCGCGGATCACCATGTGATGACTGAGCACACCGCGCACCGCTTCGGTGAAGCCACAGCCGATGGCCTCGTCGGGCACCGTGAACTTCTCCCACGTCTTGGTGCGTCCGGCGCGGATCTCGATCAGCGCCTGCTCGGCGAAGTGCAGTGCGCAGCCCGCCGCGTAGGCCTGGAAGTACGTCCTGGCCCGGTTGCGTTCAATCGTGTTGCTGCCGACCGCCGGGATCTTCCACTCCAATGAAACCGGCCCCTTCAGCGCGGTCTTCGGCAGATTGATCTGCACGCTGTGGCCCGTGGACACCACGTAACCGCCCGCGTCGACCAGGCCAGCGAGCGCCGTCGACCACAACCGCGCCAACGGCCCGCCGCCGGTGTCCAGCGCCAGATGGTCCTTGCCGTCGAACCAACGTGGCGACATCACCCAGCTGTACTTGTCGTCCATGTCCCGCTTCTGCGGTCGTGGGTTCGTGTGCTGATTCCACGGGTGCCTGCGATCGACCGGATTGCCAAGCGGATCGTTCTTGACGAACATCTCCTGGTCGGTCCAGTCGTCGTAATACGAACTGCCCAAGAGGATTCTGATGCCAAGGTTGATGTCGACCAGGGAGTGGGTGTGCAACTTGCCGTCGATCACCACGCCGGGCGTGACGAACATCTTGTTGCCCCACATCTCCATGTCCTTGTAGGAGAAGTTGCAGTACTCCGGATCCTGGAACGAGCCCCAGCAGCCGAGCAGCGTGCGGCGCAGACCGACCATCTCGTAACCGGGTAGCGCTTCGTAGAAGAAGTCGAAGAGGTCGTCGTGCATCGGCACGACCTTCTTCATGAACTCGACGTAACGCATCAGCCGGGTGATGTAGTCGGTCATCAACTGGATGGTGGCGACCGTCCCGACTCCGCCGGGATACAGCGTCGATGGGTGAACGTGCTTGCCCTCCATCAGGCAGAACATCTCGCGCGTCCACCGGCTGACCTGCAGCGCCTCCCGGTAGAACTCGCCAGTGAACGGATTCAGCGAGCGCATGATGTCGGCGATGGTCTTGTAGCCGTGCGCCTCCTCATTCGGGCAGCGGGTGTTCTCGGCCTTGGCCAGCACGCTGGGATTGGTCTCGGCGACCATCTTCTCGCAGTAGTCGACCCCGACCAGATTCTCCTGAAAGATGTTGTGGTCGAACATGTACTCGGCGGCCTCGCCGAGGTTGACGATCCACTCGCCGAGGTTTGGCGGCTTGACCCCGTACGCCATGTTCTGCGCGTAACAGGAGCAGGTCGCGTGGTTGTCGCCGCAGATCCCGCAGATGCGACTGGTGATGAAGTGTGCGTCGCGCGGGTCCTTGCCCTTCATGAAGATCGAGTAGCCACGGAAGATCGACGACGTGCTGTGGCACTCCACGACTTCGCGGTTCTCGAAGTCGATCTTGGTGTAGATGCCTAGGCTGCCGACGATGCGGGTGATCGGATCCCACGCCATCTCGACGAGTTGTTTGGGGTCCGACTTGGTGTGTTGCGGTCCGGGAACGGTTGTCGTCATTGCTCTTGACCTCTCTTCGACTCGCACCTACCAGGTGCGAGTCGCTCCTGTCGTCAGTTCCTTGCCCGGGTGCCGCCATTTGGGCTCTTTGTCGACGGTGCGCCCGGTGACGTGACGCAGGTTTCGGATTACGGAGCCGTAGAGGCCCGACGCGGTGGTCGAGATCTTGCCCCCCGGTGGTTCGTCCATGAATGGCATGAACTTGTCCGGGAAGCCGGGCATCGTGCAGCCGATGCAGATACCGCCCACGTTCGGGCAGCCGCCGACACCGTTGATCCAGCCGCGCTTGGGCACGTTGCACTTGACGACTGGACCCCAGCAGCCAAGTTTCACAATGCATTTCGGCGAGCCGTACTCGGTGGCGAAGTCGCCCTGCTCGTAGTAGCCGGCTCGGTCACACCCCTCGTGCACCGTGTTCCCGAACAGCCATTGCGGACGCAGCGCGTCGTCCAGCGGAATCATCGGTGCCTGACCGGTCGCCATGTAGAGCAGGTACGTCAGCGTCTCGGAGAGGTTGTCGCCTTGGATCGGGCAACCGGGCACACAGACGATCGGTATGCCTGCCTTGCTCTTCCAATCCCAGCCGAGATAGTCGGGCACTCCCATTGCCCCGGTCGGATTGCCTGCCATCGCGTGGATGCCACCGTAGGTGGCGCAGGTACCCACTGCGACGACCGCGGTTGCCTTGGGCGTCAACCGATCCAACCACTCACTGGTGGTGATCGGCTGATTGGTGGCTGGGTCATTGCCGAACCCGCACCAGTACCCCTCCTCGTGCAGGTTCTCGTTGGGAATGGATCCCTCGACGACGAGAACGAACGGTTCCAACTCGCCCCGATCTGCCTTGAAGAACCATTCAAGGAAGTCGTCGGCCCCACCGTTCGGTCCACACTCGAAGTCGATTAGCGGCCAGTGGACTGCGATTTGGGGTAATCCTGGTAGCGCACCGAGCGCGATCTCTTCGATGCTCGGTTGGGTGGCGCCTGTCAATGCCACGGAATCGCCGTCACAACTGAGACCGGCGTTGATCCACAGGACGTGAATCAGTGTTTCTTCCGCTTTGATGGCAGCTTCGGATGGCATGCTGCTGCTTCCCGGGACCGGGCTGGGGTCCCTGCGGCGCAGGAGTCGCCCCTCGGCCCACTTGCGCGTCGCTGGTTCTCGGTTTACGCGCACCAGATTGTCTTGTCAACGGAAGTTTGTGACATTCCTCATTACAATTAAAGCTTGACGGAGGGGTCAATCCACTGATACCAGGCATCCATGCCCTCGCCGGTGGTGGCGGACACCGCCAGAACGGTCACGTCGGGGTGGACTGCCCTGGCGTTCGCGACGCAGACGTCGAGATCGAAGTCCACGTAGGGCAACAAATCGATCTTGTTGATCAGGACGAGTTCGGCCGCGGCGAACATGTGCGGGTACTTCAGCGGCTTGTCCGCACCCTCGGTGACCGAGATGACGACCACCATGTTGCGCTCACCGAGATCGAACATCGCCGGGCAGACGAGGTTTCCGACGTTCTCGATGAACAACAGGCTTCCTGGTTCGGGCTCGAGCGTGTGCAACGCACGGCCGACCATGTCTGCGTCGAGATGACATCCGGCACCCGTATTGACCTGGACCGCCCGACACCCGGCGGCCCGGATGCGTTCGGCGTCGAGCAGCGTCTCTTGATCGCCTTCGATGACGGCAACGGGTCGATCTCCGCCGAGCGCCCGGATGGTCCGTTCCAGGAGCGTGGTCTTGCCCGCTCCCGGTGAGCTGGTGAGGTTGAAGGCCGCGATGTCGCGTTGGGTGAGCCACTCCCGGTTCCGTGTGGCGAGCTCGTCGTTCTTCGCCAGGACCTTCTGCTCGAGCGTGATCGTTTCGTGCGGGTGCGGGTGCGGGTGGTCGTGCGGGTGCGGGTGTGAGTGGTCGTGCGGGTGCGCGTGGGCCTCGCCGGCGAGGGTGATGGTCGCTCCGTCTTCACCGCAGCCGCAAGTCGCACACATGATCAGCTCACTTCCATTGAAAGAATCTTCAGGTCCCGACCCGTCAAGACCTCGACGTCGGCACTTCCGCAGGGACACAACAGGATCGGATCGGTTAGTTCGAAGTGCGCGGCACAGCTGCGGCAATGAGCCGTGCCGGGGCGAAGGTCGATGTCGAGGCGGGCGCCATCGGCGATGGTGCCCTCGGTCGCCAGCTCGAAGCAGAACGTCATCGCATCGGGCACGACGGCACACAATGCGCCGACTTCCAACCTCACGCTGTGCACGTGTCGGCCCGCGGCGTGCTCGCACACCGCTTCGACAAGACTCTGCGTCAACGCCATTTCATGCATGTCCGCCCCAACTCCGGGACCCGATGACCCCACGATAGGTCGACGTGCGCCGCGGGGGGAGCAGACGCTGGAATCGTCATGCAGCAGCGGCAGCGGAATTTTGCGTCTTGCCCAGTGCGCGGCGTGTCTACTTGAATCGAACAGGTGTTCGTCTAATGTGGGCGGTGTTCGACGGGAAACCACCGGTCAAGCCGACTTGTCGGTACCGACCTCTACCGTCACCGCCAACTGATCGAACACCTCGATCACCGGACACCCAATGAGGACGGAGACCACCATGGCGCAAGCCCCAGATCGCGAGAAGGCCCTCGAGCTTGCTCTCGCCCAGATCGAGAAGAGTCACGGCAAGGGCTCGGTGATGCGGCTCGGCGAAGAGGTGCGCCAGCCGATCTCGGTCATCCCGACGGGATCGATCGCGCTGGACGTGGCGCTCGGCATTGGCGGGTTGCCCCGTGGCCGTGTCGTCGAGATCTACGGCCCGGAGTCCTCGGGTAAGACCACCGTCGCGCTGCACGCGGTAGCCAACGCGCAGGCCGCAGGTGGCATCGCGGCGTTCATCGACGCCGAGCACGCGTTGGATCCCGACTACGCCAAGCGGCTCGGCGTAGACACCGACTCGTTGCTGGTGTCGCAGCCGGACACCGGTGAGCAGGCGCTCGAGATCGCCGACATGCTGATCCGGTCCGGCGCGCTGGACATCCTGGTGATCGACTCGGTGGCCGCACTGGTGCCCCGCGCCGAGATCGAGGGCGAGATGGGCGACAGCCACGTCGGTCTACAGGCCCGGCTGATGAGCCAGGCGCTGCGCAAGATCACCGGCGCCCTGAGCAACTCGAACACCACGGCGATCTTCATCAACCAGCTTCGCGAGAAGATCGGCGTCATGTTCGGATCACCCGAAACCACCACGGGCGGAAAGGCATTGAAGTTCTACGCCTCCATCCGGCTGGACGTGCGCCGCATCGAGACGCTCAAGGACGGCACCGACGCCGTCGGCAACCGCACCCGCTGCAAGGTCGTCAAGAACAAGATGGCGCCGCCCTTCAAGCAGGCCGAGTTCGACATCCTCTACGGCAAGGGCATCTCCAAGGAGGGCTCGCTCATCGACATGGGCGTCGAGCATGGCTTCGTCCGCAAGTCCGGCTCCTGGTTCACCTATGAGGGTGAGCAACTCGGACAGGGCAAGGAGAACGCCCGCAACTTCCTGCTCGAGAATCGTGAAGTGGCCGACGAGATCGAGAAGAAGATCAAGGAAAAGCTCGGCATCGGTGCCGTGTTGACCGACGACGCCAGCAATGTCGAAGCCCTGCCCGTCCCAGTCGACTTCTGAGTCGGGCGATGAGCAGACGCAGGATCCTCGTGAACGCGAGGAGCAAGCACGAAACGTGTGCCTGCGTTTGCTCACCGCACGGGCGCGGACCCGAGCCCAGCTCGCCGCCGCGCTGACGAAGCGGGGTTATCCCGACGACGTCAGCGGGCGGGTGCTGGACCGGCTGACCGACGTCGGGCTAATCGACGACCAGGACTTCGCCGAGCAGTGGGTACGCTCGCGTCACCTCAACGCCGGCAAGGGAAAGCGGGCCTTGGCCGCCGAATTGCGTACCAAGGGCGTTGACGACGACGTGATCGCCGACGCGCTGGCTGACGTCGACGCCGACGCCGAACGGACCCGCGCCGAACAACTCGTCGCCGACAAGCTCCGGCGCGAGCGCCTGAACGACGAATCTGACGACACCAAGATCGCGCGCCGACTGGTGGGCATGCTCGCGCGCCGTGGATACGGCCAATCGATGGCATTCGACGTGGTCAAGGTGGCGCTGGCCAGCGAGCGGGAACGCAGACGGGTCTAGGCCGCGGAAACCAAACATTGCTACGGAACGGTGAACTCAGCCTCTGTGACGCCACCAGAGCAATCGGGGAGCACTCCAAGTGGAGTCTCCAAGATGTAGTGCCCGGTCTTCAGGTCCGCGGTGGCGTAGCCAGGTTGTCCGTGGTCGGGCAATACAGCCGCCGTGACCTCCGCGATGCTTTCGAGCTCGACCTTCTCCGCGGTGAGATCCTGTAGCGACACCGTCTGGCCGTCCCTGACGCGGGCGACCAGCAGCACGCACGCAGCGCGCGAATCCGCGCCGGTGGCAGCAAATCTGATCGCCGTCGGGCCTGCATTCAGGGTCGCAGGAATCGGCCCGTACTTCCCCTCGGTGCTGATCACGTCGAGCTGGGGGAGCCCACATTTGTCGAACACGAATTCATCAATCGCGTTGGAGGACTTCATGGTCGCCGGAGAGATGCCGTCGATGCGCTCACCCCGCCGCGCCTTCTCTAGATCGGCGCGCTGAGTGTCCACTTGGGGTGCGAGGTCGGCCGGTAGGTTCGCCGCGAGGATCTCAAAATCCGGCGAAACCGACGCAGCCCAGTCCTTCATCGCCTGCGGCGCGGGGTCCGGTTCCCCGGGGTCGGCGCCCGGTGGGATCTTGGCGTTGAGCCGAATGCGCGCCGAGCATGCGGCCGTCGTATCCCGTGCCGGCGCTGACGTCGACTCTGCTACCGAAGGGCCGGATGATTGCGCTGAGCCGGCTGCTGACTCTTCGCCACCTCCGCAGCCGACCAGCAACACGGCCGACCCCACGACGGCACCTACCCGCGCAAACAACAACGATGCCATGGTCACGACGCCCCCCGGTGCGACGGATTCAGCTACGAATACGGGCAGCCTACGCGTGCGACGTCTCGTCGGAAAGAGGTCGTCTGCCGCTTCCGCTGACCAGTGGATACGAGTTCACGGAGAACGTGGGGTCGTCGATCAGCTCATAGAAGCATTCGATTTCTCGACCGCTCAGCAATCGACTGTCAGTCAAGCGATCCCCGCGATGAGCATCCTCTTCGCGGCCGGGTCTAGATGGTGCCGCCGGCACCTGCGCCGAACGAGCCCTGGGTAACCGGCGCCACGTGCATCGGTTCCGGGGTGCGCGTCGAACGGCGCAGTCGACCCTCGAGCCACGTCGCGAAGGAACCAAGGGCGAAGTTCACGCAGATCATCAGGATCGCGATCACGATCAGAGCGGGAACGTAGTTGCCGTACGCAGAACCGACCTGCGTGCCCTGTCGCACCATCTCGAGGAACGTGATCTGGTAGCCGATGGCGGTGTCCTTGAGTACCACCACCATCTGAGACACCAGTACCGGCAGCATCGACGTAATCGCCTGCGGCAGCAAGATCGAACGCATGATCTGACCCCAACGCAGACCCAGCGCCTCGGCGGCCTCGGACTGCCCGCGGGGCAGCGCGTTGACGCCGGCACGGACGATCTCGGCGATTACCGCGCCGTTGTACAGCGTCAGCCCCGTGATGACACCGGCCAACGCAAGGTACTTCGACGGGAAGACGTCGTAGGTCGCATAGAGGAAGTACGCGAAGATCATCATGACCAGGACGGGAACGGCCCGGAAGAACTCGACGATCACCGAGCACGTCCACCGAATCCCGGTGTGATGCGACATGCGGCCCACGCCGAGCACGAAACCAAGCAGCAAGGCCAGCACGATCGACACCGCCGCCGCAGTCAACGTGCCCTGAACACCCGGCAAGACATAGGTCTTCCAGAGATTCCCCGTGAGGAAGGGCTCCCACTTGGCGGCCGTCAACTGGCCCTTGGTCTCGAGTCGCGAGTAGATCACCCAGGCCGCGATCAGCACCAGTATCAGGGTGACCGCGGTGATCAACCGATTGCGGATCCGGGCGCGTGGCCCCGGAGCGTCGAAGAGAACCGATGCGCCGCTCACTCAAGTGCTCCGTTCTTCGCGGCCGTGGCAATCTGCTCTTCGCGCAAGCGCTCATCGCCGCTCATCACCGCGCCACCGCCAATCGCTTGCCGAGCCAACCGAAGAACAATCCCAACGGCAGCGTCAGGATGATGAAGCCCAGCGCGAAGATGGCTCCAATGGTGGCCAGCGCCGCCGTGTTCTCGATCATCTCCTTCATCAGCAATGCAGCCTCGGCGACCCCGATGGCCGAGGCGATCGTCGTGTTCTTCGTCAAGGCGATCAACACCGAACCCAACGGAATGATCACCGCACGAAAAGCCTGGGGCAGCATCACCATTCGCAGGTTCTGGCCAAACGTCAGCCCCAGCGACCTGGCGGCCTCGGCCTGTCCGAGTGGGACGGTGTTCACGCCGGCTCGCACCGTCTCACACACGAATGCCGCGGTGTAGACCGTCAGGCCGAGTACCGCCAAACGAAAGTTGCTGTCCTCGATCGACGTAATGGACTGGGAGTCGACCAACGTGATGCCCAGTGTCTGCGCGAGGCCGAACGAGCAGAACAGGATGATCAGGGTCAGCGGGGTATTGCGGATCACGTTGACGTAGGTGGTGCCGATCCAGTTGAGCATCGGCACCGGTGCCAGCCGCATCGCGGCCAGCGCCGTGCCGAGGACCAGCGCTCCGACGGCGGAGAACACCGTCAACTGAATCGTGGTCCAGAATGCCTCGAAGATCTGGTCCTGATACTCGGAGAAGATCTCCACGTGTACTCCGCTGCGCTAGGGCTCTAGGTCACTTGTCGAGCGCCGGCGGCGCCGGCGTCGCGATGCCTGCGGGTCCGAGGTTCTTCTCGAACGCCTTCGCCCAATCGCCGTCCTTCTCCATCTTGGTGATCGCGTCGTTGATCTTCGTCTGCAGTTCGGTGTCGCCCTTCTTCAGGCCGATGCCGTAGTTCTCCTCGGAGAAGGGCTGGCCGACGATCTTGAAGGTCCCCGGGCTCTGGGCCGCGTAGCCGGCGAGGATGACCTCGTCGGTCGTGACCGCATCGATCGCGCCGTACTTCAGCGCCTCGACGCAGGCCGAATACGTGTCGTACTGCTGTAGCTGCACGCCGGGGTACTTGTCCTTGATGCGCTGCGCGGGCGTCGAGCCCGACACCGAGCAGAGCTTCTTGTTGTTCTGCAACGAATCCGGGCCCGTGATGTCGGTGTTGTCGGCCTTGACCAGAAGGCTCTGACCGGTCACCAGGTACGGCCCGGCGAAGGACACCTTCTCCTTGCGTGCGTCGGTGATCGAGTAGGTCGCGGCGATGAACTTGACCTGATCGTTCTGGATCAGCGTCTCGCGCTGCGCCGACGGTGACTCCTTCCACTCGATCTTGTCGGGCGTGAATCCGAGCTGGCCGGCCACATAGGTGGCGACGTCGACGTCGAAACCGCTCATCGTTCCGTCCGGGTTCTTCAACCCGAGACCTGGTTGATCGAACTTCGTACCGATGACGATCTTTCCGTCGTCACCCCCGGAACCGCCGCCGCCACAGGCGACGACGGTGAGCGGGAGGGCAACGGCAAGCGCCAAAGCGGCGGCTACCCGGAATCGCAGAGACGGCTTGCTTGAGGAGGGCACAGCAGTATTCCTTTCGGCGGAGCGTTTCAGTGGTTGAGGATCTTGCCGAGGAAGTCCTTGGCGCGGTCGGATTTCGGATTGGAGAAGAACTCTTCGGGTTCGGCGTCTTCGACGACGGCACCGTCGGCCATGAAGATGATCCGGTTCGACGCGCGGCGGGCGAAGCCCATCTCGTGGGTCACCACCACCATCGTCATGCCCTCCTCGGCGAGCGAGGTCATCACGGCCAGCACTTCGTTGATCATCTCCGGATCGAGTGCGCTGGTGGGCTCGTCGAACAACATCACCTTGGGGTTCATCGCCAGCGAGCGGGCGATCGCCACTCGCTGCTGCTGCCCGCCGGACAGCTGGGCGGGATACTTGTCGGCCTGGTTGGCGATGCCGACGCGCTCCAAGAGCGACATCGCGCTGGCGTGCGCCTTGTCCTTGGATTCCTTGCGCACCTTCATCGGCGCGAGCGTGACGTTCTGCAGAATCGTCTTGTGCGCGAACAGGTTGAATGACTGGAACAGCATGCCGACGTCCGACCGGAGCTGGGCCAACTTGCGGCCCTCCTCGGGGAGAGTCTCGCCGTCGATCGCGATGGTGCCCGAGTCGATCGGCTCGAGTCGATTGATGGTGCGGCACAACGTCGACTTGCCCGATCCGGACGGACCGAGCACCACCACGACCTGGCCGCGGTCCACCTCGAGGTTGATGTCCTTGAGCACGTGGAGGCTGCCGAAATGCTTGTTGACACCCTTCATTGAGATCATCGGCGCGGACGTCGGAGTCGGCTTGCTGGCGTCCGCCTCCGACTGGTCGGTCTCCATGCGCACAGACCTTACCCAGGGAATGTCCAGCTCGCCCGGCTCTTGGGAATCCGGGAAATTTGGATGCGGCGGGCACGCCCGTACCATTGGTACGTGACTTCGATGGTGACGCCTGACGTGGCGGTTGCTGGTGCCGCCGGGGGCGTGCGCACCTTCCAGGTCCGCACCTACGGCTGCCAGATGAACGTGCACGACTCCGAGCGGCTCACCGGCCTGCTCGAGGAGGCGGGCTATCAACGCGCCGCCGACGGTGTCGACGCCGACGTCGTCGTGTTCAACACATGCGCGGTGCGCGAGAACGCGGACAACAAGTTGTACGGCAACATCAGCCACCTGGTGCCGCGCAAGGAAGCCAACCCCGACATGCAGATCGCCGTCGGCGGATGTCTGGCGCAGAAGGACCGTGACGCCGTGCTGAAACGGGCACCGTGGGTCGACGTGGTCTTCGGCACCCACAACATCGGGTCCTTGCCGACGCTGCTGGAGCGCGCCAGGCACAACAGGGTGGCCCAGGTCGAGATCGTCGAATCGCTGAAGGAGTTCCCCTCCACGCTGCCTGCATCGCGCGAATCGGCTTACGCCGCTTGGGTTTCGATATCGGTCGGCTGCAACAACACGTGCACGTTCTGCATCGTTCCGTCCTTGCGGGGCAAGGAGACCGACCGCAGTCCGGCCGACGTCCTCGCCGAGGCGCACTCACTGGTCGAGCAGGGCGTCCTGGAGATCACCCTGCTCGGACAGAACGTCAATGCCTACGGCGTTTCGTTCGCCGATCCTGAGGTCCCCAGCGATCGCGGCGCCTTCGGGAAGCTGTTGCGTGCCTGTGGGCGCATCGAGGGTCTGGAGCGGGTGCGCTTCACGTCCCCCCACCCGGCCGAGTTCACCGACGACGTCATCGAGGCGATGGCCGCCACCCCGAACGTGTGCCCCACGTTGCACATGCCGCTGCAGTCCGGCTCGGACCGCATCCTCAAGGCGATGCGCCGGTCCTACCGTGCCGAGCGCTACCTTGGCATCATCGACCGCGTGCGGTCCGCCATCCCGCACGCCGCCATCACCACCGACCTGATCGTCGGGTTCCCCGGCGAGACCGAAGAGGACTTCGCTGCCACCCTCGACGTGGTCGAACGGGCCCGGTTCGCCAGCGCGTTCACGTTCCAGTACTCCAAGCGGCCGGGTACCCCTGCCGCCGAGCTTCCCGACCAGCTACCGAAAGCCGTTGTGCAGGAAAGATACATGCGACTCGTCGAACTCCAGGAGCGAATCTCGCTCGAGGAGAACGCCGCCCAGGTCGGCACGGTCGTCGAACTGTTGGTGGCGACCGGAGAGGGACGCAAGGACGCCAGCACCACGCGGATGTCAGGAAGGGCCCGCGACGGGCGGCTGGTGCACTTTGCGCCCGGTGAGCGCGCGATCCGCCCCGGCGACGTCGTCACCACCACGGTGACCAACGCCGCCCCACACCATCTCATCGCCGACGCCGCGGTCATCGAACACCGCCGCACCAGGGCCGGGGACGCCCACGAGGCCGGCCGCCAGGTGAAGACGGGTGAGGCGAAGGCCGTCGGTCTCGGGCTGCCCGGCATCGGCATGCCACCCGCGCGGCCGGTGACGACGGGGTGCAGCCGATGAGCCGCGGCGGAGCGGGCTTCGACGAGTTCAAGGGCGACATCGAGGACGCCGAACGACGCGTTGCTCGCGAGATCGATCCCGGCGCAAGGGCTTTGGTGGTCGCGATCCTGGTCTTCGTCCTTCTGCTGTCGTTCGTGCTTCCGCACACCGGCAGTGCCCGAGGCCTCGACGTGCTCGTCGGCGACGACGCAGCCATCCACGAAGCGATCGCCCTGCCGTCGCGGGTGTTCACCTGGTTGCTGCTGGTCTTCAGCATTGGGTTCTCCATCCTCGCCCTGCTCACCCGGCGCTGGGGGGTGGCGTGGATCGCGCTCGCCGGTTCAGCGGTGGCGTGCCCCATCGGGATGCTGGCGGTGTGGTCCCGTCAAACGGTCGCCGAGCCGCACCCGGGACCGGGTATCGGGCTGATCATCGCCTGGATTGCGGTGATTCTGTTGGCATTCCACTGGGCCAGGGTGGTGTGGTCGCGCACCGCGGTCCAGCTGGCAGCCGAAGAGGAGCGCCGCAGGCTGGCCGCCCAACGGCAGAGCAAGGGGCTACTGGACCTCGACGACGGTTCCGACCCGGGGGAGCGACCGACCCACCCCGCAGGTTCCTAACGCTTCTTGCCGAGCGCGTGCACCGCGGCTTCGGCCCACTCCCGCCACTGGGTGGCGTTGGCCCTGGCCTGTTCGGCGTCCTTGGTGCGACCTGCTGCCTCGGCCTTCGCGGCCTGCAGTTCGTATTGCTCGGCGCGAACCCTGAACTGATCGGCTCTGGCCTGCGCCTCCGGGTCCGTTCCTCCGGTGGACGCGGTGTCGCGGATCTTCTTCTCGACGGCCTTCATCCGGCGTTCGAAGTCCGGTGCCCGCTCGCGGGGCACCTTGCCGATGGCATCCCACTTGGCGCCGATGGTGCGCAACGCGGAACGGGCGGCGTCGGCGTCGGCCACGTCGATGGCCTCGGCCTCGACGAGGATCGCCTCCTTTGCGGCGGCGTTCGTCTCGAGCTCCGCGTCCCGCTCGGCGTTGACCGCGTTGCGGGCCTTGAAGAACGTGTCCTGGGCGGCCTTGAACCGCTTCCAGAGGGCGTCGTCGACGTCCTTCGCGGCGCGGCCCGCGGCCTTCCACTGCGTCAGCATGTCGCGGAACGTCGCCGCGGTGCCCGCCCAGTCGGTCGAGTCGGCCAACTGCTCGGCCCGCTCGCACAGCGCCTCCTTGGCCTGGCGGGTGCCAACGCGTTCGCGGTCCAACTCGGCGAAGTGCGAGCCGCGGCGCCGGTTGAACGTCTCGCGGGCCGCGGAGTAGCGCTTCCACAGCGCGTCGTCGGTCTTGCGGTCTAGGCCCGTGATGGTGCGCCACTCGTCGAGGATCTCGCGCAACCGGTCGCCCGCGGACTTCCATTGCGTCGAATTCGCCGCGATGTCCTCGGCCTCGGCGGCCAATAACTCCTTGCGTGCAGTCTGGGCAGCGCGGTGTTCGTCGCGCTTCTGGCGGTCCTCTGCCGCGTGCGTGTCGGCCTGCTCGCCGATGGCGCGGAGCCGCGCCGCGAGGGCGTCGACGTCGCCGAGTACCGATGCGGTCGGCAGCGTCTCGGCCAGCGCGGCGGCCGCCGCCTTGATCTTGCGGGCATCGCCCGTGCCCGACACCAGCCTGCGCTCCATCAGCGCAACCTCGGTGTTCAGGTCGTCGTAGCGACGTCCGAAGTGGGCGTAGGCCGCCTCGTGTTCGCCCGCCTGCCAGGAACCGATGACCCGTTCGCCATCGGAGGTGACCAGCCACACGGTGCCGTCGTCGTCGACGCGACCAAAGCGATGTGGATCGGCCGAGGGTGGAACGACCACCGTCGGTGCGGCGCCGCCGGGTCGCGGAGCGGGGCGCGGAGGGCCTGGCCTCGGCGTCGGCTTGGGTGCTCCGCTTGACTCACTGGTCGTCATGTCCTGAACCTCTTGCCCTCCGCGTGGGTGACCCACGCTCCTGCCGCGCGACGCGGCGCCTGTTAGCGGTGCTCGTATGGCTCGTTCCAGTGGCTCGTGCCAGTGGATGTCTAGTGGATATTGAAACAGGTCGGACTGTCGCGTGCCCACGCCTTTGCGAGGCTGGCTAGCGTGATGGCGTGCTCAACGCCATCGCCCTGGTCCCATCGGCCCCCGTGATGGTGCCCGAACTCGCCACCGGCGCCACCTCTGAGCTGCAGGATCTCGCGGCGGCGGTGTCCGTTGCCGCCGCCGAGCTGCCCGACCGCTGGTTCGTGGTCGGCGTCGGTATTGCCGACAACGTGATCGGACCAGGCACGGTCGGGACCTTCGGTGGCTATGGCGTCGACGTCCGCGTGGCCCTGTCCCCACACGCCGTTGGCGAGCCGAAGCCGCTGCCGCTGTGCGCGCTCGTCGCGGGCTGGGTGCGGACCTCGAGCGCTGCGGGCGCCAGTGCCGAGGTGTGGGTGTACGCGGCCGACCACGGGGTCGACGCCGCCCTTGCCAGGGGGCGGGCCCTGCGGGCCGAGGTCGACGCCATCGCGGAGCCCGTCGGGGTGCTGGTGGTCGCCGACGGTGCCAACACGCTCACCGCGTCGGCTCCGGGGGGCTACGACCCGGATTCACCAGCGGTGCAGGCGGCGCTGGACGACGCTCTGGCGGTCGGTGACGCCGAGGCGTTGACCCGGCTTCCCGACACAATCGTCGGGCGGGTCGCCTATCAGGTGCTGGCCGGGCTGACCGGGCCGTCGCCGTCCTCGGCGCGGGAGCTGTACCGAGGCGCCCCCTACGGTGTCGGATACTCCGTCGGCGTGTGGAAGCCGTGACGGCGCTGGGGGTCCCCCCGCTTGCGGGGGAGAGCGAAGCCACCGGGGATTTGGTACCGATTCGCCCGATCGCCATCATCGGGCCCACCGGGACCGGGAAGAGCGCACTGGCGCTCGACGTCGCGGAGCGTCTCGGCGGCGAGATCGTCAACGCCGACGCGATGCAGCTGTATCGCGGGATGGACATCGGCACCGCCAAACTGCCGCCCGCCGAGCGCCGGGGGATTCCGCATCACCAACTCGACGTGCTCGACGTCACGGAGACCGCGACGGTCGGCCGGTACCAAAGCCGCGCCACCAGCGACATCGAGACGATAGCTGGCCGCGGAGCGGTGCCGGTGATCGTCGGCGGATCGATGCTGTACGTGCAGTCCCTGCTCGATGACTGGGCCTTTCCGGCCACCGATCCGCAGGTGCGGGCCCGCTGGGAAGCCAAGCTCGCCGACGTCGGCGTGGCGGCCTTGCATGCGGAATTGGCGCTGGTCGACGCCGATGCCGCGGCGTCGATCCTGCCCACCGACGGCCGTCGCATCGTGCGAGCCCTCGAGGTGGTGGAGTTGACGGGGCGGCCGTTCGCGGCGAGTGCGCCAACGATCGGCGAACCCCGCTGGGGCACGGTGATCATCGGATTGGACTGGGACACCGAACTTCTCGACGAGCGACTACGGCTCCGTACCGACGCGATGTTCGACGACGGTCTGGTCGACGAGGTCCGGGCCTTGCAGGGTCGGGGCCTACGCGAGGGGGTGACGGCGTCGCGTGCGCTCGGCTATGCGCAGGTGCTCGCGGCTCTCGGCGACGGGGGAGGCCCCGAGCCGATCGCCGAGGCACGGGAGCGGACCTTCATCGGAACGAGGCGCTACGTGCGCAGACAGCGCTCGTGGTTCCGCCGTGACCACCGCATTCACTGGCTCGACGGGTCGGATCCTGGCAACGTGGACGCGGTGCTCGAATTCGTCAGCAACGTATCCTGAACCAGTGATGTTCGCGAAGGGGCACGGTACGGAGAACGACTTCGTCGTGCTGCCCGACGTCGGCGCCCAGCTGGAGCTCACCCCGGCCGCAGTGTCAGCGCTCTGCGACCGCCGCCGCGGCCTCGGCGCCGACGGCGTGCTGCGGGTGACGACGGCCGACGCCGCGCTGGCAGCGGGCGTTTTCGACCGGATTCCCGAGGGTGTGGGCGCAGACGACTGGTACATGGACTACCGCAACGCGGACGGCTCCATCGCCCAGATGTGCGGCAACGGCGTGCGCGTATTCGCGCACTACCTTCGGGCCAGCGGCCTCGAACGGCGTGACGAGTTCGTCGTTGGCTCGCTGGCCGGGCCGCGCCCGGTGGTACTGCGTGACGTGGATGCCTTGTCCGCCGACGTGACGGTGGACATGGGCAAGGCCAATCAGTTCGGCCACGGCTCGGCCGTCGTGGGCGGACGGCGGTTCGGAGGAATCGCGGTCGACGTCGGAAATCCCCACCTTGCCTGCGTCGACGCGTCCCTCACCGCCGCGGAGCTGGCCGACCTCGACGTCGCCGCGCCGGTGTGGTTCGACGCAGCGCAATTCCCGGGAGGGGTCAACGTCGAAGTGCTGATGGCTCCCGTCGACGGCGCCGTCAGGATGCGGGTGCACGAACGCGGAGTGGGCGAAACCCGTTCGTGCGGAACGGGAACCGTTGCCGCCGCGGTTGCGGCGCTGCGCCATCAGGGCGCCGAGACGGGCACCATGACGGTCCGAATTCCCGGCGGCGAGGTGACGGTGACGATCACCGACACGACCAGTTACCTGCGGGGACCGTCGGTGCTGGTGGCTCAAGGCGAGCTGTCCGACGACTGGTGGCGTGCTCAGCAGTGAAATTCGGATGCGCGACGACATTTAGAAGGGCAACATCTCTAACTACATGACTCATCCCAGGCTGCCCAGTACGGGCGAACTCGATCTCGAAGACCGTTCGGCGCTCCGCCGAGTCGCCGGTCTATCTACCGAACTCGCCGACGTCACCGAAGTCGAGTACCGGCAGCTGCGGCTCGAACGGGTCGTGCTCGTCGGCGTGTGGACCGACGGCACTGCGGCCGACGCCGACGCCAGCATGGCGGAGCTCGCCGCACTGGCCGAGACAGCAGGTTCCGAGGTGCTCGAGGGCATGGTGCAGCGGCGGGACAAACCCGACGCGGGAACCTATATCGGGTCGGGCAAGGCCAAGGAGTTGCGCGACGTCGTAGTGGCCACCGGTGCCGACACCGTCATCTGCGATGGCGAACTGACTCCCGGCCAGCTGAACGCGCTCGAAAAGGCCGTCAAGGTCAAGGTCATCGACCGCACCGCGCTGATCCTCGACATCTTCGCCCAGCACGCCACTTCCGCAGAGGGCAAGGCGCAGGTCGCCTTCGCGCAGATGGAGTACATGCTGCCCAGACTTCGCGGCTGGGGTGAGTCGATGTCGCGCCAAGGTGGCGGCGCAGGCGGCAGCGGCGGCGGAGTTGGCACGCGTGGTCCTGGTGAGACCAAGATCGAGACCGACCGGCGCCGGATCCGCGAGCGAATGTCCAAGCTGCGCCGTGAAATCAAGGACATGAAGAAGATCCGCGACACACAGCGCGGACGCCGGCTGCGCAGCGACGTGGCATCGATCGCGATCGTCGGCTACACCAACGCTGGCAAGTCCAGCCTGCTCAACTCGCTCACCGGGGCGGGGGTCCTCGTCGAGAATGCGCTGTTCGCCACCCTCGAACCCACCACCCGCCGAGGCCATTTCGACGACGGCAGACCCTTCGTGCTGACTGACACCGTCGGATTCGTCCGCCATCTGCCGACCCAATTGGTCGAAGCCTTCCGATCGACGCTTGAAGAAGTCGTCGATGCCGAACTGCTGATCCACGTGATCGACGGTTCCGACGTCAACCCACTGGCGCAAGTCAACGCGGTGCGCAAGGTGATCAACGAAGTCATGCAGGAATACGACATCCCCGCACCGCCGGAGTTGTTGGTGGTCAACAAGACCGATGCCGCAACGGGTCTCGGGCTGGCTCAGTTGCGTCGCGCCTTGCCTGACGCTGTGTTCGTGTCGGCTCACACCGGCGACGGTCTGAACCGCCTTCGCAGCCGGATGAGCGAGATGGTGGTGCCCAAGGACGTCACCGTCGACGTCACGATTCCCTACGGCCGTGGCGAATTGATCGCGCGCATGCATGCCGAGGGTCGCGTCGATGCCACCGAACACACCGAAACCGGTACGCGGATAAAGGCGCGGGTACCTGCGGCGCTTGCCGCCGCCCTTGGCGACTTCGTCACGTTCTAGGCCGCCGAGGCGGGAACGGCACCGCAGTGCGGTAGAGTTCGAGGCAATGTTGGTGTCGCCTCGCGCCGTCAACACGTCGTGGAACGCTCGATCATCCCGAGATGCTTTCAGCCACAGTGACGTGGCTCACCGCATTCTGGCGATCAGTGCATAGCACTAGCTCTTCTCGCGGCGATCGATATTGCCCACCGGCAATCTCGCCCATCGAGCCACGTATTCGCCTGACCCATTCTGTCTAGCGCAGACGCGGCCGCACCCATGCCCGAAAGGCATCGCACACAATGACTGTAGAACCCACTTTCGAATCCCTCGGCGTGCCGGACGCCCTCACCCGCGTGCTCGCCGGCCAGGGCATCGGTAGTCCGTTCCCAATCCAGATCGGCACCCTGCCCGACACGCTCGGCGGCCGCGACGTGCTCGGTCGCGGAAAGACCGGCAGCGGAAAGACACTGGCCTTCTCCATCCCGCTGGTCGCGCGTCTCGCCGGAGGGCACCGACGTCCGTCCAAGCCGACCGGCCTGGTGCTGGCGCCCACCCGCGAGCTCGCCACGCAGATCACGGCCGTCATCGAGCCGCTCGCAGCGGCGCTCGGCATGAACGTCACCACGATCTTCGGTGGCGTGTCGCAGAGCCGTCAGGTGTCCGCACTGCGGGCTGGCGTCGACATCGTGGTCGCCTGCCCCGGTCGCCTCGAAGACCTGATGAAGCAACGCCACATCGCCCTCGACGCCGTGCAGATCACCGTCCTCGACGAGGCCGACCACATGGCCGACCTCGGCTTCCTTCCCGGCGTGACACGCATTCTCGCCGCGACGCCCGCTGGCGGCCAGCGCTTGCTGTTCTCGGCGACGCTGGACAACGGGGTCGACAAGCTGGTTCAGCGCTTCCTGCGCAACCCCATCACGCATTCGGTTGACGAGATCGACGCGCCGCCGGTGGCCATGACGCACCACGTGTACCACGTATCGGGCGCTCAGGAGAAGACACAGCTCGTGCACCGGCTCGCGTCGGGCACCGGCCGCCGAATCCTGTTCATGCGCACCAAGCACCAGGCCCGCAAGCTCGCCAAGCAGCTCACCGACGCCGGAGTGCCTTCGGTCGATCTGCACGGCAACCTTTCGCAGCCGGCCCGCGACCGCAACCTCGCGGCGTTCAGCTCGGGTGACGCCCGCGTGCTCGTCGCCACCGACATCGCCGCCCGCGGTGTCCACGTCGACGACGTCGAACTGGTCGTGCACGTGGACCCGCCCGTCGAGCACAAGGCCTACCTCCACCGCTCCGGTCGGACGGCACGCGCAGGCAGCGCGGGCGACGTCGTGACCGTGGTGCTGCCCGAGCAGCGTCGCGACACTCAGCAGCTGCTGCGCAAGGCAGGCATCACGGCTCAGCCGCAACAGGTGCGGGCCGACTCGGAGAGCGTTCTCGAGCTCGTCGGCGAAATCGCTCCGCACCGCGAGCCGCCGGTCCGCCCGGCCACTCCTCCGTCGTCGCGTGGTGGCAACCGTGGCGCCGGTGGATCGGGCCGCGGCAACGGTGCTCCGTTCCGCGGCAATGCCGCCGGTGGCCGGACAGGCGCCTCAAGTGGCGGCGCTCGCCGCGGCGGCGGACCTCGTCGCCCCAGGTCCGGCTCAGGTCGAGCGCAGACGAGCTCCTAGCGTTCGACGATCGTCGGCGGCTGGTGCGCCCGCACCGGCGGCAGCGGGCCGTCGAACTTCTCGACCTCCACCAGCACGTGCGCACCGGTGCACCCCTTGGCCAGTGACGACGTGCCGGTGTCGGCAGTCAGCACGTTGGGGTTGCCGTGTACGCACATGGCGTTGAGGTCCTCGGGGTTCTCGGGGTCGTACCACGCGCCGGTCGACAACTGCACCACGCCGTCTCGAAGGCCGTCGTCGACGACGAGGCCTGCCAGGCAAGAGCCGCGGTCATTGAAGACGCGTACCACCTCGCCCGAGGTGAGCCCGCGGCTTCGGGCATCTTGGGGATGCATGCGGATCGGCTCGCGCCCTTGGACTTTGGAGTCCAAGCTGGCCTTGCCACCGTCCAACTGGCTGTGCAACCTCTTGGCGGGCTGATTGGCCAACAGGTGCAGCGGGTAGGCCGCGGCGCGAGCGCCACCCAGCCACTCGTCCGGCTCGAACCACTTCGGATGACCCGCGCAGTCGTCGTAGCCGAACCCGTCGATGTCGTGCGAGAAGATCTCGATCCGCCCGCTCGGGGTGGCCAGTCGATGGGCGACCGGGTCGACACGGAAGTCGGCCAGCAGTGACAACCCGGTTTCGGTCGGCAATCGCAGTTGGCCCGCCGCCCAGAACTCGGCGAAGGTCGGCACCTCGAAATCGAGTCCGGCAGACCACTTCTCGTACATGTGGACGAGCCACTCCCGCGCGTCGCGGCCCTCGGTGAACTTGTCGCCGAAGCCGAGCCGGTCCGAGAGTGCCGCGAACGTGCGGTAGTCGTCGCGCGAATCCTCATATGGCTCAGCCAATGCGGGCATGGCGACCAACAGTGGGTCGTTCTTCGAGCCGGAGTAGTCCTCGCGTTCGAACGGGGTCGTCGACGGCACGACGATGTCGGCATGTTTGGCCATCGCCGTCCAGTACGGATCGTGGACGACCACCGTGTCGACCCGACCGAGCGCCCTCCGCAACCGCGGAAGGTTCTGGTGATGATGGAAGGGATTGCCGCCAGCCCAGTACACGCACTTGATGTCGGGGTAGGTCAGCGTTCTGCCGTTGTAGGTGAACTGCTCGCCGGGGTGCAGCAGCATGTCGCTGATCGCCGCGACCGGAATGAACGCCCGCACGGGATTGAGACCCTGGGGGAACGTGGGTAGCGGGCAGCGGATCGGCGCCATGCCGACCTCGTTCTGCGACCCGTAGCCGTGGCCGAAACCGCCACCGGGCACTCCGATTTGACCGAGCATGGCCGCCAGGGTCAGCCCCATCCAGGGCGCCTGTTCGCCGTAACGGACACGCTGAAGCGACCAGCTCACCATCACGATGGTGCGCTTCGCGGCCATCCTCCTGGCCAGTGTGGTCAAGGAGTCGGCGGGCAGGCCGCAGATGCTCGCCGCCCACTCGGGCGACTTCGCCACCCCGTCGTCGGCGCCGAGCAGATAACGCTCGAACCGTGGGTATCCGGTGCAATGGGTGTCGAGGAACGCGCGGTCGGCGAGTCCCTCGGTGGCCAGCACGTAGGCCAGCGCCAACATGATCGCCACGTCAGTGCCCGGGACTGGCGCCAACCACTCGCACTCGCCGGTGGTGTCGTCGCGCACGGGACTGATCGACACGATCCGTCCGCCCCGGTCGCGCAAGCTCTGTAACGCACCGCGGGTCGGGTGTTCGGTGGCGCCGCCGGCGTTGACGGCTGCGTTCTTCACGCCGACGCCGCCGAAACTCACCAGCAACTCGGTGTTCTCGGCGATGACGTGCCATGCCGTTGAGCGTTTGAAGAGGTCATCGTGGGTGCCGACCACGCGTGGCATGATGACCCCGGTGGCGCCCAGGCTGTACGAGTGGCGGGAAAAGGTATATCCACCAAGGAGTTTCAGGAATCGGTGCACCTGACTCTGGGCGTGATGGAATCGCCCTGCACTGGCCCAGCCGTAGGAACCGCCGTAGATCGCCTCGTTGCCATGGGTGTCGACGATGCGGCGCAACTCGTCGGCCAGCAGCTCGGTGAGCTCGTCCCACGACACGGCGACGAACTCGTCGGCCCCGCGCCGCGTCGTCGGACCCGGGCCGTCCTCGAGCCATCCGCGGCGGACGGCGGGCGCCGCGACCCGTGACCGGTGGCGAATCGAGCCGGCCAGGTTGCCGAGAAGAGGCGACGGATCGGCGTCGTCGTCGAAGGGGCGAACCGAGGCGATGTCGCCGCCGCTGACCTCGGCGGTGAAGGCACCCCAGTGCGTGAGTGACGTCGGATCTTTCGCCATTGCGCCGATCTTAGGTCCGTGGGGTCCATCGGGGGCAGCCACGGCGTCGCACCGGTACCGCCGGTCTCAACCATCCGGTTGGGTGGTATATCGTCGTCACCAAATCCCGTTTCGCCGATCCGGAGGTCACCCATGGGCGCCATCAAGTACGACCGCACCCTCTTCGAGCCCGAGCACGACTTGTTTCGCGAGTCCTACCGTGGCTTCCTGGAACGCCACGTCGCGCCGTTCCAAGAGAAGGGGGAGAAGGACAAGATCGTCGACCGTGCGGTTTGGCTAGACGCGGGCAAGCAGGGCTTCATCGGCATGGCCGTGCCGGAGGAGTACGGCGGCGGCGGCGAGCCCGACTTCCGCTACAACGTCATCGTCACCGAAGAGACCTCGGCCGGCCGCTACAGCGGACTCGGCTTTCCGCTGCAGAACGACGTCATCGCGCCCTACCTGCTGCGCCTGGCCACCGAGGAGCAGAAACAGCGGTGGCTGCCGGGATTCTGTTCAGGAGAACTGATCACCGCGATCGCGATGACCGAACCGGGCACCGGCAGTGACCTGCAGGGCATCAAGGCCCGCGCGCTCAAGCAGGAGGACGGCAGCTGGGTGCTCAACGGCTCGAAGACGTTCATCACCAACGGCATTCACGCCGATCTGGTCATCGTCGTGGCGTGCACCGACCCCGAAAAGGGTGCGCTCGGGTTCTCGCTCCTCGTCGTCGAGCGCGGCATGGAGGGGTTCGAACGCGGCCGCCACCTCGACAAGATCGGCCTGGACGCCCAGGACACCGCCGAACTGTCCTTCACTGACGTGTTGGTGCCCGCCGAGAACCTGCTTGGCGAAGAGGGATCGGGGTTCGTCTACCTGATGCAGAACCTGCCTCAGGAACGGATCAGCATCGCCGTGATGGCCGCGGCGGGCATGGAGGGCGTCCTTGAGCAGACGTTGCAGTACACCAAGGACCGCAAGGCGTTCGGCAAGCCGATCGGCAGCTTCCAGAACAGCCGGTTCACCCTCGCCGAACTCGCCACCGAAGCCACCGTGGTGCGCATGATGGTCGATGAGTTCATCAAACTGCATCTCGAGGAGAAGCTCACCGTCGAGCAGGCAGCGATGGCGAAGTGGTACTCGACCGAGGCCCAGGTGCGCTTGAACGACCGCTGCCTGCAGCTGCATGGCGGCTACGGATACATGCGCGAGTACCCCGTCGCGCGCGCCTTCCTGGACTCACGCATCCAGACGATTTACGGCGGAACGACCGAGATCATGAAGGAGATCATCGGCCGGAGCCTCGGCGTCTAGTCGGCCCCACGATGCGGGCTCCGGCTGGCCCCTTCGCGCGACACATTCCTCGGACGGGTTGGATATCCCTCAAGATGGACGTCGACTGACGCAAAGTTGACGAGCGCGGAACTCAAGGGAGTCCGGTGCAGCTCGCTGGAAGGACGCAATGACGGGGCTTCGAACCCGGCTGGGCAGGACGATCGGACGTGCGGGCGTTGGAGTCGTCGCGGCGATGGCTGCCGCGCTGCTGGTGGCACCGCTGGCGGCGGCGACGCCCGAGGGGGACGCCGACGCCGCGATCACCCAGGCGTGGGATGCGGGTGGAGGGCCAACGGGACCTCTCGGCATCAAGGACGGCGGGGTCTACCCGGCGGGGACGGGCTTCGGCCAGAACTTCGCGGGCGGCAAGATCTTCTTCACGCCCGAGACCGGCGCCCACGCGATGCGCGGCGCGATCCTCGACGAGTACCAGTCGTTGGGCGGCCCGGCCGATGGCGACCTCGGCTTTCCGACGATCGACGAGGGCGACGGCAAGGCGCCGGGTAGTCGCAATACGACCTTCAGCGCGGCTGACCGGCCGGTGATCTTCTGGACACCCGACACCGGCGCGCGCGTGGTGCGGGGAGCGATCAACGCGGCGTGGGACAGGCTCGGCGGTTCGGCGGGCGTGCTCGGCGTGCCCACCGACGACGAGGCGCACAGCGGCGATCGAATCAGCCAGACCTTCTCGGGCGGTCAGCTCGCGTGGGACCGGAAGACCAAGGCGTTCAGCACGACTCCGCCGGAGCTGGCGGACCAGCTGGTGAACCTCGAGATTCCCGGCGACGTGACCACCGCCATCGCCGCGGCGCGCCGCGCAGCGGGTGGGCCGCTCGGACCGCTCGGTGCTGCCGACGGTGGGCAGTACGCCATCGGGTCCGACGGAGCCGGGCAGAACTATGCGGGCGGCAAGATCTTCTACAGTCCTGCCGGCGGCGCCAACGTGCTGACCGGCCAGGTGTTGGCCAAGTACGAGAGTGTCGGCGGTCCCGAGGGTGATCTCGGCTTCCCGACCAGCAACGAGAACGACGGCGGCCTCGCCCCGATGAGCATGATCGCGAGCTTCGCGGCGGCCGATCAGCCAGTGATCTTCTGGACCCCCGACTTCGGTGCGGTGATCGTGCGCGGCGCGATGAACGCGGCGTGGACGAAACTCGGCGGCGCGACCGGTGAACTCGGCGCCCCGACTGCCGACCAGACCGAGAGCAATGACGTCATCACGCAGAAGTTCAGCGGTGGCGCGATCTCCTGGAACAAGGCCAGCGAATTCACCACCGAGCCAGCCAGCCTGCAATCGCAGCTCAAGGGGCTCGCGGTGCCTGGGGGCGACCGGCCCCAGGCGCCGCCTGCCGCCGACACGACGTCGGACGGGGGCTCGAAGTGGTTCCAGCCGACCGCGTGGTGGCTGCTCGGCATCGTGCCCGTTGTCGTGCTCGTCGGCGTCGTGGCGGCTGCGGTTCTGCTGAATCGGCGCAAGCGCGATGACCGCGCGCCACTGAGCGGCTTCGACGACGACGACGACTACGAGGGTCACGGTCACGGTCACGATGACGATCACGACCGCGACTACGATTCCGGGCCGAACGCGTCGCGCGACTACGACGACGACCGCGAGGAGGTGAGCCCCCAGCGGAGCAGCTGGGCGATGCCCGCCGACGAGCACGGTGACCTTCCCCGACCTGACCCGACGGGCGCACCCGACGGTTTCGTCGCCGACCTGTCCACCGATCAGGACGCGATCGCTACCGCACCGACGCCGATCGTTTCGGCAGCGGCCGCCGAACCCGAGCGCCCGTGGTTCTCGGAACTCGATGAGCCGGCGGAAGATTCCGATTCGCACCACGACTTCGACGACGAATTCGAGGGGGAGCACGAACCGGAATCAGCACCAGAACCCGAGCTGGAACCGGAACCGGAACACGATAGCGGGCCCCCAAGCGGTCGGCACGCAGCGATTCAGCTCGAAGAGCCTGCCGTCGTGGAGCCATCGTTGCGGCTGGCGAACGAAGATCCGCTGCGGGCACCGAAGGGATTTCCGGTGAAGGCCGATACCAAGTCCGGACTGTATTGGACGCCGGGAAGCGCTCGATACGACGATGCCCGCGCCGAAATTTGGTTCGCCAGCGAAGAATTCGCGTTGACCAATGGTTTCACCAAGGGCTAAGCCGGCCGCTACTCCGCGGTGCTAGATCTTGCGGATGACGGTGACGACCTTGCCGAGGATGGCGGCGTCATTGCCGGGGATCGGGTCGAACGCCGGGTTGTGGGGCATCAGCCACACCTGACCGTCGGTGCGCTTGAACGTCTTGACGGTGGCTTCGCCGTCGATCATCGCCGCGACGATGTCGCCGTTGTCGGCGACGTTCTGCTGACGGATCACCACCCAGTCACCGTCGCAGATGGCGGCGTCCACCATCGACTCGCCGACGACCTTCAGCAGGAACAGTGAGCCCTCGCCGACGAGTTCCTTCGGCAGCGGGAACACGTCCTCGACGGCCTCTTCGGCCAGGATCGGGCCGCCGGCCGCGATGCGCCCTAGTACTGGGACGAAGGTCGGCACGGGCAATGCATCCGACCCGGCGACGTCCGTCGTGACGGCGTGCGCCAGCTGCCGGGCCGGATCATCGGCTGCCCGGACGTCGACCGCACGCGGTCGGTTCGGATCGCGACGCAGATAGCCCTTGCGCTCGAGCGTGCGCAACTGGTGCGCGACGGAGGACGTCGAGGTCAGGCCGACGGCGTCACCGATCTCACGGATGCTCGGGGGATATCCACGCGACGCGACCGAGGTGCGGATGACGTCCAGGATGGTGCGCTGGCGTTCGGTAAGGACCGTCTCGCTGCTGTCGCTCATGGCGCCGAATGTAGTCCTCTGGGGGGACAGAATCAAACATGTGTTCGACGCGTGTCGCCGGGATCTGCGGTCGAGGGAACTTGTCGGTGGGTCGCGTTAGCGTTTGCAACAGTTCGATCACATGTTCTAGTCATCGAACACCTGAGCGATTAGTATTCGAACACAAGAGCGAATCGGCATGACAGGAAAGGCCCGCGAGATGACCATCATCACCCGAGAAGACCCCACCGACCTCGTCGTGCGCCCCATGCGTCCGGTACGACGCTCGACGTCCGCGGCACGGCGCCGTCCCCGGCCCCACCGACCCGCAGGAGCGCCGCTCAGCTACGGCGGCACCGGCGTGCTGATGTCTCGCGCATCGCACCGGCGCAAGCCGGTGACCCCGTTGGCCACCGTCGTGCTGGCGCTCGTCGCAGCGGCCATCACGGTGTGGCTCGGCCTGGTGGCGCAGTTGGGCGCCCCGGATCCGGTCACTCCCGCGCCGGCCCGGCTGGCCGTGGTCCAGGTACAGGCGGGCGAGTCGTTGGAGCAGTTGGCGCAGCGGATCGCGCCGGATGCGTCCGTCGGGTCGGTGGTCGATCAGATCCGTCATCTCAACGAGTTGGACTCGGCCGCGGTCGACGCCGGGCAGACGCTCATCGCGCCGGTTGGCTGAGCCGCGGCATGCGCAGTGAGATTCGCTGCCGTGCAACGGTACGCTCGGGTGCGACCGGAGTAGGTGCCTGCGGCGAAGGAGCGGAGATGCATTGCCCGTTCTGTCGTAATCCCGATTCGCGGGTCGTCGACTCCCGTGAAGCCGATGAGGGTCAGGCGATTCGACGCCGCCGATCGTGCCCGGAGTGCGGACGCAGGTTCACCACCGTGGAGACCGCCGTGCTCGCCGTCGTGAAGCGAAGCGGTGTCACCGAACCCTTTAGTCGCGAGAAGGTCATCAAGGGTGTCCGCCGGGCCTGCCAGGGCCGCGACGTCGACGACGACGCCCTGAACCTGTTGGCGCAGCAGGTGGAGGACGCCGTGCGGGCGGCAGGCTCACCCGAGGTGCCCAGTAACGAGGTTGGCTTGGCCATTCTGGGTCCGCTGCGCGATCTGGACGAGGTCGCCTACCTGCGGTTCGCGTCGGTGTACCGGTCATTCTCGTCGGCCGCCGACTTCGAACGCGAGATCGAGGCGCTACGCGCGCACCGCGGCGTGTCGTCGAACTGACGGATCAGTCGAGTCGCCGAACACCATCGTCGACGACGCGTCCAGCGACCTTCACCCAACCGTCCGCACTCCAAGTCGTGCGAAGCTCAGAACCCTTGCCCTGTGTGATCGCGAGGTCGCGACTCAAGTACTCGGTGATGCGGACGGCTCCCGCTCCCGTCGCCTCGTCCTCCGGAATGCCCAGCTCGTTGGCGAACATGCGCGACCGGATGGTTCCCTCGGCCTTGTCGATCCACGCCCAGACGTAGTGTTCGACGGCATCGCCGTAATCGTCTGGATCGGCGGCGAGCACACGTTCGACGGAATCCAGGTCATAGATCGAGAAGTCGGGCGCCCACTCGGCCCGCGCGCTGATCACCGTGAATTCGCCGTCGGGATACTGGTCGTAGGAGACCTGCACGATGCCGGCAGGCACGTGGAGGGTGTTGACGGGCGTGCCGCGATCCTTGAGCCACCACGATGCACCGACTGTCGGGTGCCCGGCGAACGGCAGCTCCACCGTTGGCGTGAAGATGTGCGCCGTGGTGGTGCTGGCACCCGAGTCGGGTAGGTCGATGAAAATCGTTTCGCTGTAACCCAATTCGGTGGCGACCCGCTGCCGATCGGCACGTGCCACCAGGCTGGCGTCAACGACGCCGAGGGGATTCCCGTAGTCGCCATCGGAATTGGTGAACACGCGCAACACCGTCACGTCCAAGGCCATCAGCCGATGCTACGTCGAGGCCGCCGCGGACGGTCAGGTAGCGCTGCGTTCGTCGGCTCCCATCGCGTCGAGCACCGCGACGCGGTCGTCGATCGTTCCCGTCAGGCCGTTCTCGCTAACGCCGTTGCGCAGCAGATTGCGCAGCGCCTCCTGGTCGTAGATGGCCGGGTCGGTCGATCCGATGAACTTCTCGAGGATCTCGACGAAGCGATCGGGATCGTCGTGGAAGGGGAAGTGGCCGGATCCTTCGAAGACTTCGAGTTGCGCGCCCGGCATCGCAGCGTGGGCCATGCGCGCATGACTGACCGGGATCACCGAGTCCTGAGAACCCCAGATCAATTGCACGGGAACGGATTCGGTCAAATAACATCGGTCGAGCATGGTGACCACCTGGCCGCGCCAGTCGACCACTGCGCGCAGCGTCCGGGCGAACGCTGCGGACGCCGTGGGCTCGGGGAGGTCAGCAAGGATCCGCAGCATGTCCGGAATGTCGCGGCCGACCCCGGTGGAACCGAACAACGTGCCGCCGACGCGCCCCACCAGCTGCAGGGCGGGCAGGAGCAGGGGCAGCCGCAAGAGGGCCAGCGCCTCGGTGCCCAGAGGCATCGACGCGATCCGCAGTGCGACGTTGACGTCCTTGGTCACCCCGCCGGCGCCGACGAGGATCAGCCGGTCCACCAATTGTGGGAACTGGTAGGCGAATTGCATGGCGACCCCGCCGCCGAGCGAGTGGCCGACGACGGTGACGTGTTCGATGTCGAGGACGCTGAGAAGATCCCGCATCCCGTTGGCATAGGCAGCGACCGAGTAATCGGCGCGTGGCTTGTCGGACTTGCCGTGGCCGAGGAGGTCCGGGGCGATGACGGTGAATCGCTGGGCCAGCTTGGACTGCACGGTGCTCCACGTCGTGGAGTTGTCACCGATGCCGTGGATCAGCAGGATGGCCGGCCCGGATCCAGCGATCCGGAACGCGCGCCGATATCCATGGATGGTCCGGTAGTGCAGCGTCGGGGTGAGCTCGCGCACGGGTCGCAGATTGGGCTTTCGCTCCGTCACGATCACCAACTTCGTCGTCGGGGCCGGCCCGGCCAAAGTGGTCGGGCGGCCAATTAAGACCCTGCGCTGCCGCCCCCGCCTGCGGAGTCGTCTCCGGTTTGCTCGGCGAGAAATCTCTCGAATTCGGCGCCGAGTTCATCGCCACTTGGCAAATCCTCGTCACGCGCCAGCAGGGATCGATTCTCTTGAGCAGCAACGAACGCATCGTACTGTCGCTCCAGTGCCGTCACCACTTGAGCGACCTCGTCACTGGAGGCGACCTGCTCGTTGATCTTCGTGTGGACTGCCATGCCCGCTTCGGCGAGTTGATCGAGGGGAAGTCGCAGAGAGCCCGTTTTGGCAACCTGCTCCAGCAGCGCCTCCGCGGCTGGCGGATAGTCGGTCTGAGCCAGGTAGTGAGGCACGTGAACGGTGTAGCCGACCGCATCGTGGCCGTGCTGCGTCATCCGGTACTCCAGCAGATTCGACACGCTGGCGGGCACCTGCACCTCGCCCACCCAGGGTTGGTGGTCGGCGATCAGTTCCTTGTCGCTGGAATGCGCCGTCATGGTGACGGGGCGGGTGTGCGGCACCGCCATCGGAATGGTGCCGAGCCCGATCACCTGACGGACACCGAGTCGCTCGGCCAGCAGTCGCACGGCGGTAATGAACCGTTCCCACCGAAGGTCGGGTTCCAGCCCCGCCAGCAGGAGAAACGGAGTGCCGACGCTGTCGTGCAGCGCGTACAGGTTGAGTACGGGATCGTCGTAATGCGTGAAGTGGTCGGTCTTGAAGGTCATCAGGGGTCGCCGGGACCGGTAGTCGAGCAGCTCGTCGATCGCGAAGGATGCCACCAGTTCGGTGTCCAGCGTGTCCTTCAGATGCGTGGCGGCGATCTTGATGACGTGCCCCGCGTCGGAGAACCCCTCAAGGGCATGAATCATCACCGGGCCGCGGCCGTCCTCCGACGACAACTGGGGTGCGGGGAACTCCAGCTCGTAGATCCCGGTCTGTTCGGGTTGGTAGTGCTGCCCCGGGTTCTCTGGGTAATCAGCCATGCTGCCTCACCTCCTCTTGACGTCTAGTGTCCCGCACTTCGAGGTTCCTGCCAGCACGGCCCCACGCATCGTTGGAACAACCCGCCGCCACCGGTGCATTCCGCCGCACGCTGCCGCACCCGGATTCTTCGGGCAAGATCGGTGCTCATGCGCCGCGCCGGGTACCTTCTGCTCGCCGCCTGCGCGGCCGTCGCACCGTCGTGCACCGGGCCCGCTGGGTCGGGACAGAAGTCCGTGGCCCCGTCCTCGTCATCCTCATCGGTGACCGCGGCGGCCAAGGTGACCGCAACGGCAACGGTGACGGCAGTCCCGGTGGCCCCGGATCCTCGGGTCGGTGCGATCTTTCTCGGCGGGCAGTCGTTGCATGCGTGCACCGGTTCGGTGCTTCATTCGACGACGGGCGATCTCATCCTCACCGCGGCGCACTGCATGGCTGACGGCATCGACGCATCATTCGTGCCGGCGTTCGCCGAAAGTGCTGAGCCGCAGGACTTTTGGCACATCGACGCGGTGTATTTGGATCCTCGCTGGGTGGCGACCCAAAGTCCGCTTGCCGACTTCGCCGTCGCCAGGGTCAGTCGTCCCGACGGTGGCTCGGTCGAGGCCGCGGTGGGCGGGGGATTGACGATCGGATCGAGTCCACCGGTCGGGACGGACGTCGTCGTGACGGGTTATGCCCTTGGCGTGGGGGGACCGCCCGTCGGATGTACGGCGCACATGGCCGCTCTCGAGCGCGGGTATCCCTCGATTCGGTGTGCCGGCCTCGTCGACGGCACCAGCGGGGCGCCGTGGCTGTCCGCCTCGACGGTGGTCGGGATCACAGGCGGACTGGAGGGCGGTGGCTGCGAGGAGAACGTCTCCTATACGCCGCCCTTCGGCGACGCAATCAAGCAGTTGATCGA
Organism: Mycobacterium sp.; assembly: GCF_032161845.1. GTDB lineage: Bacteria > Actinomycetota > Actinomycetes > Mycobacteriales > Mycobacteriaceae > Mycobacterium. Next base: position 40,453 of record NZ_JAVRQA010000114.1, read on the forward strand.
GCGGGCCGAGGCACGCGGGCCGGGTGACGACGCACCGTCCGCCTTCGAGGACGACTGCTGATCACGCCTTGAACTGGCTCAGCGCGCGCAACTTGTTCATCACGTCCAGTGCCGCGACCTTGTAGGCCTCGGAGAACGTCGGGTAGTTGAAGACCGCGTCGACGAGGTATTCAACCGTGCCACCGCAGCCCATCACGGCCTGGCCGATGTGCACCATCTCGGTGGCGTTCGTGCCGAAGATGTGGACGCCAAGCAGCTTCAGATCCTCGGTGGAAACGAGAAGCTTGAGCATTCCGTAGGAGTCGCCGGCGATCTGGCCCCGCGCCAGCTCTCGGTAGCGTGACACTCCCACCTCGTAGGGAATCGAATCCTTGGTGAGGTCGACCTCGCTCGCTCCGACGTAGGACACCTCGGGGATCGAGTAGATGCCGATCGGCTGCAATTCGGTCATGCCCTTACAGGGTTCGCCGAATGCGTGATAGGCCGCCAGCCTGCCCTGGTCCATCGACGTGGCGGCCAGTGCTGGGAATCCAATGACGTCACCGACGGCGTAGATGTGGTCGACCTTGGTCTGATAGTTGTCGTCGACGAAGATCCGACCGCGGTTGTCGGCCTCCAGTCCAGCCGCTTCGAGGTCGAGTTTCTCGGTCTGGCCCTGGCGGCCTGCGGAGTACATCACGGTGTCCGCGGGAATCTGCTTGCCGCTGGCGAGGGTGGTGACGGTGCCCGAGGCGCCGACGTCGACGGCCGTGACCTCCTCGCCGAAGCGGAACGTGACAGCCAGATCGCGGAGATGGAAGCGCAGCGCCTCGACGATCTCGGGATCGCAGAAGTCCAACATCGTGGGGCGCTTCTCGACGACGGTCACCTTGGTGCCGAGCGCGGCGAACATCGACGCGTACTCGATGCCGATCACCCCCGCCCCGACGACCACCATTGACGTCGGAATGGTCTTGAGGTCCAGGATGCCGTCCGAGTCGAGTACCCGCGACTCGTCGAATTCGACGCCCTCCGGTCGCAACGGTTTTGTGCCCGTTGCGATTACGACGTTGTGGCCGCTGACGGAGATGCTCTCGGCCCGGTTGGGATCCTCCACCTGCAGGGTGTGTGCGTCGATGAAGCGGGCGTGGCCGACGTAGAGCTCGACGCGGTTGCGCATCAGCTGTGAGCGGACGACGTCGATCTCCTTGCCGATCACATGCTGGGTGCGGGCCAGGAGGTCGGCGGGGGTGATCTTGTCCTTGACGCGGTAGCTGGCCCCGTAGAGCTCACGCTGGCTCATGCCGGTGAGGTAGACGACTGCCTCGCGGAGCGTCTTGGACGGGATGGTGCCGGTGTTCACGCAGACACCGCCGAGCATGAGCCCGCGTTCGATGACGGCGACGGACTTGCCGAGCTTGGCCGCGGCGATGGCAGCCTTCTGGCCGCCGGGACCGGAGCCGATCACGACGAGGTCGTATTCCTGCATGGAACCCATGATGAACAGGTGTACGCCGCCTGGCGCCATCGTGCATGGCGACTACGTCAAAAGCGCGTGAACAACGACCGTCATCCCCAGATCGCGCTTCATCCACAACTGGCCGTTTCACCGACGCGTGGTGACCAATTCAGTGAGCGGGTGCTGCGAAGTTCGGCCCATGACGCCTTTCGGAACATCCGACTTCCACCTGAACTCGCCCGCCGCGCTGATCGCCGCACTGCCTGCCGTACTCGGTTTCATACCGGAGAAGTCACTGGTGCTCGTCACGTTCGAGGACGGGGAACTGGGCTGTGTCATGCGCGTGGACCTCTCGGCGGGGCTCGTCGGCTCACTGGCCCACATGGCCGACGTCGCCGCGGGGAACGGGCCCGATGCCGCTGTCGCCGTGATCGTCGACAACGACGGCGCCTCGTGCCTCATGTGCCTCGAAGAGCATCAATTTCTGGCCGCCGTCTTGGAGCAGCAGCTGGATGGACGGGGCGTCGAGCTGCTCGCCGCCTACGTCGTCGACAGATTGGTGGCAGGGGGGCGGTGGCACCGTGCTGACGGACGACCGGGCGAGGGAACGATCGAGGACCCCATGTCGTCGCCCTTGGCCGCCGCCGCGGTACTCGACGGGCGCCCGCTGTACGCAAAGCGCGCCGAGCTGCAGGAGGTAATCACGCCGGTCGATCCGGTGCGCGCGGAGGCCTTGCGCGGAGCGATGCTGCGCGCTGAGCACGACGGGGAGCTGCGACCCGATGCTGATGCCCGGCGCGACGTGGAGCATGCGCTGGCGATGGGCCGCGGACTCTCCGAGGGGCTGGTCCCCGACGACGACGATCTGGCCAGGCTGGGTTGCGGTTTCACCGACCCTCGCGTCCGCGACACGCTGTACGCGCTCGCGGTCGGGAGCGAGGCAGACCGTGCTGAAGCTCTGTGGGCGTCGTTGGCGCGGACGTTGCCAGATCCGTGGCGAACCGAAGCACTTGTGCTGCTTGCGTTTTCGGCCTACGCGCGTGGTGATGGCCCGCTAGCGGGGGTGTCGCTGGAAGCGGCGTTGCTCGGCGACCAGGGTCATCGCATGGCGCGCATGTTGGATCAGGCGTTGCAGTCCGGCATGCGGCCCGAGCAGATCCGGGAGCTGGCGCAGACCGGCTACCGGTTGGCCAAACGCCTCGGGGTGCGCCTACCGCCTCGTCAAGGTATGGGCCGGCGGGCGGGTTAGACCTTCTCGACCCGAACCGCGTGCGCCATGTGGTGGGGAAGCTCGACCTGTTCGTGGCCGGGAATCACGATCATCACGCCGCCATGCTCGCTGACCTGTACGGTCACCCGGGCATTGGGCACCACGCCCGCGTCCTTGAGCCGGGCGATCAGCTCGACGTCGCCCTGGACGTGTTCGGTGAGCTGACGCACGCGGACGGCGACGGGGAAGCCGGACGGCAATTCGGTGAGCCGCACCAGGCTGACGTCATCGGAGTCGGACAGCGTGACGCCGAGGTCGGACAGTCCGGGAATGGGATTGCCGAACGGGGAGGTCGTCGGATTGTCGAGCACCTGAACGAGGCGTCGTTCGACGTCTTCGCTCATGACGTGTTCCCAGCGGCACGCCTCGGCGTGGACCTCTTCCCATGGCAACCCGATGACGTCGACGAGGAGTCGTTCGGCCAACCGGTGCTTGCGCATCACCGACACGGCAAGGGCCCGGCCCTTGTCGGTCAATTCGAGGTGCCGATCGCCCGCCACGTGCAGCAGTCCGTCCCGCTCCATGCGGGACACCGTCTGGCTCACCGTCGGGCCGCTCTGCTCGAGGCGTTCGGCGATTCGGGCACGCAGGGGTACGACGCCCTCTTCTTCAAGGTCGTAGATCGTCCGCAGGTACATCTCGGTGGTGTCGATCAAATCGTTCATTCGCAGCCCTCCGTTGCGTTTCGAGTCTACCGGTGAGTGCGCTTGAACTGGGCTGCAACATCGCGGCGACGCAGTGTGATCCTGCCTGGGCGCTCCGTTCAGCTCAAATGGGCCCGGGCCCCGCCAAAAGGTGATGCCCGCCGCAGGTCGCGGCGGGCATCACTCGGAGGCGGGTCGGAGAAGGTCTAGCTGGCGTACGAGCGAAGCCGCTCGGCGCGCTCGCCCTGGCGCAGCTTCGCCATCACCTCGCGCTCGATCTGACGTACCCGTTCCCGCGACAGCCCGAAGAGCTTGCCGATCTGGTCGAGGGTGCGGGGCTGGCCGTCATCGAGGCCGAACCGCAGTCTGATCACCTGCTGCTCGCGCTCGTCGAGGGTGGCCAGCACGTGCCGGATGTCGGTGTGCAGCAGCTCGGAGATCACCGCGTTCTCGGCGGACATCGCCTCGGCATCCTCGATGAAGTCGCCGAGGGGGGCTTCCTCGTCGCTGCCGACCGGCATGTCCAGGCTTACCGGGTCGCGGCTGTGCGACAGCAGATCGGCGATCTTCTCGGCGGGGATGCCGGACTCCTCCGCCAGTTCCTCGTCGCTGGCGTCCCGCCCGAGGTTCTGATGCATCTCCCGCTTGATCCTGGCGAGCTTGTTGACCTGCTCGACGAGGTGGACGGGCAGCCGGATGGTACGGCTCTGATCGGCCATGCCGCGCGTGATGGCTTGGCGGATCCACCAGGTGGCGTAGGTGGAGAACTTGAATCCCTTGGCGTAGTCGAACTTCTCCATCGCGCGAATCAGCCCGAGGTTGCCTTCCTGGATCAGGTCGAGCAACGGCATGCCGCGGCCGGTGTAGCGCTTCGCGAGGGACACGACGAGTCGCAGATTGGCCTCGAGCAGGTGGCGGCGGGCCGCCTCGCCGTCGCGGGCCACGGCCGCGAGTTCGTGTTTGCGGCTTTCGCCGAGTCGCTTCTTCGTCGCCAGCAGATGCTGCGCATAAAGCCCAGCTTCGATGCGCTTCGCGAGTTCTACTTCGTCTGCCGCATTGAGCAAGGCAGTTTTGCCGATGCCGTTCAAATACACCCGCACCAGGTCTGCGGCTGGGCTCTGGGAGTCCAGATCAGAATCGATGCGGCTTGCGGTGGCGTTTGCCATTACGGCCTCCTGCGTGGGCGGAACTGTCATGAGCTATAACGCTCGCGTTGTTCCAAGAGTTCCCGCGGGGTGCCGGTTTCACACCTTCTGACCTGCACTTATTTGCCCGTGACCTGAGATTCTCCTGAGAATAGGCGAAGAACTCTCACATCACGGAACGTCGTGCTTCGGTTCCGTCGATTCCGGTTGCGGCGAAGGCTGCTCAGGGGCCAGCAGGGCGGGGCGTTCTGCGGTGGGGAAGAGCGGGATGCGTCCCTGACTCTTGTATCGCCGGGGCTCTTCGGCTCGTCGTGGCGGTCGATCATTGGCGATCAGGACGGCGATCCAGGGCAGGGGAATGGAGGCCACCAGGATCGCCAACGAGATCAGCCCGTTGTGCCAGATGCCGTAGGCGATGGCGGCTCCGAGGAGCGCAGGAATGCGCCACGACATGATCTTGAGGTACTTCCGTACCCGCTCACGATGCTGCTCGTCATAGGGCTGCGCCGCGCGCGTGATGAGAACCGGTCGACCATCGTCGTCGAAACTCAGCTCGGGGCCGTGTTTCATACTTGCCACTGTTCCACATCTCGCCCACGTCTAACCGTGCCGGGAGCTGTCCTGTTTATTACCGACGCCATCCCAGGCACAATGAACGGCATGGACACCCAGACCATCGAGCGCACCGAGACCGACGAACAAGTCGACGACGGGACCGACGACGATGCGCCGAAGTTCTTCCACTACGTGAAGAAGGACAAGATCGCCCAAAGTGCCGTCATGGGCACGCATGTCGTCGCGCTGTGCGGCGAGGTGTTTCCGGTGACCAAGTCGGCAAAGCCCGGATCGCCGGTCTGCCCGGACTGCAAGCGGATCTACCAGCAGCTCAAGAAGTAGTCGCCGGTCGGTCGTCGGCGGCGCCCATGCCCGCATCGGGGTGTGCGACCGGTTCTTCTCGGGCCGTGTCGCCGTTGAGTTCCTCGGCCTTGTCCTCCAGCCAGCCCCGCAGCCGCTTGGCGTGCGTATCCGCGGCGGGCCACTCCTCCTGGATCGCGGCGTTGAGTTCAGCCCCCATCATGATCGCGAAGCCGAGGAAGAAGGCGAACAACAGGAATGCGATCGGCGTCGCCAGCGCTCCGTAGGTGTACCCGGTCGCAGTGATCCACGTCAGATACACCCGCAGGCCCAGGGTCGCGACCAGGAAGACGAAGGCCGCCAGCACCGACCCGTACACGAGGCGATGCGAGGGAAGCGGATTCGGCAGTGCCACCCGGTACAGGATGTTGATCGCGGCCACCAAACTGACGAACAGCACCGGGTAGTAGCCGTAGCTCAGGACGTTCTGCCAGCTCTCCGGAATGTGCTCGGCGATCTTCATCGGGCCGATCGCAAGAAGCGGAGCCGTCGCGATGACGAACACCAGCCCGACGACGTACAGGCCGAGGGCGAAGAAGCGTTGGCGGACCGGATGCCGCAGTTCGGTCTGGTCGTGTGCCTCGACGACGGAGTCCACGAACGCAGAGACCGCCGAGGAACCCGCCCACAGCGAGATGACGAACCCGAGTGACACCACTTCGCCGCGGGCGCCTGCGACGATGTCGGACACCGTCGGCTGAATGATCTCGTTGACCACGTTGCTCGAGAACAAGCTGCCCGCAGTGCTGACCAGGCGGTCTTCGATCGTCTGCAGTGTGTCCGGACCGAACAGCGGTGCGATGTAGGCCAAGCTGCCGAGCATCCCCAACAGCAGCGGGGGCAGCGACAGCGCGCACCAGAACGCGGCTTGGGCGGCCTCCGAGAAGATGGAGTCGTCCCAACTCTTGGCGAGAGTGCGTTTGGTGATGCGCCAAAGATGATGCCGAGATGGCTTGGCCGGCGAGTGCTCGTCGTTCATGACCACACCAGCATTCACGACTATGCGCCGGCGCGCGCGCAGTGGTCGCTCAGTTGTGTCGTTACGACTCGATCGAGCTGGTCTCCAGCACGGCGGCGAGTTCGACCAACTTGGCCTCGTGCTCGTTGGCGTGGTGCTGGCAGAAGAGCAGCACGGCACCCGACGGCAACTTCGCCACGACACGGGCGGCAGCACCGCATCGGTCGCAGCGGTCAGCCCGAGTCAGCTGAGGACTGGTCAGAGTTGCGTTCATGGCGCTACCTCCATATCTGCTGCGTGCGTAGGTCCACTGTGTCAGACGTTTTGGCTTCCGGCCTTGTTCCCCGGTCGTTCACCGGTGTGTCGTGTCTCACGCGCGGGCGAAGTTGCGGCCCGGGCACACTGACTGCATGATCCCGTCGCCGCGAATTCTGATCCACCTGTGCACGGCGGCCGAGTGGGAACGGGCCAGGGAGGCGGGGGAGCGCCGACCGCCGTCGTTGGACGGTGAAGGCTTCGTTCACCTTTCGGCGCCCGAGCAGGTGCATCTGCCGGCCAACCGGCTGTTCGCAGGCCGCGGCGACATGGTAGTGCTCCGACTGGACCCCGACCTGTTGGGCGCCCCGGTGCGGTGGGAGGCCGGCGTGGCGTCAGACCCCGAGGCCATGACCTTTCCCCATCTGTACGGGCCACTTCCCGTCGCTGCTGTGACGAGTGTCACGCCATACGTGCCGGATGCCGACGGGCGGTTCGCCCAATTGACTCATGGCGAGACGTAGGCGTCGACCTCGATCTCCACGTACAGGTCCGCAGCGATGAGCGCCGATACCTCGACCATCGTCGCCACGGGCGCAATGGCGCCGAACACCTCCGCGTGCACGGCACCGACTTCCCGCCACCGGGCGATGTCGGTGACGTACATCCTGGTGCGGATGACGTCGGACAGGGCGGCGCCCGCCTCGGCCAGCGCAATCTCGATGCGGCGAAACGCCTCCCGGGTCTGAGTCTCGACGTCGTCGCCGGGTGCGGTAGTTCCTGCGACGACGACCATGGGGCCGATGCGGACGGCGCGCGAATATCCGACGTCGGCTTCGAAGGTCGATCCCGACGAGACGTTGATTCGACGTGCCGTCATGGCGACGCCGGGATGGCTTCGACGAAGGACATGGGGCCCGCGGTCGGGATGACCCGAATCAGGCGAAAACCTGTACGGGACAACAGGTTGCGGAGTGTGAACACCCCAATGCTGGCGAGTGCGCGCATGAGGCGGTACGTCGCCCCGGGATCGGCGCCGACCCGCTGGGCAACCTCGTCGGCAGTCAGCGGCCCGTCCCGTAGTGCGTCGGGGACGCCGAGTTTCACTGCTACGTAAAGCGCCTGGGTGAGCCACGCGCCTTGAGCCATCTCGAAGAGTGCGACGTTGGGCGGCACTGCCGAGCGACTCGCGAAGTCGAGAGCCTTGCGCACCCGGCCGAAGCCATCGATGAGCCAACTGGGCGGCGCTTTCGCAGTGCCGGTCATGGATCGACCATATCGGGACCCGTCAGAATGCTGTCCGGACGGAGGGGTTCGCGCCCGCGAGCGGGAAGGCCTACCTAAACTGCCCATCGTGGGAATTCTGGCCGGCTTCGCGCCGTGGATCGTCTATTGGGTATTGGTCGGCAACGTCCCGTTCACGGCCGCGGTGCTGGCAGCGCTTGCCATCGCCGTGCTGTCGTTCGCGCTGGGCCGCGTGCGGGGGCGGCCGGGCAAGACGCTCGAAATCGGTGCCATCGGAACGTTTTCGGTGTTGACGGTGCTGACGTTCGCGCTGAGTCAGTCGGTCATGGAGCGGTGGATCCAGCCGCTGAGCAACGTCGGAATCCTGCTCGTCGCGCTGCTCGGCGTCTTGCTCGGCAGGCCCTTCGTGCGCGAGTTCGCCGAAGCCGATCAGCCTGTCGAGGTGACCGAAAGCGACCTCTTCGGCCGGATCACCACCCTGGTGACGTGGATCTGGGTCGGGGCCTTCGCGGGCATGACCGTGTCGTCGGCGATCCCCCCGATCGTGCAGGGCGACGCCACGATTCTGGACACCAGAACCCCGCTGTCGTTCGTCTGCTACTGGGTGGTGCCGTTCCTGCTGCTGGGCTGCGCAGCCATCGCCTCGCGCGTGCTGACCGATCGGATGATCGCCGCGGCGAACAGCCCCGACGCGGTACGCCGGACGACGTTCGTCGCGTTCCGGGAGCTCGCCATCGACGAGCTCTACTATCTGGCCAGGGAGAAGGCCGAACGCGAAGTCGGTGCCGGTCTCGAGGCCTACGACGTCAGCCTCGGCACCGCAGGAGTGCCCCTGACGGGCGACGAGTCCCGTGAGTCGTGGCCCGCGACCTACAAGGTTCGCGCGCGCCGCTAGTCGAGGTAGTCGCGCAGCACCTGAGAACGGCTGGGGTGGCGCAACTTCGACATCGTCTTCGACTCGATCTGACGGATGCGCTCACGAGTCACGCCATACACCTGCCCGATCTCGTCGAGCGTGCGTGGCTGGCCGTCGGTGAGCCCGAACCGCAGCCGCACGACGCCGGCTTCGCGCTCCGAGAGCGTCTCGAGTACCGACTGCAGCTGATCCTGCAGCAGCGTGAAGGACACGGCATCGACGGCCACCACGGCCTCGGAGTCCTCGATGAAGTCACCGAGCTGACTATCGCCCTCGTCGCCGATCGTCTGGTCCAGGGAAATCGGCTCACGCGCGTATTGCTGGATCTCCAGCACCTTCTCCGGCGTGATGTCCATTTCCTTGGCGAGCTCTTCTGGCGTGGGCTCGCGGCCCAGGTCCTGCAGCAGCTCACGCTGGATGCGGCCGAGCTTGTTGATGACCTCGACCATGTGCACCGGGATTCGGATGGTGCGGGCCTGGTCGGCCATGGCGCGCGTGATGGCCTGACGGATCCACCACGTCGCGTAGGTCGAGAACTTGTAACCCTTGGTGTAGTCGAACTTCTCGACCGC
>NZ_JAVRQA010000115.1:0-6542 GCF_032161845.1 Mycobacterium sp.
TGTGACGGGTAGCACTTTCAGTCGCGACGAGCTGGTCGAGGCGTTCGCCGAATTCGAGGCCACGGTGGCCCGCGCCGCCGAGACGAGGAACTGGGATCCGTGGGTTGACCAGTACACCGACGACGTCACCTACGTCGAGCACGCGGCGGGAACGATGCGCGGCCGCGAGCAGGTGCGGCCGTGGATCTGGAACACGATGGAGAACTTCCCCGGCAGCTACATGACGTCGTTCCCGGCGCTGTGGACCGTCTACGACGAGGCGACCAACCGCGTGCTGTGCGAGCTCGACAACCCCATGCGCGACCCCGGCGACGGCACCATCGTCAGCGCCACCAACATCTCGATCGTCACCTACGCCGGCGACGGGAAGTGGTGCAGGCAGGAAGACGTCTACAACCCGTTGCGCTTCGTCGCGGCAACCGTGAAGTGGTGCAAGAAGGCAGAAGAGCTCGGCACGCTGCCCGACGTGGCGGCCGAGTGGATGAAGAAGTACGGAGGCGCGCGGTGACCGCTCTCGTCATCGGTGCCAACGGCTACCTCGGCTCGCACGTCACCCGGCAGTTGGTAGGCGATGGGCAGGACGTGCGCGTCATGGTGCGGGCCGGCGCCAACACCATCGGGATCGACGACCTGGACGTCACGCGCTTCGTCGGCGACATCTGGGACGACGCGGTCCTACGCGAGGCGATGACGGGCTGCGAGGTCGTCTACTACTGCGTCGTCGACACCCGCGGCTGGCTCAGGGACCCGGCCCCGCTGTTCCGCACGAATGTCGAGGGCACCCGAAACGTGCTCGAGGTCGCCTGCGAAGAAGAGGTTGCCGCCAGCCTCGAGCGCTTCGTCTTCACCAGCAGTTACGCCACGGTCGGACGTAAGCGTGGTCGCACGGCCACCGAGGACGACGTGATCGTCGATCGAGGCCTGACGTCGTACGTCCGGTCGCGCGTGCAAGCGGAGGCGCTCGTCATGGAGTACGCCCGCGACCGCGGCTTGCCCGCCGTCGCGATGTGCGTGTCGACGACCTACGGCGCAGGTGATTGGGGGCGCACCCCGCACGGCGCGATCATCGCGGGCGCCGCGTTCGGAAAGCTGCCGTTCGTGATGAGTGGCATCGAGCTGGAGGCCGTCGGAATCGACGATGCGGCAAGGGCTTTGATTCTGGCGGCCGAGAAGGGCCGCGTCGGTGAGCGCTATCTGATCTCGGAGAAGATGATCAGCAATGCCGAGGTCGTCCGCATCGCCGCCGAAGCCGCCGGGGTGCCTGCGCCCACGAAGTCCGTGCCACTGGCCATGGCGTGGGCGATGGCAGTGCTCGGCAGCGCCAAGGCGCGGCTGACGGGCACCGACGCGCAACTGTCGATCGGTTCGATGCGCTTGATGCGCGCCGAGGCGCCCGTCGACTCCGCCAAGGCGAGGCGTGAACTCGGTTGGCAGCCAAGGCCGGTGGAGGAGTCGATTCGCGCGGCCGCCAAGTTCTGGGTCGGCGTGCGGGCAGCCAAACGTGAGAGCAGGCAGACGGGCTGACCCGTTCGGCCTAACCTGGGAGCCGTGACCGACAAGATTCACGTCGACCTGTCCGGTGCGCCGCAGACGATGCTCGCGACGCTGCACGCCAAGGCGCTCGACGCCGACCGGCCCGATTCGATCCTGCACGACACGTGGGCCCGGGATGTCGTCCAACAACTCGACTACGACTGGTCGCAGACGTCGATGACGCCCCGCAACGCCCCGTCGGTCAGCATGCGTTCCGGGCACTTCGACCGGTGGACCCGGCAGTTTCTCGCGGTCCATCCGCGTGCCACCGTCGTGCACCTCGGCTGCGGACTGGACAGTCGATACCTCCGACTGGACCCCGGGCCCGACGTGGAGTGGTACGACGTCGACTATCCAGATGTCGCCGAACTGCGGACGAAGCTCCTCCCTGGGCGCGTGCACAACCACGTCGTGGCGGCCTCGGTCACCGATCCGGGCTACCTCGACGGCATCATCGACGACCGGCCGACGCTGATCCTCGGCGAGGGGCTGACGATGTACCTCAGGCGTGATGACGGAATTGCCTTGCTACGCCGCATGGTTGACCGATTCCCCTCCGGTGAGCTCCAGTTCGACGCCTTCAACGCACTCGGCATCAGATCGCAGTGGACCAACGCCGTGGTGCGTCGCGCCGGAGCAACCCTGCGGTGGGGCATCAACGGTCCCGAGGACATTCTCGACGAGGTTCCCGGAGCGCGGCTGCTGGCCTGGGAGCCGGTGTTCGAATCGGACGCGTTCGCGAACCTGCCCGGCGCCTATCGACTGTTGGCGGCCGTCATGAACCGGGTACCGAGCCTGCGCACGATGGCCCAGTTCCACCGCTACGCGTTCGGCCCGGCGAGCTAGGCCTCGAGTCTGTCGCGGACGGCGGCGATGCGTTGTTGCAGTTCGGCTTCGGTGATGATGCCGCGGACCATCAGCGAGTGCGCCAGCGAGACCAGTTGGTTCTCCGGGTAGGGGAGTTCGGAGTAGACGGTCGCCGACAAGACGTCCTCTTCGTCGCGCCGCTCTTTGAAGCTCGGTGCCGTGGTGTCACAAGCGGCGTGGTCGAGGGCGTCGCAGAGGCCGTCGAGGCTGGTCTTCCACGGCGGTACGGGGTTCTCCACGCCGTACTTCGCGGCCATCTTCGGCCACACCTGGTCGCGGTCGAGGATCTGCTTGAGGGACTCGCTGTCCACGGCCCGTGGGGTGGCCGGCTCGGGTGCACCGCTCACGTCACTTGCCCGTCGGGTGCATCGCGGCACGGGTGTCGGTGATGACGTTGGTGGTCACACCGGCCTTCGGCAGCGCAACACCGATCAGGCAATCGCGGGTGATGATCTCGATCAGCTGATCCTCCGACCAGCCATCGGTGCCCTCGGGGCGCATCGGCATGACCATGAAGCGGTGCTTCTGGTTGGAGTCCTGAACCCGCACCTCGATGTCGTCGCCGAGGTACAGCCCGAACTCCGCCAACACCTGGCGAGGCCAACGGACAAGTCGCCGACGGTAATTGGGCGTGCGATACCACTCCGGTGAGTTGCCGAGGATCGGTCGCGGATAGCAGGAGCAGAGGGCGCACACGATGACGTTGTGCACCGTTGGCGTGTCCGCAAGGATCTGAAACGCCGTGAAATCGCTGGGGGTGCCGAAACCGGTCGGCTCGAGCCAGTCCACGCCGACCTCCTTGCTGGCGGTCATCGGCTCGGTCAGGGCGAGCTCCTTGAAGTCGGGGTCGAGCCAGGCGCGGGCGACCAACCGTGCCGCCGGGGTGGGGCCGATCTGCTCGGCGAACTCGGTGAAGAGCCGGTGCTCGGCGGCGGTGAAGATGCCCTTCTCGATGCACAACTCGCGCAGCGCGATCTCGAGCACCTCGAAGTCGGTGATCTCGTCGACCATGGGCTTGACCGTCCGGTCGTGGTCGTGGTCGTGGTCGTGATCTGTCATGTCGGTCCGTTCATTGATCGTTGGATGACGGTGATCAGTTGGCGGCTTGGAGCCAGCGTTCGGGAATCTCGGTCCGAAGGCTGTCGGTGGCCGGACCGTTGAAGTCGTTCCACAGCTCGACCATGCTGAACTGGACCACGTAGAACCATTCCGGCTTCGCGTCGGGGATGTCCCAGGTCTCGTCCTCGGCGGCGGGGCTCTCGTAGGCGACGGCGGCGATCTCGCCCGCGGCGCCGCGCACGTACTCGGGCGTGCGCGTGTAGAAGAGCACCGGCAATTCCCGGACGACGACGGGATCGCCCACCTTGAACTTCGGCTCGCCCGCCTTGCCTGCATACACCTGCGGGTCGCCCTTGCCCTGCGCATGGACGATGTGACTGTTGCGCTTGACCGCAGACCCGTCGCCCTCGAACTTGGGCTTGGCTTCCAAGGTCTTGCCGGCGAGCCCGCCGGCATAACGCTCCTTGACCTCGGCCATCCGCTCGGTGAGTTCGGTGAGGCCGATGTAGTGCTTTTCGACGAGCACTCTCGCAACGGACAACAGCCAACGACCGTAGTACGGGAAACCCAGATACACGGCGCGCTGGACGTCGACGTTGCCGATCCGCCGCCGTTCTTCGGACAACCAGATGCCGCGCCAGGCAAGGACTTCACAGATCACATAGGTCATGTGCTCCCAGTACTCGTAGTCCTTGTTCTCGTACTTCATCGGAGCGTCGGGCTCGCCACCGACGTCGTGTACGGGTTTCATGTACGCGACGAATCGGGCGTGGTCGAGCATGTCTGGGGTGGGTGCGTCGGGCAGTTCGGGGTACGCCGACTTGAGCCGCGCGACGAGATCGAGTTGGGTGGCACGTTCCGCCGCGTTGCTCATTGGCGTCCTTCGCTGTCGGACTTGCTGACCACTCCGGGTGTGGTGCGAGTGAATTTCGAGGCTCGGACGGGCACCGAGCACTCTAAATTCGGTAGGCTAGCATCGGCGTCGGCCACCGGCAACGATTTCGCGAGATCGATTGGCTGACAAGCGAACCCGGTGGCTCATGAGGTCTGAATCCTGACGCCTAGTACTGGCTGATGGCGGTCACCGTCGTCGAAACCCGGTGCCCATGGCCACCGGCCATGGCCGTCCGCCCACACCAGCTGCACCGCGGTGATGTCGGGGCCCTCGATGGCGATCGCCATTCCCATGTGCGCATCGGGATGCTCCACCTGGACCAGTTCGAGACGGGCGTTCGCGGGCAAGGTGACCTGATTGCCCGGCACGGGTCGAAGGCCACTCGCCATCCGCTTGGCAAACGTGTTCAACAGCCAGAGAGCCCGATTGGTGGGCAGGCCGGTCACCAGGAGCTCGGGCAAGCCGCGATCGTGCAGTCCGATCGTGTAGGAGAAGGGCGTGCGGTCGCTTTCGACGTGTTGCACGGCCCATCCGTGCGCCAAGATCGTCTGGCGGATCAGCGCGAGGTAGTCGGCCAGTGTGTTGTGGGGGTGGTCGCATTGCCAGCACATGGAGTGTCTGCCCTTCTGTCGATTCTTGGCGCCAGCCTCTTCGGCGACCCCGACAACACCTCGGCCGCAATCCGTGGTGACGGGATCTATCCACAGTTGTGGGTTAATCCACAGGTGCCGCCGGGCGTATGGTCCGCGGCCCAGGAGAAGAACGCGTGGCACCGATTCCGTTGCGCGAAGCGAGGTTTTATGTCCTCTGAGGCAAGCCGATAGCTTCAAATTCATGGAGCGGAGTTTTCAGTCGGCCGAAGCTCTTTCGGCGGCGTTGCGTGCCGGTGAGGTGACATCGGTGCAGCTGACCGACGAAGCGATCGCCCGCATCGAGCGGGACGACGAGGTGATCAACTCGATCTGTGTGCCGGACTTCGATCGTGCGCGGATCGCTGCACGCCGTGCCGACCAGGCACGCGCCCGCGGCGAGGATCGACCGCTGCTCGGTATCCCGGTGACGGTCAAGGAGTCTTACAACATCGCCGGGCTACCCACGACATGGGGCGTGCCGTTGCACAGGAACTACCTGCCGGCCCGGGACGCAGTACAAGTAGCGCGGCTGAAGGCTGCTGGCGCGGTGGTGCTCGCCAAGACCAATGTGCCGTTCATGCTGCAGGATCTGCAGAGCTTCAACGAGATCTACGGCACCACCAACAACCCGTGGGATCACGGTCGCACGGCGGGTGGGTCTTCCGGTGGATCAGCGGCTGCCTTGGCATCCGGATTTGGCGCGTTGTCCATCGGCTCGGACATGGTCGGTTCGCTGCGGACCCCAGCACATTTCTGCGGCATCTACGCACACAAGCCCACATTCGGGCTGGTGGCGAACCGCGGTATGGTCCCGCCGCGCGCACCGGCATTGCCTGCCGACGGCGACCTGGCCGTCGTCGGTCCGATGGCGCGAACGGCCCGCGACCTCACGCTGCTGTTGGACGTGATGGCCGGCCCGGACCCATTGACACTAGGTGTGGCGTTCGACTTGGCTCTGCCGCCGGCGCGTCACGCGCAGCTCTGCGACTTCCGTGTCTTGGTCCTCGACGAGCACCCGCTGATTGCGACCGGGTCCGCTGTGCGGGTGGCCGTGAATCGGGTGGCCGACGCGCTGGTCGACGGCGGCGCGACAGTCGAACGGCACAGTCCGCTGCTACCTGATGTGACCGAAGCCGCCACGCTCTTCATAGAGCTGCTGACGTCGTTTGCCGCCGCGAGCTTTCCCGTGGAGAAGTATGAACAGCTGCGGACCGACGCCGCGGGGTTGGACACGCACGAGCGGGGATTCGATACGGCGTGGTTACGCGGCCCGGTGTTCAGCCACCGCCAGTGGATCGAAGCGAACAACCGTCGCGAACTTCACCGCCACCTCTGGCGCCAGCTCTTCACCCACTTCGACGCCGTGGTGTGCCCGATCACGCCCACTCCGGCGTTCCCCCACGACCACGAACCCAATCTGGCGGAACGGCACATCGACATCGACGGCGTCGAGTACCCATTCGTCGACCAATTCGTCTGGGCCGGCCTGGCGACCATGCCTGGCCTGCCCGCGACCGCCATACCAGCGGGCCGCTCACCCGAGGGCCTACCGGTAG
>NZ_JAVRQA010000116.1:0-3046 GCF_032161845.1 Mycobacterium sp.
CGATCTGGGCGGCATCTTGGGGCGGCTCGACTATCTGCGCGAGCTCGGGGTGGACGTGATCTGGTTGTCGCCGATCTATCGGTCGCCGCAGGCTGACAACGGCTACGACATCAGCGACTACCGCGACATCGATCCGCTGTTCGGCACTCTGGCCGAGTTCGACGCCCTACTCGCCAGGGCCCTGGCTGCGTGTCAACCTGAACCACACATGGCTGAACGCCGCCGCACAGGTTGACGCAACGGACTCGGTCTTCGCGCACTACCAAACCCTCATCCGCCTCCGCCACGAACTACCCACCCTGGTCGACGGTGACTTCAGGCCACTGATGGCGGAGGACCCGCAGATATGGGCCTACACCCGAACGACGCCGAACGGGAGACTTCTCGTCATCGCCAACTGCGGACGCGATGCACGGACCCTCGACATCGAACACGAAATTGGTCGGGAATGGATCGCTGCCGAACTCGTGCTCGGCAATCTGCCCGATCCACCGGTCGACACGACGTCAACGTTCCTCGAATTGGCCGGCTGGGACGCACGGATCTACTCCGCTGGCCCCTTGACGGCCCTGACCCACCGGGTGGCGAGCCATGGCGATTCGCGGACCTAAGCTCGCTCGGCCCGTCTCCCAGTGTTGCGCCATCGCTGAGGGTCACACGCTGCTCCCTCTTGCCGACGTCGGTGCGGTGCCTCTGGCTTCGCCACCGATCTGGCGGTATGGCGGACTCGCCCATTCATGATGTCGAATCGGTCCCTCGCCCTAGGCAGGGTTGACGACATGCTCGCTGAACGTACGGGGGGATTCCCGGCTGCCCACCGAAAGAAGCAGGTCAGGTCCATAAACGTTCGGTTGTCTTCAGTTCTCGGCAATTGCCCGGCCGGTTGCTGAGCACGACTATTGCCGAATGGGTCAACGAGCCGAGGGACGAGCGGATAGTCAACAGATCCGCACAACACAGCTAACGAAGGGCCGATCAATCAGTCGACGACACCATGCCTCGTCAAGGCTGTGCGCAGCGTCCAACTCCTGAGCGCAGTCCCGGGGCGGCGATTACCCCAGGAGAATCATGACAACCACCTACCAGCACCGTCACGGCAGGCGTGGCCGGACCATCGCAGCCATCCTGCTCGCCGTGGTCGCGACTGTTATCGGCATGGTCAGCACGACCGCGCCGGCACGCGCGGCTGACCAGTACATCGCACTGGCCCTCGGATTGATCAGCGACAACCCGCCCGTCACGGTGGCCGGCGGATCGGCAATCAACTCCGATCAGCAGCAGGCCGGCCAAGGGGCGTTGACGAATTGCGTGAACAACGGCGGTAGCCATTGTGTTACGGAGGTCATCGCCAAGAACGAGTGCGCCGCCGCCGCCTCGAACGACTACGGCGAAATGACAGGGGCGTCTGACCCGTCTCTTTCCGCCGCCCAGGGCAAGGCCAAGGGCTTGCTGCAGAACCAGCAGGGCGCGAAGGTCATCATCTCGGGCTGCGCCAATGGCGCCACCCAGCCGCCGCCGAACCAGCCGCCGAGCCAGCCGCCGCCGGCGCCGTTGCAGGGGCCGACGGTCTCGTTCGAGACGGTCCTTGGCGGCCTGGTGGCTCACATCACCGACCGCAGTGGAGTGTCGTCGCAGTGCACGTATGCGACCGATGACTTCAGCCGCGGCTTCGCCCTATCGGCCAATTCCAAATACGACATGAGGATCGTCCCAGCCATTCCGAAATTCCGGAACTGGACCGTCACGATCACCTGTGACAACGGAACCAGCACGACGGCGACGACGTACTTCTGAGCCGCGTCGTCGCCTTTAGGCGAGTTCTCCGGCGCCGAGTTCGGCGCGGAAGCCGGGACCGGCCTCGGGGGCGACGTTGTGTGCGGTGATCTCCTGGCCGCAATGGGTGCACGTGAGGCGCGGGTCGGCGATTTCGCCGCAGGCGTCGTGGCGCAGGACGATTGGTGGGCCGTTCGGGTGAGGTAGGTGCTCGTCGCCCCATCGCATGAGGGTCACGATCGCTCCGAACAGATCGCGCCCGGCATCGGTGAGTTGGTACTCGTGGCGCTCGGGATCTTGGGAATAGGGGACCCGTTCGAGCAGGCCAGCGTCGACCAGCATTCGCAGCCGGGACGAAAGCGTGGGCCGCGGGATGTTGAGATTGCG
Organism: Mycobacterium sp.; assembly: GCF_032161845.1. Taxonomy (GTDB): domain Bacteria; phylum Actinomycetota; class Actinomycetes; order Mycobacteriales; family Mycobacteriaceae; genus Mycobacterium. The sequence continues at coordinate 2,161 of NZ_JAVRQA010000116.1, forward strand.
CGCGAGCTGACCGAAGCGGCGCACCCCGAAGAACGCTTCGCGCAGGATCAGCAGCGTCCAGCGCTCGCCGACCAGCTCGAGCGCCCGGCCGACGGACTCGGCTTCGAAACGGTGGGACAGATCAGACGGAACGGCCATGGTTCAATCACCATACCGGTTCAGTTACTGAACCGATAGTGGTAACGTGATTGAACCAGTCATCCGCCTCACATGAATGCCGAGACCGCAATGAACCAGCCCGACCTGGAGACAGCACCGCTGAGCAGCGCGAAGGACATCGAGTCGGTCGCCCGGCAGATCGCGCTGACGGCTCGCGAGATGTCCACCGCGATCGACGGCGACCGTCGGCTGCCCGGACAGTTGGTGGCACTCCTCGGAGAGTCTGGACTGCTGCGCGCCGGGGCGCCGGTGGAAGTTGGGGGATTGGAGTTGCCGCCCGGACTCGCTCTCGCGTGCGCAGAAGCGGTGGCGCGCGGCAACGCCTCGGCGGGCTGGTGCGTGTCGATCGCGATCACCAGCAGCCTGCTGGTCGCCTATCTGCCGGCTTCCAGCCGCGACGCACTCTTCGGCGACGGGCGTGGCGTCGCCGCGGGAGTCTGGGCGCCGCGTGGCACAGCTCGAACGGTGGATGGCGGCGTCGTGGTATCTGGCAGCTGGCCCTTCTGCAGCGGAATCACTCACGCGGACATGATGTTCGCCGGCTGCCTGGTCGATGATCAGAGGGTGCCGTCGGTCGTCGCGTTGCGCAAAGAAGACCTCGAGGTTCTCGACACCTGGCACACGCTGGGCCTGCGCGGCACCGGCAGTCATGACACCGCAGCCGACGACGTCTTCGTGCCTGCCGACCGCTTGTTCTCACTGTTCGACGGACCGACCCTGGACCGGC
>NZ_JAVRQA010000117.1:0-3501 GCF_032161845.1 Mycobacterium sp.
GCGAAGGTTGCTGCACGCGTCCTTCAACGAGCTCGACAGCAGATCCTTGGTGCCGTCGATCTTGCTCGTCATCGCGTCGATCGTCTTCTGTTCGGTGAGCACGACGATCCCCGGCTCGGCGTCCTGGTTGTCGGACTTCACCGTGATCACGACGACCGTGTTCGCCTTTATGTGCACCGTGTGCACGGTCGGATTGCCGATGTCCTTGACGTCGTCGTCGAACGTGACCTGCTTGTCCGCGAGCGCGGTGACCTTCGTGCCCTTGTCGTCGCTCCGTGTGAGCAGGAATGCCGCCACCAGGATGACGACCACGGCAATCGCCGCACCGCCGACGTACAGCGGGGTCTTCGACTTCGCGGCCGGCGCTGGCCCTTGTTGCCCTTTGGCGGCTGCTTCCGACGGCGGCGGCATGGGCTTGCCGCCGAGCGGATCAGCGGCGGACGTTCCCGCGTCGGACACGTTGTCGAGCCACGCGTAACCGTCCCAGTACCGCAACTCGTGCCGGGTCGTCGGATCGGGGTACCAACCAGCGGGATCGCTCACGTCGTCGAGACTAGATGCGATGCCTAGGGCGAAATGGCAGGCAGTACGGTGACCCGCCGTGCCTGGTGCCAGCGGCCGTCGCGCTTTCTCGAGATTTGCCGTGGGCGCCGCGGTCGTGATCGCACTCGCGGGGTGTGGGACGCCGCCCAATCTCGATCATCAGGAGCAGGTGGCGTTCGCGCGCGAGTGCACCAGCCTGATCGAGCGCAACCTGTCCGACAACCCGCCGCCCCGGACCGCGTTGCTCGGGAGCGACGAGCTGAATCTCGACGATCCGAGCGCGTTCTACTCGGTGATGGACCGGCTGCGTGGGCCGTCGACGTACAACCTCCACGATCCGAAGCGATCCACCGACACCGCCCGGCAACCCCTCGATGACTGCAGCACGAAGCCGAAGGTGCTGTCGTCGCTGTTCGGTTCACCGGGGAGCACGACGACCTCCACCACCACGTCGACCACCACGTCGACCACCACGACGGTGCCCGGGTCGTGACCCGAGGAGAACGCTCGTGGCTCGACATCGCGGTGCCGGTCGCGCTGATGATCGGCACAGTGGCCACCCGGCTGCCGGGCCTGTCCACGCCGCGAGCATTCGTCTTCGACGAGATCTACTACGCCCCTGACGGTGCGGAGATGTTGCGCCGCGGCGTCGAGAAGGGTGGTGTCGTCCATCCGCCCGGCGGCAAGTGGCTCATCGCCAGTGGCATCCGCATCTTCGGGTTCACTCCGGTCGGCTGGCGCTTCGCCGCCCTGGTGTCCGGCTGTCTCATCGTGCTGCTGACGTACTACGCCGCCCGTCAGATCGCGAGCGGGCGGGTGATCCCCGCGCTGGCCGCCGCGGCCGTGGCTCTGGACGGCATCTCGTTCACCACCGGCCGGACCGCCCACCTCGACGTGTTCCTGGCCCTGTTCACGACGGCGGCCATCACGCTCACACTCATCGCGCTGCGGGACCCGTCGAACGCGCGGCGGGTGCGTTGGTGTCAGCTGGGTGCCGGGGTGGCGCTCGGCTTCGGCTTGACCGTGAAGTGGAGCGCGGCGTTCCTGCTGCTCGCGGTGCTGCTGGCGTTCATCTGGCTGCGCGCTCGCCAGCCGGCCGCGCCCGGACACGGGCGGCGCCTGTTCACGACGGTGCTGACGTTCACGGTCTTGCCGCTCGGTATCTACCTCGCGGTGTACACGCCGTGGATCGTGAACGCCGACAAGACGTTCATCCACATCACCGACTGCAAGAACAACAACGACTGCTCGCTCTCGATCGCGAATCGCATCCGTCAGTTCATCGAGGACCAGAACCGCATCCGCTTGTTCCAGCAGGAGAGCCTCCAGGACACCAACTCGAACGCGGACCTGAGCTGGAAGTGGATCAACCAGACGCACCCATCGACGCTGTTCCGCAAGACGTGCATCCCCGCGCTTGAGCAGGCGCCCGACGAGCTCGCCGACAAGGCGTGCGTCGGCGCCGCTCCCGGCGACATCTCCGAGATCGTCACCGTGGCCAACCCGGTGATGTGGTTCACCGCCATGGGCGCCGGCCTCGTGCTGCTGTGGCGGGTGGTGTTCCGGCGCGACCGGGTGGCGTTCTTCTTGCTGGCCTTCGCGCTGTACCAATGGCTGCCGTGGGCGATCAACCCGCGCCACTCGTACACCTTCTACATCGCGCCGCTCATTCCCGCGCTCGCGCTGTGGATCGCGGCCGTGTTCGCGCACAAACCGTTCCGCTGGATCGCGCCGGTCTTCGCCGTGCTCCTGGTCGCCGCGTTCGCGTTCTACTACCCGATCTGGGCCGGCAAGCCCATGTCCCCCACCGAGATCCGCGCCCGCGAATACTGGCGCGCCTACTAGCCACCCAGGATTTTCCCTGTCAGGGAAAACGGAGGTGTCAGTCGGCGATGCGCAAGGCGACGGCGGGTTTGATGCGGCTGGCTTGGGTGGCGGGGGCGGCGACGGCCAGGAGTGAGGCGACCAACGCGGCGATGGCCAGTAGCGCGATCACGCCCCAGGGCACGGTGAACGGCAGCGACTTGTCGCCGAACGTCGACGAGTTGCTGAGGACGGAGAAGCCGGTGACGAGTCCCAGCGCGCCACCGATCGCGATCCCCTGCGCGGCGATGAACGCGGCCTCGATGAGGAACGCCCGGCGCACGACGCGGGACGGGAATCCCATCGCCCGAAGCATCCCGATCTCGCGCCGGCGCTCGCGCACGGCCCGCACCATCACGACACCGAGACCGGCGATGCCGATGACGAGCCCGAGCGCCAGGAACCCTTCGAGCAGCCTGATGAACGCGGTCGTGCCCCGCAAGCGATCGTCGACGAGGGCGCCGAACGTGTCGGCCTTCACGCCATTGGCAAGCAGGTCACCCTTCAATCGAGACGCCACCTGACTGGGATCCGCACCGGCGCGCACCGCGACGTAGAAACGGCCCGTGAACGAACGATCGACCAGTGTCGGGACCGCCGGGGCGGCGACCATCGCTCCGTTCTCCGCGGGGTCGATGTCGCCGTCGATTCCGACCACGGTGAGCACGCGCCGCCGGCCACCCGCGGGATCGATCAGCGTGATGCGCTGACCGACGCTCACGGACGACGTCGGCGGCCCTCCGCCCACCGCCAAGAAATCGCTGGGGACGATCACGAGATCGGGCGACGCCAACACCGCCCGCCACGCCGCCTCGTCGCTGCTGTACTGCTTGTCGCGCGACGACAACGCGGGCACGCCTCGGGCGAGCAACGTGTTGTCGAAGCCGCTGAAGCGACGCTGGAACGTGTCCGTCCTCGTCGGCGTCTCGAACTTGGCGAGGGCCCACACCATCGGTGCCACCGCGACCACATCCGGCTCCGCTTGAAGCTGCGCGACGGTCACCGGGTTGCTCGGATTGCTGTCGACGACGAGGTCGTAGCCCGCCCGCGTGTCGTCGGCCACTTGTGGTGCCTGCGCTTCGAACACCGCTGCGA
>NZ_JAVRQA010000118.1:0-5351 GCF_032161845.1 Mycobacterium sp.
CACCCAAGCCGACCCCGCCTACGGCGAAGGCGTACGCAAGGCGTGTGAAGCCTTCGGCGCGCTGTAGCAGCCGACCGCGGCTCGGCGCTCGGCCGACGCTGACCAGTTTGGAGTTGATATGGCAGACCACGTGATCGACGACCCGAGCGGTACCCCTGATAGCGAGGTCCTGGACCTGGCTTCACGCATATTCGATGGGGCTCGCAGCGGCGACGCCACAATGTTGGCCGCTTACGTCGACGCGGGCGTACCGGTGAATCTCGCCAACACCAACGGCGACACATTGGTAATGCTGGCGGCTTACTACGGACACGAGTCCGCTGTCGCGGCGCTGATCGCGCGTGGCGCCGACGTTGATCGACACAACAATCGAGGACAGACTCCGTTGGCAGGCGCCGTCTTCAAGAACGACACAACGATCATCGAACTGCTGCTGTCAGCCGACGCCGATCCGCTGGCAGGCTCGCCGTCCGCGCTTGAAACCGCGCGGTTCTTCGAAAGGAACGAACTTGCGCGGCAACTGTTGCAACACATCCAGCGGCGGCGCAGCCTAAACGTCTAGCCGCAACACACACACGTTGCATCGTTACAGACGATGACCACTTCGCGCAGTGAGGTGAGCCTAGTGAAGTTGAGATGAGGATCAAATGTCCAATAAAAGCGTTGTGCCCGTGAGGGTTCGGTGCGATGGGTCTGTCTAGGACGTTGCGGCAGAAGTTTCCATTCCTGAGGTACTCGTTCCTGCGCATGGCTTTCGGCGGCCTGAACGTCGTACGGACTGGTCAGATGGGTGACGGCCGGGAGGAGGCGACGGTCGAGTACGTCATTGCCAACGCGCCGGCGGGCGATGTCGACGCCGCGATCGACGCCATCGACACCTTTGCCTACGAAAAGTCGATCCTCATGAACGTCGGCGACGAGAAGGGTCAACTGCTCGACGCCGCCGTCAAGCGTGCGACTCCGAAGCTGGCCGTGGAACTCGGTGCTTACTGCGGATACAGCGGGCTGCGGATCGCCCGAGCGGCACCGGCTGCCAAGGTGTTCTCGATCGAGAAGTCCGGCGCCAACGCCTCGGTGGCCCGCCGCGTGTGGGCGCACGCCGGCCTCGCCGATCGCGTCACCTGCATCAACGGCACCCTCGACGACGGGACGACGCTCGACGTCCTCGCCAAGGACTACGGATTCACTGAGGGCTGTTTGGATTTCGTATTCCTCGACCACTGGAAGGACGTGTACCTGGACGACCTGCAGCGGCTAGTCGACCGGGGTTGGCTGCATCCGGGAACGATCGTGGTCGCCGACAACGTCGGCATCCCCGGCGCACCCAAGTACCGCGCCTACATGAAGGAACAGCAAGACAAGCGGTGGCACACCGTCGAGCACGAAACCCACGTCGAGTATCAGACGCTACTCAAAGACCTAGTTCTGGAGTCGGAGTTCCTGGGCTGAGCCGCGCCACCATCACGCAGACGCATCGAACGTGCTTATTCCGAAGTGCACACTACGCAAGCGCCAACTATCGAGACAGATTCGGCCGGTTTCGGGTTCACTCCGCAGACGTCGGTCATGCACCGTCGATGGCTCGCGCCACCAAGAAGTGAATCCGGAAATCCTCACTGCAGATCCGGTGTTTGAGTGCCAAGTCGAGGGCTCCTACCCTCGGCACGAGCGCGGCTTGAGGTGTTCCGTATCCCATTTCTGTGGCGGCGATCGTGCCTATCCGGAATAAACTCCGTGCCCGGTGAACTTGGCTCAAGAGTCCCCCTCCCCGACCCAGGAGCATCCATGACCCGTCCAGTCCGCGTAGCCGTCCAGATCCAGCCCGGCGGCACGCCCGACTATGCGACGTGGCGCGACGCCGTCCTCGCCGCCGACGACCTTGGCGTCGACGTCATCTTCGGCTACGACCACTTCCACCGCCCGGCGATGAAGGGCATCGTCGACGGCAAGCCCGTCCTGTTCGACGAGCAGCCCGACGTCGCCAACTTCGAGGGCTGGACCGCGCTCGCATCGTGGGGCGAGATCACCTCACACGCCGAGATCGGGCTCCTCGTCACCGGCGTCGGCTACCGCAACGCGGACCTGCTTGCTGACATGGCGCGCACCGTCGACCACATCAGCGGCGGCCGGCTCATCCTGGGTCTCGGCGCGGGATGGTACGAAAAGGACTACACCACCTACGGTTACGACTTCGGCACCTTCGGCTCCCGCTTCGATCTCTTCGACGAGAGCCTGATCCGCATCGAGAACCGGCTCGGCGCACTGATTCCGCCGCCCGTGCGCAAGCTACCGATCCTCATCGGCGGTACGGGGCCCAAGCGCTCGCTGCCCGCCGTTGCCAGGCACGCCGACATCTGGCACGCGTTCCAGGACCTGGACGCGTTCCGCAGGTCCAGCGACCGAGTCGACGAGTTGGCAGCGACGTTCGGTCGCAACGGCGCCGATATCGAACGTTCGACGCTCTGGGAGAACGCCGCTAGCGCCGACGCGTTCCGCGAGGCAGGAGTCACCTTGTTCCAGACCGAACTGACCTCCGACGACGGTTATGACCTCGCGTCCCTCAAGCAGGTGGTCACATGGCGCGACGACGGGTAACCCAGGACCAAAGCTGTGCGCTTCACGGCCCTACCGGCGTCGGAGGCGCCTTCGCGATGATCAAGTGACGTTGTCGCGCATCTGGCAGTAATCCGCGGCGAATTGCTTTGCTGCCCAACGGTGCTCGACTATTGAGCGAAAGCCGCGGAATGTCATCGTCGCTTGTTTGATCTCGACGTCTTGCTTTGCTGTCAGCCGACCGAGGCGGGCATGGAAGCTCGACCTCTCAACGGTTGTGAGCGTGTCGATCACGTCCAATACGGTGTACTGCGACAGCAGACACGGGACGTGCGCGTGCTGGGCGGTGATCGCCGTACTAGGACACGCATCCGACGCCATGGAGAAACGATGCCGGAACTGAGCCCCGTCGCCGAATTCGACTTCGTCATCGTGGGAGCAGGCAGTGCGGGCTGCCTGCTCGCCAACCGGCTCAGCGCCAACCCTGACCACCGTGTGCTCTTGATCGAGGCCGGCGGCAAAGACAACTATTTTTGGATCAAGGTGCCGGTGGGCTACCTGTACACAATCGCCAACCCCCGCACCGACTGGTGCTTCACGACCGAGGCCGACCCGGGTCTGGCCGGCCGCAGCATTCACTACGCGCGGGGCCGTGTGATCGGCGGCAGCTCGTCGATCAACGCCATGATCCACATGCGCGGCCAGGCCAGCGATTACGAACTATGGGCCCAGGCCACCGGTGACGAGCGATGGCTGTGGGGTGGCCCGGGTGCTTCCGGCGAGACACTGGCGATCTACAAAGAGTTGGAAGACTACTTCGGCGGAGCCGACGACTGGCACGGCGCCGGTGGCGAGATCGCCGTCGAGCGGCCGCGGGTGCGCTGGAAGATCCTGGACGCCTGGCAGGCCGCCGCTGCCCAGGTGGGCATTGCCCCCATCGAGGAGTTCAACCGAGGAGACAACGCCGGCAGCGCGTACTTCCACGTCAACCAACGGCGCGGCCGTCGCTGGTCGATGGCCGATGCCTTCCTGCATCCCGTCGCCCACCGACCAAATCTCACCGTCTACACCCACACCCAGGCCTTGAAGCTGTTGATGGACGACCAGATCCACGAGGATCAGCGGCGCGGTGCCTGGCTCACAGCTCAGCGCCGCGCCACCGGGGTGCGGCTGCTCAAAGATGGCCAAATCGTTGACGTCCAAGCCCGACGGGAGGTGATCCTGAGCGCAGGCGCGATTGGGTCGCCGCAGCTCATGCAGGCCTCAGGTCTGGGCCCGGCCGGGCTGCTCACCCAGCATCAGGTGCCGGTGGCCGTCGATCTGCCGGGAGTGGGTGAAAACCTCCAGGACCACCTGCAGCTGCGAACGGTCTACCGGGTGCGGGGCGCCCGGACCGTCAACACGCTGTACCGGAATTGGATCACCCGCGCAGGCATGGGACTTCAGTACCTGCTGCTGCGCTCAGGACCCATGACCATGCCGCCCTCCACGCTGGGAGCTTTCGCCAAGAGCGACCCCACACTGGCCAGTCCAGATTTCGAGTGGCATGTGCAGCCCTTGTCGCTGGCCAAGTTCGGCGAACCTCTGCACCGCTTTGGAGCGATCACACCCTCGGTGTGCAATCTGCGCCCCAGCTCGCGTGGTCATGTGCGGATAGCCAGTGCAGACCCGCTGACCTACCCGAAGATCTCCTGCAACTACCTGTCCACGGACGCCGATCGTGATGCGGCCGTGCGCGGCTTGCGGATGACCCGGCAGATCATGGCGGCGCCATCCCTGGCCCGCTACTGCCCGGAAGAATTGCTTCCCGGCCCGCAACTGGTGAGCGACGAAGACCTCCAGCAGGCGGCCAGTGAACTCGGTACGACCATCTTCCACCCGGTGGGCACCTGCGCGATGGGAGCGTTTGACACACGCGGTGTTCCGCGTTCGGCCGCCACAGTCCTAGACACCGACTGTCGCGTGTACCGCGTCGCCGGGCTTCGAGTGGCTGACGCTTCGGCGATGCCCACCATCACGTCCGGGAACACCAACGCGCCGGTCATGCTGATCGCAGAGCGCGCAGCGCGGGCGATCCTGGAATGAGTCCGTCAACATCGAGTGGTTCCCCGGCCTGGTTTGCTTTGACTTGCCAAGTGCCCTAGCGACTTTCGCCAAGCTGCCTGCCCCGACAGCGGTTGCTAGTGAACCTGCGCCGTGTTCATCAGAGCCCGGAGGGTACGACCTTGCCGTTGACCGTCACCTCGACCTGGTCCGTCTTCGCGTCGTACTCGATCTTGCCGTGTTCAAAGGTCGTAACGAGGAGATCGCCGACGGTGTTCTCGTCACTGGTGGGCGCGCCCAGCGGACCCACCGAGCCGTTATCGCCGGTGACCGCAGGCAGGCCCTGTGGGTCGCGCGGGACATTCCAGGCCTCCCGGATCTTGCCCCAGGTGATGTAACCAGGCGTGCCCGCTTCGTCGTTCTTGGCAGTGATTACGCCGCCCTGGAACTGCTGGAACACCAAACCGCTCTCCCGTGCTCCCGCATTGCGGTCACCCGTCAGTGGCTTGCCGAGACCCTGCCGCTGACTCTCGGTTGCCGACGCGTACTTGGCAGCAATCGGACCGGTCAGCGTCACCTCGACGTCTCTCTCCCCGGTGAGCTTCACTTCGGTGGGTGGGGCTTGCGTCTCGGAGGTGGCGATCAACCCGACCTGCGGCGCCGACGCGTCGACGCTCTTGCCATTGCTGCAGCCCACGGTGATCAATGCGACGACGGCCAGGCCGACGACTGCCGTGTGGCGGTATGCGATCGTC
>NZ_JAVRQA010000119.1:0-6029 GCF_032161845.1 Mycobacterium sp.
CCAACCTCGGCGCCATCGTGCACCACGGAGCCGGCTACGACTCGATCGACGTCCACGCGGCGCGCCACCTCGGCATCGGCGTCAGCAACACCCCCGACGTGCTCAACGACACCGTTGCCGACACGGCGGTCGGCCTGATGCTGGCCACGATGCGCGGCCTGTCTACTGCAGACCGCTTTGTCCGCGAGGGCCTTTGGCACGTCAACGGCGGATTCCCCCTAGGCAGGGACCTGACCGGATCAAGAGTCGGCATCCTGGGCCTTGGCCGCATCGGATCAGCAATCGCCCAGCGACTCGTCGGTTTTGATTGCGCCATCACCTATCACAGTCGCCACCCGGTATCCGGCGCTCAGTTCCGCTACGTCGCCTCGCCGGTCGAGTTGGCTCAGTCAGTTGACGTGCTGGTAGTCGCGACCATCGGCGGTCCAGGCACCAAACACCTGGTGAATCGTGCAGTGTTGGAGGCTCTCGGACCGTACGGCTACGTCATCAATATCGCTCGGGGCAGCGTCATTGACGAGGACGCTCTTGTCGAACTGCTCGTTGCGGGACGGTTGGCAGGCGCCGGTCTGGATGTCTTCGACGACGAACCTCGTGTACCAACGGAATTTCGCGATATGGACAATGTGGTGCTGCTACCACACATCGGGGGTGCGACAGTTCGAGGCCTCTCGCTGATGAGGGATCTGGTGTTGCGAAATCTCGATCAGTACTTCACACGCGGGACGCTGGCAACAGCGGTCGTTCCGCCGAACAAGCGCATGCACAACGGGTTTCACAGGTGAGCGGGCCAAGTCGGCCCGCGGCCCCTGCATCCGCACGGGTGACAACGACTACATCAAGTCGAGAGGAGGCGGCGGTCATGGCCGCTCGAACCGAAACAACCATTCCAGACGAGATCCCGTACGGACCCCCAGCGATCACAGGGATATTCGATCTCCTCGACCAGCGTGTGCGAGATCAGCCGGATGCTCAGGCCCTGGTGATCACGAGTGATCGGACACCCATTTCCTATGGCGAGCTCGGCACGCTCGTGGACGTCGTGGCCGCCCGCCTGGGCGGCACAGGGCTGTACCGGGGAGACGCGGTGGGCCTCATCTGTGCCAACACTGCCGAGTTCGTCGTCGCACTCCTGGCGGCGGCGCGCGCCGGGCTGGTGGTGGCACCGCTGGATCCCGCTCTGCCGCATTCCGAGATGTCAGATCGGCTCGAAAGGTTGGGGGCACAGGCGATCCTCTCCGGCAGACTCACGGTCGACGCTTCACCCTTGGCGTCGTTCGTCATCCCGACGTGGGAACTCCGGGTAGACGTCGCTGCTGGCGGGATCACGGCCGCCCTCGAAACCGGCGCGGGTGCGGCGCGACGCGTCCGGGGCGCGGCACACGAGCTGTCTGATGACGACGCCCTCGTCCTGTTCACCTCGGGCACCACCGACCGGGCCAAGATGGTCCCGCTGACCCACGCCAACGTGGCCGCCTCCGTGCGGGGCATCTGCAGCAGCTACGAGCTGAGACCCGAGGATGCGACGGTAGCGGTCATGCCACTGTTCCACGGACACGGGCTCCTCGCGGTACTGCTGGCAACCCTGGCCAGCGGCGGATGCGTGCTATTGCCGGACTGTGGTCGGTTCTCGGCACATTCGTTCTGGGACGACATGCAGACCGCAGGCGCCACCTGGTTCACCGCCGTTCCGACTATCCACCAAATCCTCTTGCAGCGATCTGAACGCGACTACCCCGGTCCACACGTCGTGCCGTTGCGGTTCGTGCGCAGTTGTAGCGCGCCTCTCGACGTGGCTACTGCCCAAACCTTGGAGCGGACGTTCGGCGCGCCGGTGCTGTCCGCCTATGGGATGACCGAAACCACACACCAGGCGACGAGCCAGCCGCTGCCGCTGCGCGGGGCCCAGGCGCGAGGATCGGTCGGCCGGTCGACGGGGGTGGACGTTCGCGTCGTCGACCCCGATGGGCGCACATGTCCAACCGGCGCCGTCGGGGAGGTGTGGGTGCACGGCCGCACGGTCGCCCGAGGTTACCTCGCCAACCCCGCAGAGACGGCGCACAACTTCACCGATGGCTGGTTCCGCACAGGTGATCTCGGCGCGCTCGACGTGGACGGGTACCTATTCCTTGCCGGGCGCATCAAGAACATCATCAACCGCGGTGGCGAGAAGATCTCGCCAGAGCATGTCGAGGCCATCCTCGCCGGATGTCGGGGCGTCACCGAGGCGGCTGTGTTTGCGATCCCCGACGCGACGTACGGAGAACGTGTCGGTGCGGCCGTGGTCGTGTCCCAGACCCAGAGCATTCGACCCGAGACGATCCTGCAGGACTGCCGCAGCAAGCTGTCGTCATTCGAAGTGCCCGAACAGCTCGAAGTCGTTGCGGCGCTGCCTCACACAGCTAAGGGCGCACTCGACAGGCGCGCGGTCGAGGAGCAGTACGCGCGGTGAGCGCGGTCAGCTGACGAGGTGCTCCCCCGGCAGCGAACCCGGCGTAAACTGCAGTTTTCTTCAATCCGTGGGTCGGTCTCCATCCGATCGGTGCAGTATGTGTCTCAGAGCGGAGCCCACGTTCGCCAGGGGTTCTCGTTCGAATTTGACCGTCAAGACGATCGACGGGATCGGGTCCGACCAGAAGGTGGTGGTGATCGCGGTGCGGGTGGTGATTGCTGACGACGATGTATTGCTGCGGGAGGGTTTGGCCAGCCTGTTGGACCGTTCGGGGTTCGATGTGGTGGGGCAGGCCGGTGATGCCGTGCAGCTGCTCTCCCTGGTCCGCGCTAGCACTCCGGAGTTGGTGGTGGCCGACATTCGGATGCCACCGACACATGCCACCGAGGGGCTGGACGCGGCGCGGGTGATCCGACAGGAGTTCCCCGACATCGCCATTTTGGTGCTCTCGGCGCATGTGGAGGTCGAGCATGCGATGGAGTTGTTGGCCAGTGGGCGCAGCATCGGCTATCTGCTGAAGACTCGGGTTATCGATGTCGCGGATTTCGTGGACACGCTGGAGCGGATCGCCAAGGGGGCATCCGTGGTCGATCCCGCGCTGGTGTCTGAGCTGGTGTCGGCGCGGCGACGCGACGATCCGTTGGCCGCGCTGAGTGCTCGGGAGCGCGAGGTGTTGGCCTTGATGGCGGAGGGGCGTTCCAATGCCGGTATCGGCCATCGGCTTTGGGTCGCCGAGGGGACGGTGGAAAAGCACGTGCGCAGCATTTTGACGAAGCTGAACCTGCCGGAGGCCGGCGACGATCACCGCCGGGTACTGGCGGTGATCGCCTTCCTCGAGTCTCGCTGAGGCCGCCAACTAGATCCCGGATCGCCGCGGAGGTCAAGGCGGACTTGCGGAGAAACCCCTTGGCGTGCAGGTGTCTCGACCATGTCCACGAATTCGTGGGCGGTGTGGCACCTTCGGCTCGACGCAACTCGCTCGTAGCTCGCGCGAACTCCGCACTCCGAGTACCTGCTAACGCCTAGCCACAGACTCGTGGTGGCGGCCGCGCAGATGGGTGTCAGCATCGACGACACGGGCTCCCCCAAGGGCAATTGTGGAAGACGAAGGACACAACCAACCATAGAAGGAACGCCACCATGCGAATCAAACTGATCTACATGACACCGTTGTTGGGTGCAGCCGCCGCTGCGGCCATCATTGCCGCGCCGATCGCGTCAGCCGCTGACACCGCGTCGGCGACACCTCAGCAGTCCTGCGGCCAGAGTGGAGCCGGGACCGTGTGTCAGTCGCCTGGCAATGTCCAGATCAACGACTCACCCCCGCCTGCCCAGTTCTATCCGTATGGAGGGGACGCCTTTCTGCTCGGGGGCGGGTACGGCTACGGCGGCGGCTACGGCGGCGGCTTCCACGGCGGCGGCGGACATCGATGACGGTCAATGACTTTTCGATAAGGCGTTGCCCGACACTGTCACCGACAACGGACGTGGTGTGACACTTGCTTCCCACCAGCGCCCCGTCGCGTGTAGCGCAAGACATTCCAGCCATCAAAGGTGAGACACCATGCGAATCAGACTGAACCACATCGCACCGCTGTTGGCGGTGGGAGCTGCTGCGGTGGCCATTGCCACCGCTCCGATTGTCACCGCCGCGCCGACGGCCCCGGGCGGTCCCGCTCAGGTTCAACAGACCTGTGCGGCGCTGGGCGGCACGCAAAGCGAATGCCAAGCGCCCGGCAATGTGCAGGTCTACGACGCGCCTCCACAAGTCGACTATTTTCCTTACGCAGGCGGCGGAACCTAGACGTCTTCACCGCCAACGGCTGCCCACAGAATTTGTTGTAGCCCAAACGATTACATGTTGATCCGGGACAGTCGAATCCTGGGCACCGCGGCCAAGGGGCCGGCGGAGGTCACCATGCCGATCTACCGTGTGGCCCCGCGCCGCACGGTCTCACAGACCGCTTCCAGGGCCTCACATTCGGGGCAGCCGTCGCGGGTGGTCGTGGCCGTACGCCGATCGTCGTTCGTCGTCTTCGATTGTGACTTCGTCGATGAGCCGTTGTCGGGCAACACCATCACGGAGCCAACGCGGCCGCCTGCGTCGTCGATACCAGCCAGTGTCATTCGAAGCCGAGGCTGCGGTCCCCCAGCAGGAATGTTCTGAGCGGTCAACAGCAAGGGTGCCGTAGGGAAGAAAGCTGACCGGCGGCGGCAACGGCTGCTAGCCCACACGAAAGAAATTCCAGTCAGTGGGTATGGCGATGGGGGTCAGCAGGGGCGACAAGCGCTCGATCAAGGGCCATCGTTGAATTAGCCATACGGAAACCATTCATCGGAGGAATTCACCATGCGTATCAACCTGACCTACATCACACCGCTGTTGGGCGCGGCAGCGACCGCGGTCGCGATCCTCGCCGCCCCAACTGCCGCGGCCGCCACCGGGCAGGCTTGCTCCGCGGATGGGCCGGGAACCATCTGCCAATCACCAGGAAATGCCCAGATCAACGACGCCCCTCCGCCCGTCAACTACTACCCCTATGGCGGAGAAGCGTTCCTGCTTTGAGGCGGCGACCGTCATGTCGAACGACACGTGACGGCCGGACGACTCCGCGGGGCTGAAGGGCCAGCTGACGAAAGCGTCGCGGTGGCTGGCTTCAGTCGGCACGACCGCGACGACTCGAACGTTGCCGATGGCACCGAGCGGGACGTTCACGGCCCCGCGGTGCTACTGAACCTCAACCGGGATTGTGACGACGAGTGAGGTCCCGCACCCTACGCGGCTCATAATCTCCATCGTGCCGCCGAGGGCCTCTATGCGATCGACCAGCCCGGTGAGTCCGGACCCCTTTCCGGAGTCGGCTCCCCCGCTTCCATCGTCTTGAATCGAGAGGCGGAGGCTTGTGCCCCCGAGTTCGGCACTAACCGTGACTTCCGATGCCCGTGCGTGTTTCGCCACATTCGTGAGTGCTTCGGTGACGACGTAGTAGGCAGCCACTTCCGCCGGCTCAGGCAGTCGTCGGTCGACACCGACGCGGAGTGTGACCGGGACGGTAGAGCGGCGCGCCAGCGTCTTGAGCGCGGGGCCTAGCCCGCCCCTTGACAGGATCGCGGGATGAATCCCGCGGGAGAGCTCCTGCAAATCCGCAGTGGCTCCAGCCAGCCCTACCACGACGGCAGCGATCTGCTCCTTGAGCGGGTGCAGTTCCGGCGGCACGCACGCCTCTGCAGTACGCAGTTGAAGCGCCAACGAGACCAGCCGCTGTTGCGCGCCGTCGTGCAGGTCGCGTTCGAACCGGCGGCGAGCGTCGTCGGCAGCCGCCACGATCCGGGCACGCGAAGCGGTGAGCTGCGCGCGAGCCTCGGCGTTCGCGATCGCGGTCGCCACCAGGTCAGTGAAGTCCGTCATGTCTACCTCGGTGCCGGGGGGCAACGGCTCAGGTCGCGACGAACCGACGATGGCCGCACCCCATACCCGTCCGTCGACCACGATCGGCACACCGACCCCCGAGCGGAGGCCAAGCTCCCGGATGCGCTCCGCGGCCGGCCCCGACGAAGTGTCGTCGTTGTCCATCCG
>NZ_JAVRQA010000120.1:0-3086 GCF_032161845.1 Mycobacterium sp.
CACCCTGATGAGGCCACGCAGCCCGGCGTGCTCGAGGTTGGGCCGCTCACCGTTCAGCACCGCTTGCGCAGAGCGCGTCACGACGTACAGGCGGGGTGATTCCCCGGACGTCTCCACCAGTTCGCGGGTGAGGTGTACCAGCCGCTGCACGTACTGACGGGCCCTGCGCGCGCCCTGCGCGTCCGCGGCGCCATCGGCCCGTGCGGTCACGAGCACCACACCGGCCAAGTCACCGTCGCGCAGACGGGTCCTGAGTACCTCGACGTCAGAACTGCCGTCGATGGTCGTGCAGTGCGCGCCAAGGCCTTCCAGCGCCTCGCTCAGCTCGCCGACCGCCGCGTCGCTGCCGGGACAACCGACGAGCACCCACGCCCCCGCGTCGGCCCTGGGACGTTCTGGCAACTGACGCTGGCGCCACTCGACGGTCAACAACCGCTCCGCCAGCACCTTGTCGTGGCCGGCGTTCTCGGATGCACCGGTCGCAAATCGCAACCCCTGCACCTCCAGTAGCACCACCCCGTGCTGGTCGAGTACCTGTATGTCGGCTTCGATACCGGCATCGCCGATTCCGGTGACGCGCGTGTAGCAGTAGCGGGCATTGCGCGCCGAGCCATGGGCCCGCAGTCGGCGGATACCCGTGGGCAGGGCCATTGCGTTTCCACCCATGGCCTGAAGTTCCGGATGTGCCGCCACCGATTGGAAACAGGCGTCGAGCACGGCGGGGTGCACACCGAAGGCCGCCTGCTGGGTCCGGATCGGCCCGTTCGGTGCCACTTCGGCCACCACGGTACCCATCGCGGCCCCGCCGGTGTGCACGGCGACGAGGCCGGCGAAGGCTGGCCCGTACTGAATACCGCTCTGGCTGAGGCGGTCTCGTACGTCGCCGCCGTCCTGACGGTGCGGATGCTCGGCCAGCAGAGCCGGTATGTCACGCGCGGACGGAGTCGTGGCGTCGGCGGCCCGGTGTAAGGCGGCCGCGGCATGCCGAATCTGTTCGCCCTGCTGGTTGGTCACCACCGTGAAGTCGAAGCGGCCAGGCGTTTCGTTCGAAGCGATTGCACCGAGCGTGGTGTGCTCGTCGAGCAGCAACGCCTGTTCGAAGCGAATGTCACGCGCCTCGGCGGCGTCGCCGAGAACCGTGCGGGCCGCGGCCAACGCCATCTCGCAGTAGGCCGCCCCTGGAAACACCGGGACGTCGTGGATCTGATGATCGCCCAGCCACGGTTGGCCACCAGTGCCGACGTCGGACTGCCAGACGTGGCGTTCCGGCTCCTCCTGCAATCGCACGTGCGAGCCCAACAGCGGATGCACCGACACGGTGTGACCGCCGCGCAACGGGCCTTCTTGCCCGTCGGTGCTCAACCACAGTCGCTGGTGGGTCCAGGTCGGCAGCGGCGCATCGACGAGCCGCCCGTGTGGGTAGGGCACCGAGAAGTCGACGGCCGCACCCGCGCAATGCAATTGGCCGACCAGCTCACTGAGCCCGTGCGGTAGTTCCTGATCGCGGCGCATGCCCGCCAGCGTGACCAGCCGCATGTCGAGGCTTCTGGCGGTCTGCTCGACGGCGTGGGTGAGAAGGGGATGGGGGGCGAGCTCCGCGAAGACCCGGTAGCCGTCCTCGAGTGCGGCCCGGACCGCCGCCGCGAATCGAACCATGCGGCGCATGTTGGCCGCCCAGTAGCGGGCATCGCACACTGACTGTTCCCGCGGGTCATAGGAGGTCGCCGAGTAGAACGGGATCTCCGGCGTCATCGGCGTGAGCCCGGCGAGCGACGCGGTGAGCTCGTCGACGATCGGGTCGACCTGGGGCGAATGGAAGGCGACGTCGGTGGGAATCTCGCGGGCCATCACGTCGCGCTGCTCCCAGGCCGCCACCAGTTCGCGAACCGTCGTTGCCGCACCGGCGATCACCGTCGAGTCCGGCGACGGCACCACGGCGACGACGACGTCGTTCTTGCCGCGGACCGCCAGTTCCGAAAGAACCTGCTGGGCTGGAAGTTGCACCGACGCCGTGGCACCGGCGCCAGCGACGCGGGACATCAAGCCCGCACGCCGGCACACCACCAGCAATCCGTCCGCCAGCGACAACGCACCCGCGACCACGGCTGCCGCGGCCTCACCGACCGAATGGCCGATGACCGCGCCAGGGCGCGCGCCGTGTGCCTTCAGGGTGGCGGCCAAGGCGACCTGCATGGTGAAGAGCGTTGGCTGGATCCGGTCTTGACCGGTTACCAGCTGCGCGGCCGACATCGCCTCGGTCACCGAGAACCCGCACTCGCGAAGAATCACCGGTTCGGCCTGCGCGACGGTCGCCGCGAACACCGGTTCGGTCCGCAGCAGCTCGGCGCCCATCCCGGCCCACTGGGAACCCTGGCCCGAGAACACCCACACCGGGCCGTGTTCGGCGTGTCCCGGCGTCGCGTCATAGGTGGTGCCGCCCCCGGCGACCTCGCGCAGTGCCGCGGCAAGCTCCGGCCTGCTGCTCGCGACGACGGCGGTGCGGACCGGGCGGTGCGCGCGCCGACGTGCCAGCGTGTACGCCAGATCGGGCAACGACACGTCGTCGTGCGCGGGCAGCCAGTCGGCCAGGCGGGCCGCGGTGCGCCGCAGCTCGTCGGCCGAGGTGGAGGAAAGGGGAAACAGCAGGGGCGCCTCTTCTGCCGGTGTCAGCTCGGGTGCGGCCACCGGCGGAGCCTGTTCCAACACCCCGTGGACGTTGGTTCCAGAGAGTCCGTACGCCGACACCGCCGCACGACGCGGCAAGTCACCGTTGCCGAGCAGAGGCGAAAGTTCTTGCGGCACGAAGAGGTTGGTGTCGATCTGAGCCAGCTCGTCGGGCAGTCGGGTGAAGTGCAGGTTTCGCGGAACCAGACCGTGCTGCAGCGCGAGGACCGCCTTCATCAGGCCGAGTACTCCAGCGGCCGACTGGGTGTGACCGAAGTTGGTCTTCGCCGACGCGACCGCGCACGGACCATCGGTGCCGTAGACCTCGGCAAGGCTGGCGTACTCGATCGGATCACCGACGGGGGTGCCTGGGCCATGCGCCTCCACCATGCCGACCGTTCGTGGGTCAACACCGGCCGCCG
>NZ_JAVRQA010000121.1:0-2550 GCF_032161845.1 Mycobacterium sp.
CGGCGAAAGAATTGGGTCGCGGGTGATCGCGGCAGTGGATTGCTTCACCCGTTAGCTAGTGAGGTCAACCCGCGTGTCGATCTCTTGGTCGAGGCCGAAGACCTGTACTTCGGCTGACTTTCCTTTCAGCGCGTGGAATCCCCGGTCGACGAGTCCGGGCGGTGGAGACGTCAAGGCGTCGACGCACTGCTGGGTGAGAAGGATCGTGTCGCCGGTGGTTTTGGTGAGTTGCTCGACGCGGGCAGCGACGTTGACGGTGTCACCGATGAGGGTGAACTCGAGCTTGCCGCCCCCGCCGATGGTTCCCGCGATTACAACGCCGGTGTTGATTCCGATGCCGATGCGAAGCTCCCCGCTGAATCGCTTGGCGACACGGCCGTGAATCAGGACGGCGGCGCTCACCGCGGCGACGGCATGGTCCGCGAGGTCGTTCGGGGCGCCGAAGACCGCCAAAGCGCCGTCGCCGAGGAACTTGTTGACGTGCCCACCGGCGTCGACGACGGCAGGCACGACGATCTCGAACAAGGCGTTGAGCCGGGCGACGGTGTCCTCGGCGGTGTTGGCTTCGGCGAACGGGGTGAAGTCGCGGATGTCGACGAACATCACCGTCACTTGGCGGCGCTCCCCGGTGAAGATGTCGTCGCCCTGCTCGAGTAGCCGCGCCGCTAGGGCGGGGTCGACGTAGGTTCCGAACGCCGCCTGAAGTCGTTGCCTCTCAGCCAAGCCCGCTTGCATGCGGTTGAACGACGCTGCTAGTGCACCGAGGTCATCGTCTTGGACCACGGGTAGCCGTTGGGTGTAGTCGCCAGCCGCAACACGTTCAGTCGCGTTGGCGAGGTCACGGATGGGCGATAAGGATGGCGCAAGGGTGGCACCGATTGTGATCGGCACCGCGTAGGCAAGCGTTAACGCACCTCCGATCGCGACAGACAGGACGGGAAGGTCACTGGCCCAGTGGAATAAGGCCGCTACCACCGCTGCACCCGCGGCAAACGCAAACGTGGACGCGAGCACGGACACGTTCGACCATGCGGCAAAGGACGGGCGAGAGCGCGGCATGGCGTCACCGACGCTGGTGTCACCAGCGAGAGCGGCCCTGACGGGTCGCAGCGCCGATTCTAGGAAGCCATGAATTGCCATCAGCTGGAATACGATTCCGAGAACGGCGCCCATCACCCCGTATTGGACTAGCCGCCAGCCACTCGCCTGTGCGATCGCACCGACGACGAGCAATAGCAGCGCAGCACTCACGGCGTTGACTCCGACCGCGCGTGCCACCGCGCTTCGAGCCCAGGTGTAGGTGGCACCCAGCGCCTTCACCGGTTCGACTTCGTCACCGGCTGCCCACTTCTCGGCAAGACGGATCCAACCTCGACCAGGAAGAACCATCACGTATGTCATCACGACCACGGCGACGACGGTCACGACAGCTGCCTCCACGTACCGATCGGACCTCTCGAATGCGACGACGACCAACGACCAGAAGAGGTAGCCAGACAGCATGAGGACCGAAGTAAGTGCGTAAAAGGCCCACGAATACCACGGTCCGTACCGATCCCACGCCCACTGCCAAATGCGATCCATGCCGGGACACTAAACGGCTAGCCACCTTCTCATCCGCGTTTGAAGGCGCATCTACATCACGCCGCGGACGGCTCCGACATCCGCGCAGCAACTCGACGCAACTATACGTGGACCATATATTTGGTCGGGTGAGGGTGTGCCTACTGCTCCAGCGCATTGTCTTGCGGCGGTTCGGATGCACGAGATTGACCAGGTCAATGTCTCGGTACTGTTAGACGGTCGGACCTGTGGCGACAGCCATGAGGTAACTGAGGCGGCGGCGGGGCGGCAAAACCCGGCGTATTAGCGAGTGCGGCCAATCCAAGGCTGATTGCCAAGGGCAACGACAAGACGCTTCCGTAGTCGATACAGTAGTCACATTCTTCGGGTGCGCACGAACCAGGGATTGAGAACCATGATGCGTTTCGCAGTCGCCGCCGCGGGGTTGACGATATTTCTTGCGGTGCCCACCGCTGGCTGCAGCAACC
Source organism: Mycobacterium sp. (assembly GCF_032161845.1). GTDB lineage: Bacteria > Actinomycetota > Actinomycetes > Mycobacteriales > Mycobacteriaceae > Mycobacterium. Next base: position 2,052 of record NZ_JAVRQA010000121.1, read on the forward strand.
ATCAGCCCACATCTGCTTCGTCGACGACCTCTGCGGCAACGGTATCCAGTACTGGACAGGCCACACCGTCGTCTGCGTCGGCCGACTTCACGAGTCTGCTGATCAAGGGAAGCGACCTCACCGCACCCGGACAGACCTTCACCGCATCGGCGCCGACGCTCCACCCGAACGGACGTGACGGTGTTGCGGTGCGATTCTCCAATGACGGCGACACCGAAGAAGTCGGCGATACCATCCTGATCCTCCCCGACGAAGCTTCGGCCGTAGCTGCGTTGCACGCGGCGCAGTCGGCGCTAGGTGAGTCCGTCCCCGGTGGCGTGCCCCAACCATCGCCAGTGGGGTCGAACGGATGGGTTGTCTCCGGCACGTCGCCCGACGGGTCCAAATCGGTGACTCTCCTGTTGTTCACCCAGGGCCGGGCGTTCACCACGATCGAATTCGACGGTGCACCAGACGATCCGGTGCCACCGGAGGGTGTCCTCGACGTCGGCCAGAAACA
>NZ_JAVRQA010000122.1:0-7673 GCF_032161845.1 Mycobacterium sp.
GGTGTCCACGACATCCACGGCTTTGTTATTCCGGTCGGCAAGAAAGTACTTGCCGGCCTCGACGTAGCCGATGTCGAAACTGAATGGTGGGCTCGATGCATTGGGCACAGCAGTGTTGGTCAGCAGCCTCGGTGGTGGCGGTGCGACGTTGGTCTTGACTCCACCGCCTCCACAGCCAGCCAAAGCGGCGGTAGTGAGCAGCACCACGGTCATCAATGGGTTTTTAACCGATCCCATGACATTCCCCTTACGCGTACATCGTGTGGTTCACGATTCCGGGCGCGGACACCTCGGGGTTGAGCCACAGTTGACTATCGAATACTGCATACAATCCCGCCAGATGTGAACCCGATCACATGGTTGTCTCAGGAGACTCACACCTATCCGCGCAGGAGGCTCGCAGAAACGCCGACATCTGGGATGGGCTTCGTTGGCACGATCGTGCGTTGGCGACAGCCCTCAGGCATTGATCGACGGCACCGGGCGATGCGAGATCGGCCGGGTCTCCGACAGGTACGGGCAGCGCGGGACGCCGGTCAACTCACCGGTGTCGGCATGTTGAGCGGCGCAGGGTGGTGGCTGCGGCACGGAACATCCGCTCACGCGATGCCTCATGACGGGTCGCTCGGGACGCCCCGCCTCGCGCTTCATCCTGGCCCGGCAATGTGCTCCCCGATCGCGGAGTATCCGCATGAATCGCTAACTGAGAAAAAGTGATCCCCTGTTGGGGCTTCCGATGGGCAATCTACTACCGCATTGGCTCCTGATGGGTGAGCAACTGAGACAAATTGCCGTTAATAATATTTGGTGGCCGCGTCTCACTCGTCCCATACCATTAATATCAAGTTGTTTTGCTAGGTGGGAATGTTGCGGGAACGTGGGGGCCAACTCCACGCGATTGGCTATGGCGTGGAACCTGATTGCGAATGCAAAGTGTGGAACGATGCCCCACCGATCCGGCCATCGCAGCCGCAAACAAGGGGCGACCCACTTAGTCCAAGTATGACGATACGTAGCGACTTTCAGCGCTACTGTGCTTGAACGAAATATTGACGTGGCCGTATCCGTCCAGCAATCGTGGAGGTCGTCAGCGGTAGGACGCGGATATCCCCGTTACACCGCTGCGATCGCCGGACTCCTCGCGATTCTGAGGCCGGCTCATTCCCGGGTTATCGGCGGACCAGCCGGCCGCCGAGGACTCGTCGTTCACGGGGCGTTCGCGGCCAGTCCATCCTGACCCCAGACTGTCAACGATCTCAGTCGTCGCAAATTTAGCGGGGTCGCGGGCATGTGCCCGTACTCGGTGGCATGCAGCCAGGCATCCACCCGGGCACCGGCCGCCGACAGCCTCTTGTGGCCAGCCCAACCGCACCCGCACACGGCGCGCGACCCGCCCGCTGTCAGGACGAACACCCGGCGGGGCTGGAGGCGACCAGCGACGGCGTCCGCGAATACTTCATCAGTGGTGGTCATCATTTCCGTACTCCGTTCTTGAGGGATGGTTCCTTCAGAAGACGATGGTCTGGTTGCCGTATCGGATGACGCGGTCTTCGCAATGCCACAAGACCGCCCGTGACAGCACGGCACGCTCGACGTCGGCGCCGAGACGTGTCAGATCCGAAACGCCGTCGCGGTGGTCCACTCGCACGACGTCCTGCTCGATGATCGGTCCGTCATCGAGCTGTTCGGTCACATAGTGCGCGGTCGCGCCGACGAGTTTGACGCCTCGCTCCTTGGCGCGCCGGTACGGGGCCGCCCCGATGAAGGACGGCAGGAACGAATGGTGGATGTTGATCAGGGGACAACCGACGTCGGCTAGGAAGTGGGGTGAGAGGACCTGCATGTAGCGGGCCAGCACCACCAGGTCGACATTGCCGCGCAACACGTCGAGTTCACGTTGTTCTGCTTGTGCCCGAATGTCTTTGGTGGCGGGCACGTGCAGAAACGGCACGCCGAACGAGCGGGCCTGATCGGCAAGGTCGGGGTGGTTGGAGATCACCATCATCACCGACATGTCCAGTTCACGGCGCCGGTTGCGCCACAGCAGATCCAATAGGCAGTGGTCGTCTTTGGACGCCATGATCGCCACCCGCTTGGGTTTGGAGGCGTCCGTGAGTCCGAAGTCCATGTTGAACGGCGCGGCGACCTGCTCACTGAAGCCGCATTCCAGCGCAGGTAGTGACGTCGTCAATCCCGGCAGATGAAAGATGGTGCGCTGCACGAATGTTCCGCCCGACCGCTCAGTCGAATGCTGATCCAGCGAGACGATATTGGCTCCGGCCCGGGCCAGGAAGGTGCTTACCGCCGCTACCAACCCGGGCCGATCGGCGCAGCGCAACAACAGCCGGCCGACATCGTTGACCGGCAACGCCTCCCGATCGAATTGGGGGTACCGCCCCTTGACCGGGGCGTCCACCCCCTCAACATTGCTTAGAGTCGTCATGGCTTTCCTTCCCAACGACATTTCTTCTGTCTGCTCTGTGCTTTGCGTCAGGTGGTGACTGTGTGACCCCACGATGTGGGCGCCGGTACGAATCGGGGGCGTCGGGCCTGCCGACGCCCCCGCTGTACGAATATCAGTACCTCTACCGAGGCCCTGCCGTCCCGGTTATGACGACGCGCCCTGGGCGCCGTTCGCCCCGCTGGTGCCGCCGGCACCTGCGGTGCCGGTTTCCCCGGTTGCCCCGGTTGCCCCGGTTGTGCCCGTGGCGCCGGTAGCGCCGGTAGCCCCGGTTGTGCCTGCGGTGCCGGTAGTGCCGGTAGTGCCGGTCGCACCGCGACCGCCGAACAGCCCGCCGCTCCCGGGGGTACCGGCATTTGCGCCGGTTCCACCGGTTCCGCCGGTTCCGCCTGCTGCGCCGGTTCCACCAGTTCCGCCCGCTCCGCCTGGACCGCCGGTTCCGCCCGCTCCGCCTGGACCGCCGGTAGCGCCGGAGCCGCCGAGGCCGCCGACCCCCCCGACTCCGGTGCCGCCGGCACCCGTGCCGGCGCCGCCTGCGCCGCCGACCCCGCCGTTACCGCCAGCGTCGCCGTTACCGCCAGTTCCGCCCGTGCCACCGGACGTGCCGTTAGTGCCGCTCGTGCCAGCCTGGCCAGTTCCGCCGGTTCCACCGGTTCCACCGGTTCCACCGTTACCGGCAGCCCCGCCGCGACCGAAGAGCCCGCCGCTGCCGCCGTTGCCCCCGGCGCCCGCAGGGCCGCCGTTGGTGCCGTTGGTACCGACGACGGTGCCGTTGGTGCCGTTGGTGCCGTTGATCCCGGCAGCACCGGTTCCACCGGGCAGCCCGGCAGCGCCGGTTCCGCCGTCGCCGCCGTTAGCGCCGGCACCGCCGGTACCCACTCCGGTGGTGCTGACCCCTGCGCCGCCTGCTCCGCCCGCGCCGCCGTTGGTATCGCCGACTCCGCCGTTTCCGCCGACTCCGCCGTTACCGCCGATGGCCACTGCGTTTGTGCCAGTCGTTGAGGATGCGCCGCCTGCGCCGCCTGCCCCTCCGTTGGCGCCGTCGGTGCCGTTGCCGCCCGCAGCGCCGTTCCCGCCGGTCGCCACGGGTGCCGTACCCGCCACCGCGCCACCGGCTCCGCCAGCGCCGCCGTTGTTGCCGTCACCACCGGCGACGCCGTTGCCACCGGTAATTGTGCCGGTCACGCCGGCGGCGCCCTCGGTGCCCGCCGGGCCACTCGGCGTCGGGTTCACACCGTCAGCACCGGTCGTGGGCGTCGTAGGCGCAGCAGCGTTCCCAGCGGCCGTGCGCGCAGCACTCGTAATGGCGGCTGCCGTCACCACCGTTCCCGTGCCGGTTGTGCCGTTTCCACCGACGCCGCCGGCGCCGCCGTGGCCGAAGAGAGAAAGGGTACCGGCGTTGCCGCCATTGCCGCCCGCCGCGCCGACCCCGCCGGCGCCACCGTCGCCTCCGCTGCCGAGCAAGGCGAGGAACCCAGCGTTGCCGCCGTTTCCGCCCGTCGCGCCGATTCCGCCGACACCGCCGGTGCCACCGTTGCCGAACAGCAGGCCGCCGTTGCCGGCGCTGCCGCCGACCTGTCCCGCGGCACCCGATCCGCCGGTCCCGCCGTAGCCGATCAACATCCCCGCGTTGCCGCCGTTAGCGCCCGTGCCCGGCGCACCGTTGACGCCATTGCTGATGAAGATGTTCACGATGGGAACCAATCCGGCGATGCCAATTAGGCCGTAAAACGGATCGCCCGTCATGGGGCCCACGAACGTGGCTGCTGCCAACGCATTCGGGGTCGGCGTAAGGGCGAGGCTGGGTCCCACCAGGCCGCTGGATGAGCAGCCCGCCCATGCCAGAAGACATTCAATGGTGGGAGGTGACGTTGGCGGGGCCAGCGCCGGCGCGGCCTGAGCGGTGCCGGCACCAAAGGCCAACATGACACCGGCTCCGGCCATGGCAAGCCCTGTCGCATATGGGTAAACGGAATTCTTCATTTCAAGCTCCTAATCAGGCTCCCTAGAGCCGCACTGCAGGTTGTGACGTGACACGCCGTGTACACCGATGGGCTGTCGCGACGACGGTCGCGAGCGCGTTGTCCTCCCCGGTGTCAGTCCTTGCGGTTATGCATGTCATCATACGCGTATGCATGACTGCCTGCAATGGTCGCGACGAGGACTGCGCTAGAGCATCCGAGCGGTACGGTGAGCAGTCCTCGGGAACACTCGAAGGCGGGAACTTGACGACGAAACTCAATGCAAGATGCAAAATGCCGAATCACTGAAACCCTCGCCAGCCAACCCTATTGCGGTTATGCCATACCCTGACCAGGTGGGTGAAACGACATGGTGGCGGTATGTCGTGACGTTGACCGGCAATGCGGCACAGAAGGACATCGCCGCCGCGACCGGCATCGATCAGTCCAGCATCTCCCGTTGGCAACGTGGCACCAACACCCCACGTGCCGAAGCCGCGGTCGCCCTCGCGCGTGCGTACGGCCGGTCGCCTGTCGAGGCCCTAGTAGCCGCCGGGTACCTGTCCAGCACCGAGTTGGGGGTGGTCGAACTAACGACGCTTACCGGTGACCTGACCGGGGTGTCTGTCGACTCACTGCTAAGCGAGCTGAGGCGCCGGGTCCTCGCCGCGAACCCAGAGGACGCCAAGTCCTGGCCGGCCGGTTGGTCCGCCGACAATCCGGGAATGCGCTGAGTCCAGAATCCCGAGCAGGCCGACGACCTCAACGACTGACAGATCCTGGGGCCGCACCCGCGACAGCACCTGTTCCAACTCCCTGCGCAGATGTGGCAATACACAGCTCCGGCCCGTCATCACATGATCGCGTGCCGCAACGACGTAGTCGCTCTCCTCCGAGAATTCCGTACCGACCATGATCGCACCACCGTTGACTATTTGAGGCGTCGCGTGCGGCGGAAGACCGGCCACGGCAATACGCACTCCCGCAATATCTTTCGTAAGCTAATCGATTACCCACCAATTTTCACAACCAAACACATCGCCCGAGAATTCTCTGCCAGTTAACTGCAACACCAACGTTGCGGCCGGATGCCGAGCTGAGCGGACCACGGATCGGGACTGCCGACGAACGACTGCCAACGGCGCCGAAATTGCTGGACGCGAAGTCGCTGCGGCGACCCTGCATTCAGTTGAGCAGTGTCGAAACGCCATGCGCATCAATGTCGTTGGCAAGATGATCTTGCGTGCCGTCAACTATGGTGGCCAAACCGGTCTGGGAGGTGCATCGACGCTGAGCACATGTAAACAGTTGCGATGCGAAGAAGCGAACAGCTCGATTCCCGCGAGCCACCATCTCGGCATCCGGCTGGCTAGCAAATTCGCCGGGTGCTACCGTGTATCCGACGAGTCGCTGGCCGTAATTCAAATCCGTAAGTTAACCGCCGGCGTGTGAAGTAAGTTCACCCACCTGAGCATTAAATATGTAATTCTCGAACATTTTTCAACGAGCTCGCGACGTCGCCGAGCAAGGATCGGGACGGCATCACAGCGATGGATAGTGCCGCCTTGGACGTCACGCAGATTACGACGACAGGTGCGTCCACGCCCTCGCGCAAGGTCTCATGCCGTCTGGGCCGTTTCACCGCAGTGTGCACAAGTCCGATCACACCTCGCCCGTACGGTCCCTGGCGGTTACCCATCGCGCTGACCACCTGCCGATCCTCAGCGCGATGCAGCGCCCACGCCGGTTTGGCCGCGCGTCATGACGCCCGCGAGCAGCGCTGCGCCATCATCCCTGGCGAAGGTGCACCTTTGGCCGGGTGGTTGGTCGGCCGACAACCCGGGAGTCAGCCGGTCTCAGAACGAGCAGCAGAGCGGTGATCTCAACGGCTGATAGATCGTCCGGTCGCACCCGCGACATCAACTGCGCCAATTCCCACCGCAGATGTGACGACATGAAGTTTTGGCACGCCGTCATATCGTCCAATCCTCCCGCGATGCGTTTGCCGGTATGTGGGAGTTGAGCGTCGCTCACGTTTCTCTCTCTGACTTTCCGAAGAGTCGCCTGTCGGTGACTAGCCGGCACGGATCTAGTCGAGCGACAGACCGTCGATTCCCACAATAAATTGTGTTAGCGGATGTAACCGTGTTTGTTAACTGAACAAAAGGTTTGCGGTGGAACGTGCCACGGGTGGCCTCGACGATTACCGGACGAGTGTCGATCCGCGGCCGGTCTGGTAGCTGGCCAACCTGAGGCAGCTGGCCACTGCAGCCCTGCGGGCAGTCAACGTCGAGGATCCCGCGGCGTTCCATGACCATCACGACGCTAGGTTGGATCAGCGGAATAGCGGGCCCGCAATCGTGCCGCGCAGCATGGATCGGGGCGTTGATCTTGGCCAAAGACAGTGGTAGGCGCGGGTTGGTCGCCCAGCCGCAAGGACACACCCCCCTGCTCATATCGCGAGGTTTCACCACGATGACGGCGCCGGCGCGACCCACCTCCATCACTCCCCCTTTCGTGAACACCCAAGCTCGGTGAAGGTTGCTTCACAAGGCCGTCGGCTAAGGTGCGGCCGGTGCGGCCCGGTGAATCGGGTTTGCCGACCACTCCCGTGGCAGCCGGCCCGCGGGCGGCGATCACACAACCGCCGCGGCAGTAGTAGGAATGTGGAGTTTCACCGCTCATCCAACTGTGCGGTTCTTCGAAGGATTAACAAAGATGGACGAGTTTCCAATGCAGTATGTGCTCATCGCGGGTCTGAATTCATGAGGCATTTCCCCTATCTTTGATTTGCCAGGGGTTATATCGTTGATTTGCCTCGACCGCCCGCCGGCGTCGGCGCAGTGCAAGGAAGGGGCGTCGGGCGTTCACGGAGATCCTGCTGGAGCGGGAATCGGTGTTGGCCCGTTTGGGCGTCTTGGCGCAGCGGGCTGGGCGCGGCGTTGGACAGGTGGCGTTGCTGCGCGGGGAGGCCGGTGTCGGCAAAGTCCGCTTTGATTCGCCGCTTCATCGCCGGCCTTGACGGCCACGTAAAGGTGGTGCGCGGTTCATGTGATCCGCTGGCGACGCCGCGACCACTGGGACCGCTGATCGACATGCCGCCCCAGCTGGCGAAACCCGAGGCATGGGCGTCGAGGCAGCGACAGTGCAGCGCGTGCTTCGTCACAGCTCCATTTCAGTGACGACAGGGACGAATGTGGACGTCATCGAACAGGTTCGGCGTTCGGCCGTCGCGGGCGTGGATTCACTGC
>NZ_JAVRQA010000123.1:0-17574 GCF_032161845.1 Mycobacterium sp.
CCGGGTCCAATGCTCGATGGCATATTTGGCCAGCATCCCAGAGTGATACGCGGTCCCACACGCGACGATGAAGACCTTGTCGATCTCGCGAAGTTCCTGGTCGCTCAGTCGCTGCTCGTCGAGCACGATCCGACCGCCGGCGAAGTGCCCGAGCAGAGTGTCGGCGACCGCGGCGGGCTGCTCGGCGATCTCCTTCAGCATGAAGTACTCGTAGCCGCCCTTCTCGGCGGCGGACAGGTCCCAGTCGATGTGAAACGGACGAGCGGCGGCGTCGTCCCGGTTGCCCTGGAAGTCGTAGATCTCATAGCCGTGGGCGGTGATCACCACGGCTTGGTCCTGGCCCAGTTCCACGGCTTCGCGGGTGTGCTCGATGAATGCCGCGACATCGGAGCCAAGGAACATCTCCCCGTCACCGACGCCGATCACCAGCGGCGTCGAACGCCTGGCGGCCACGATGGTGTCCGGATCGTCGGCGCTGGCGAACACCAGGGTGAAATGGCCCTCCAACCGGGGCAGTACGGCCATCACGGAGCCGACGAAGTCACCCGCGGTGACTCCGTGGTGGTACTGCCAGGACACCAGGTGGACGGCGACCTCGCTGTCGGTGTCACTGGCGAACTCGACGCCGACGGCCTCGAGCTCGGCCCGAAGCGCGGCGAAGTTCTCGATGATCCCGTTGTGGACGACGGCGATCTTGCCCGCCGCGTCGCGGTGCGGGTGGGCGTTGCGGTCGGTCGGCCTGCCGTGGGTGGCCCAGCGGGTGTGGCCCATCCCGGTGTTGCCGATCAGCCCCTCGGAGTCGGCCTCCGCGAGGGCCTCCTCGAGGTTGGCCAACCGTCCGGCGCGCCTGCGCACCGCCATGCCGCCGTGCCCGTCGAGCAGCGCCACACCCGAGGAGTCATAGCCCCGGTATTCCATCCGACGCAGAGCATCGACGACGATGTCCCTGGCAGGACGCTGCCCGACGTAGCCGACGATTCCGCACATGACACTCCAGCCTAATGCAGCCGTCGGCCAAGAGGGGTAGTGCGGCCGCCGCCCCGAGCTGGTGTGAGCTACGGTCATCGGGTGGCCAAGACGAAGAAACTCTTCGCTGCGCTGACCCGTCGGGGGCCGCATCGCGTTCTCCGTGGTGACCTGGCCTTCGCCGGCTTGCCGGGCATCGTGTACACCCCCGAATCGGGGATGAATCTGCCCGGTGTGGCGTTCGGCCACGACTGGCTGGCCACTGCCGAGCGCTATGCGGGAACGCTGGAGCATTTGGCGTCCTGGGGCATCGTCGCCGCCGCCCCGAACACCGAGACGAGTTTCGCGCCGTCGGTGCTGAACTTTGCGTTCGACCTGGGTACGACCCTGGACATCGTGGCGGGCGTACGACTCGGCCCAGGCAAGATCAGCGTCCACCCCACCAAGTTGGGTGTCGTCGGCCATGGTTTTGGCGGCTCGGCTGCCGTCTTCGCCGCTGCCGGCATGGGCGACAAACTCAAGGCCGCCGTGGCGATGTTCCCCACTGTCTCCAAACCCGCGGCCGAACAACCCGCCTCGGCGCTGCGGGTGCCGGGGCTGATCCTCGCCGACCCGGGTGACCCCATGTCGCTGCGGTCGAACGCTGTCGAGTTGGCCAGGGCGTGGAAGCCGGCGACGCTGCGTGACGTGAAGAAGGTCACGGCAGGCGGGCTGGTCGAAGGCCGCCGGCTCGCCCGAGTCCTCAAACTGCCAGGAGCTGACAGGGGCACGCAGAAGATCGTCCGCGCGCTCCTCACGGGTTATCTGCTGCACCAGCTGACCGGCGACAAGACCTACCGGGACTTCTCCGATCCCGAGGTGGCGTTGCCCAAGGCCGAGGTCCTCGATCCGTTCTCCGACGATCCCGTGGATCTGGAGAACAAGGTCGTCGCGCTTCTCAAACCGTAGCGCGTCGACACCCCGCGTTCCCAACCAACTGGTTGATTGTCGTATGATTTCGCGATGCGCACCGGAATCTTTCTGAGCTACGCCAGCGGCTTCCGGGAGGCGGCCGACCAGGTCGTCGAACTCGAGAAGGTGGGCGTCGACATCGCCCTGGTCGCCGAGGCCTACTCCTACGACGCCATCAGCCAGCTCGGCTATCTCGCGGCCAAGACGTCCACCATCGAGCTCGGCTCCGGCGTCGTCCCGATCTACAGCCGTACGCCGACGCTGCTGGCGATGACGGCAGCCGGCGTCGACTACGTCTCCGACGGTCGCTTCCGGCTCGGCATCGGCACGTCCGGCCCACAGGTCGTGGAGGGCTTCCACGGCGTTCCGTTCGACGCGCCGCTCGGCCGCACCCGCGAGGTCGTCGAGATCTGCCGCCAGGTATGGCGACGCGACAAGGTCGAGTTCGACGGCAAGTACTACCAGATACCCTTGCCCGCAGACCGGGGCACCGGACTTGGTAAACCGCTCAAGCTCATCAATCATCCCGTCCGCGAGCGTATTCCGATCACCATCGCCGCCCTGGGGCCGCAGAACGTCCAACTCACGGCCGAAATCGCCGAGGGCTGGCAGCCGGTGTTCTACTACCCCGAGAAGGCCGATGACGTGTGGGGCGACGCCCTGCGCGCTGGCGCGGCCAAGCGTGACCCCGCCCTCGGCCCGCTCGACGTCATGGTCTCGGCCAGCCTGGCCATCGGCGACGACGTCGACGATCGGTTGGCGTGGGCGAAACCCCAACTGGCGCTGTACATCGGTGGCATGGGTGCCCGCGGCAAGAACTTCTACCACAATCTGGCCACCCGCTACGGCTTCGGCGAGGTCGCCGATCACATCCAAGATCTCTACCTGGCTGGCAAGAAGGAAGAGGCCATCGCCGCCGTGCCCGACGAGCTGGTGCGCCACACGTCACTGGTCGGCCCAGCCGGTTTCGTCAAGGAACGGTTGGCCGCCTACGCCGAGGCAGGCGTCACCACGATGCTGGTGCACCCGCTCTCCGGCGACGATCGCGAGTCCGTGAAGTTCTGCGAGGAGCTCGTCGCGCTGGCGCACTGAGTCACACCAGTAGGGTGCCCCCCTCGACGGTGAGCACCGTACCGGTGCCGTACGTCTGCTCCATGCAGTAGACGTACGCCCGTGCAGCGTCGTCGACCTCACCGATGCGACCGAGTGGAATCCGTCGTGCCTCTTGCTCGTACAGCGCCGTTCGGTCGGCATCCGACATCGCATCCCAGAGCGGGGTCCTGATCACGCCAGGTGCAACGGCATTGACGCGGATGGGCGCCAGCTCGACGGCCAGCGCGGTCGTCAGCGCGTTCATCGCACCGCACAGGCTCACTGGAAGGGCCCCGAAACCCGGCTGCCATGCTGCGGTGCCGCTCGTAAGCGTCACCGATCCGCCCTCGCGCAGACGGGGACCGAAGACCCGCACCGCGTTCAGCGCGCCGATGAACCGGGTCTGCAGGAACCCGGTGATGACCGCGGGTGTCAGGTCGGACAGCCGCGCCATTTCGAGTGACTCCCCCGCGGTGAAGACCAGGTGATCGACGTCGCCGACCTCTTCGGCGAGGCGGTCCAGACCGCCGGGGTCGGCGAGGTCGAGGGTGGCGCCGCAAGCCCCGTCGGGAAGTTCGGCCAGTGCGCGGTCGACACTCGACTGGCGCCGTGACACGACGATCGGGGTGGCGCCACGATCGGCAACGGCGCGGGCGACGCCAAGACCGATGCCCGAGGTGCCGCCGATGACGAGGACATTCGTGTTCTGAAGGCTCATGACTCCACGATCCGAGCATCCGAGCCATTCGTCCAACACTCTTTGCGTTGCGTAGCGATACCGTTGGGGTATGACCACCGCCGACCTCGACATGCGCAAGTTGCGGTACTTCGTCGCCGTCGCCGAGGAGCTGAACTTCGGGCGGGCGGCGCAACGGCTCCATATTGCGCAGCCCGTGCTGTCCCGCCAAATCAAGTCCTTCGAGGACGACCTCGGCGTCCGCCTCCTCGTCAGGGATAGCCGCGGCACCAGCCTCACGGACGCGGGCGCTCAGCTGCTGAACGATGCACGCTTCCTGCTGTCGGAGTCGAAGGCGTTGCGCGAGCGCCTTACCCGGGCAGCCAGCCCGACCCGGGTGCTGCGAATCGGCGTGATGCCAGGCCTGCTCGCCACCGGCGCGGTACGCACCTTCGAGTCGGCGGACGCGAGCCACCGCGCCGAAGTCATACCGGTCAATTGGGCCGATCAGATCGAGTCGGTGCTGAGCCGCCGCTTGGACGTCGTCTACGCCCGCGAGCCCATCGACCACCGCGGTCTCGGGACCGCTGCGCTCATCGAGGAGCCCAGGGATGCACTGCTCCCAGCAGACGACCCCCTGACCGCCCGACCCTCGGTGCTACTGACCGATCTCGCCTCTCATCGGCTGCTCCAGGATCCTGGGACCGTACCGGAGTGGTACGCCGTCGCGACACCTGAGCAGCGGCGCGCCACCCGCAGCACCGCCTGCACCATGGAGGAGAAGCTGGAACGCGTTGCCGCACATGAAGGTTTCGTGATCCTGCCACGGTCGACGACGGCGTTCTACCGCCGCCCCGACGTGTGCGTGGTGCCGATCGCCAACATTCCGCCTGGTCGCGTGACACTGATCTGGGACGCCGCGACGGCTGATCCCTTGCGCGACGAGTTCGTCACCGCGGCGCTGGCATGCCGCGATCAGACGATCTGACCTACTCCCCTACCTGCGGCAGCTCGTCGGCGGCAATCTCGCATGGCGTGGGTTCCGTCCCATCGGCAGTGGGCTCTGCGACGGCTTCTGGCAGCCCCTGCGGGGCGGGCGGCGGCTCGGGCGGCAGTGGGCCCGGGGTCGCTGTCGGTTCTGTATCTGGTTCTGGATCTGGAAGCGGTTGGGGTGCCGGCCCTTCAACGGTCTCCTCGGCAGGTTCCTCCGGGTCCGCGTCCGCCGCCGCCTCCTCGTCGCCGGCCGGCTCTTCAGTCTCGGCGTCGGGTTCGGGGTCATCTTGCTCGGACGTGTCACCGGCGTCGGGGAGTTCGCCATCGGCCGACCCGATCAGGCCACCGATGAGATCGGCCAGCTGCTGTCCGAATCCCGACAACCCGGAGCCGAGCGACGATGCGCCTGAGCCGAGGTCTCCTGACGACGGCATCGATGACGACGGCAGCGACGGCGGCGGAAGCGACGGCGCGCCCGCCGGCGGTGGGAGTGGCGCGGACGCAGCCGCCACCGGCGCAGCCTCGGCGGGAGGCGACCACTGCGGAGGGGGCTCCGGTGCGATAGCCGGGGCGGCCGGCCCCAATCCCCGACCGGGACCCGGCCCTGATCCGACGGCAGCTGCCGGAACGGTCCGAACGGAACCATCCCCACCACCCGCCGCTTCCGAATATCCCCTCGACTCGGCCCGGGGACCGAGGTCACCCGGCACGCCGAACACCGCCGTAGGGGCGGTGGCGCGTGCGATCGCCGCGTCGAAGGCGGCGTCGATCGACGAGGCGGCGGCGCGCATCGCGGCGAGCCAGTCCGACCCGACATCACGGTCGACGAACGGCTTGACCTGTTGGTCGACCAATTCGCTTGCGGCCGCGACGTCTCCCGCGCCGGTCGTGACCGTCTTGGCGGCGGCCAGCCATTCGGCGCGTTGCGGCCCCTGCCTGCCGTCGACCGCCTCGGTGGCGACTGCCTTCGCGTCGACCGCCTGCCACAGCGCGTCCCGAAGTGCGGCCTCCGCGTCCGCGGCCGCGCGGACCGCTGCGCTGACGGCGGTCGCCGCTTGGCAACTGCGCCAGACGAATTCGTGGGCTGCTGCCGCTCCCCGGCCGGTCCATGCCACGGTGAGCTCGGCAACCAGATCGCCCTGCATGCGGGCAGCGTCCTCGGCTGCCGATGCGGCCGCGGACAGGATCCCGTGGTCGAGATCCAGCGCCCGTAGGTCGAGGCCCTCCTCGGCGTCGTACCAGTCGCGCACCTGCGTGGGATGCATGGTCAGATCCCGATTCTGGTAACCGAGCCGACGGCATGCCGCCACGTATTCCTCGATGTCGTCGATGGTGGGTCGCGCCTCGGCGAGCCGTGCTGCGACGTCCAATGGGCCGGCCACCGTCACCCCAGCCGTGCGGCGCCGCGCGCATCGCCGTCGACGTACCGGTCGCCGGATGCCCTTAGCGCGGAAGCGATCTCGCGCATCGCCCTAGCCCACGCGTGCATCTGGTCGACGACGTCGTCGACGGCTCGCCGCAGGACGTTTCCGCGGGCGGCGTGGTCGCGACCGGCGACTGCACCGTCGAAGCTCAGCCGGTCGAGTTGACCGCGGACCAGCCCGTCGACGACGTCTGCGAGCGCGTCGCATCGGCTGGCGACGTCGAGCAGTGCTCCGACGTCGACGTGCGCTGACTCAGTTTCTCCCATGCCGGGTAAGACGCAGCGGAAGCCCGTCCGGTTCCGGCTCGGGTTAGGCCAGGTCCATGTCGAGGCCGGCCAGATGACCGTGGGCCTGCGCCTGCCCGACCGACCCGGCACCTGCCGCGTCGTGCAGGAGCCGCCACCCATCGCGGTCGTCACGACCCTCCGGCAGGTCCAACCAACGCCGCAAGAAGGTCAGGTTGCCGGTCGCGACGATCGCCGTCCGCAGGCTGGTGCTCAGCTCCATCCGCAACCGCGCGACCGCAGGTGACATCGACTGCGGCAGCAGTGCGCCGGGGTAGTGGTCCAGCGCGTAACCGACCCGCCCGGACCGGAGTTCGTCGAACACCTGACTCACGTCGCTGACGACCCGTTCCAGCAGTCGATACGGTCGCGACACCACCGTGACAGGCGCAATGACACGTCTGAGCCGCGACATCTCGGCACGGACCGTGACCACGTCCAAGTCCTTGTCATCGAGCATCATCGCGAGGCGATCGGCACTAAGACCTTCGGGATGCTGGCTCAGCAGCACCAAGATGTCGGCGTGGCGCGGTGTCAGGTGGGCGGTCCGGCGCTGGCTGCGCTGATCGGTGAACTGCCACCGCGGCCTTTCCGCGCCGAGCACCCGGAGTTGGGCACTGGCCTGTTCTCGCCCGCGTGCGCTGGGTTCGGTGAGCCGGAGCAACGCCAGATGGTTCTCGACGGCGACGGCGGTGGCGCGCACCAGGGCCAGCGCCTGGGCCGAGGCCACCTCGATACCGCCGGTCAAGTCGATCGCCCCGATGAGGTCACCGGTAGCTGGGTCGTGCACCGGCGCAGCGGTGCAACTCCATGGCTGGGCCACTCGGGAGAAGTGTTCAGAGCTGCGGATCTGCAGCTCGTGGTCGAGCGCAAGGGCGGTGCCTGGCGCATTGGTGCCGACGCGGCGTTCGCTCCAGTCGGCGCCGGGAACGAAGTTCATCGACTCGACCTTCCGGATCGCCTTCGGGTCGCCTTCCACCCACAGCAGCGTGCCGTCGGCGGCGGTGATGGCTACGACGACACCGGAATCGGTGGCATCGTCGACGAGGAGTCGCCTTATCACCGGAAGGGCCGCGGCCAACGGGTGCATGTCTCGCATCCTGGCCAGCTGGAGAGTGATCGCTGAGGACGAAGCGCTCTCGCCATCAGGGTTGACGCCCTTGGCCAGGCTACGACGCCAGCTCTCGGCGACCATCGGTCGGATCGCGGTGGAGTCGAGGTAGGACGAGTCGACCTGGCCGGCGACGAAGAGGTCGTGCACCTCGCGCAGCGGCCTCGACAGAACCACTCCGATCACGCTCCTTGCACCGGTTGACCTCGCGGCCCCGGTCCTGGCGGCCGAACCGCCCGCAGTCGCCACAGTAGTCCACCTGCCCCGATGGGACCGGGAGTGGTTTATCATCGGTCTGCGCTTGGCGTACAGGAATCTGGTGAGAACCCAGAACGGACGCGCCGCTGTGAATACGCCTGGTGAGAGCCGGTGTGTGAGTCAGATGTTGGGCCAAGCGCATCCTGCATCGAACGGGGTCGCGTGACACCCCGAAAGGAACGTTGAATGACGACGAACGACTCAAGCGTCGCGCTCGGATTCCCTTGTCTCTGAACCGTTCCGCCGATTACCCGCTCAGTGCGATCGTAGGCCACGAGCGGCTCCTGCTCGCGCTGGTGCTGTGCGCGGTGCGCCCCCAGATCGGTGGCGTGTTGATCAGGGGCGAGAAGGGCACTGCCAAGTCGACGGCGGTGCGCGGCCTGGCCGGGGTGCTCCATGCAGTGGACGGCGGCCGGCTGGTCGAGTTGCCGGTCGGCGCCACGGAGGACCGCGTGGTCGGTTCGGTGGATCTCGCGAAGGTGCTCAGCGACGGTGAGCATGCTTTCTCGCCAGGCCTGCTGGCCAGGGCCGACGGCGGCGTGCTCTACGTCGACGAGGTGAACCTTCTGCCGGATCACCTGGTGGACGTCCTTCTCGACGCCGCGGCGATGGGGCGTGTTCACATCGAGCGTGACGGCATCTCCCACTCGCACGAGTCCCGATTCGTGCTGATCGGCACGATGAACCCCGAAGAGGGCGAGCTGCGTCCGCAACTGCTCGATCGCTTCGGGTTGACCGTGGACGTGAATGCATCCCGCGACGTGCCCGAGCGAGCTCGCGTCATCCGCTCGCGGATCGCCTACGAGGCCGACCCGGAGGGCTTCGCGGCGCGCTATGCCGAGCAGGACGCCGAACTGGCCCGACGCATCGCCTCGGCGCGGGCACGGGTCGACGAGGTGGTGTTGCCCGACGCCGAGGTGGAGCGCATCGCCTCGGTGTGCGCGTCGTTCGACGTCGACGGGATGCGCGCCGACATCGTCATCGCGCGCACCGCGATTGCGCACGCCGCCTGGCGTGAGGCGCAGACGGTGACCGCCGAAGACATCAGGGTCGCCGCCGAACTCGCACTGCCGCACCGTCGTCGAAGGGACCCCTTCGACGACCCTGGTCTCGACCCCGATCAACTCGACGACGCCCTTGCCAAGTCCGGGGGCCAAGGCGACCCGGATCCCGACCCAGACCCCGAACCGGATCCCGACCCCAGCTCCCCACCGCCCGAACACGATTCGCCTGGCGACGGCACCGACCAATCGGCGCCGGAGGCACCGTCCAGTTCGACCCAACGGGCCCCGGCACCGACCCGGCCGAGTGCCGCCCCAACACCGGTCTTCCGGACGCGCGCGCTGACGGTGCCCGGCGTCGGCGACGGAACCCCGGGCCGACGGTCGCGGGCACGCAACCGCGCCGGCGCCGTCGTATCGGCCTGCGATGACGTCCGCAACGGTCACGGCCTCCACCTCTTCGCCACCGTGCTCGCCGCGGCCAGCCGCTCGGGAAGTACGGGTGCTCCTCGACCCGCAGTCGAAGACCTCCGCGGCGCGGTCAGGGTCGGCAGGGAGGGCAACCTGGTGATCTTCGTGGTCGACGCCTCGGGGTCGATGGCGGCACGGGATCGGATGTCCGCCGTCAGCGGCGCCGCGTTGTCCTTGCTGCGGGATGCCTACCAGCGCCGCGACAAAGTGGCGGTCATCACGTTCCGCCAGGACCACGCCACGGTCCTCTTGCCGCCGACGACCTCGGCGCACATCGCCGGTCGCCGGCTGGCGAAGTTCGACACGGGAGGCAAGTCGCCCGTTGCCGAAGGGCTGCTGGCAGCCAGGGAAATGGTCATCCGTGAACGGGTGCGAGACAGCACGCGTCGCCCCCTGGTGGTGGTTCTCACCGACGGAAGGGCCACCGGAGGCCGGGATCCCCTTGGCCGCAGCCGGTTGGCCGCCGCCGCGCTGGTGGCCGAGAAGGCCGCCGCGGTGGTGGTGGACTGTGAGACGTCCTATGTGCGGTTGGAGCTGGCCGAACGACTCGCCCGTCAACTCGAGGCGCCGATGATCGGGTTGGCCCAGTTGCGGGCGGGCCAGCTGACCGAGGCCGTTCGCGGCGCGGCCTGAACGCAGGAGGGTAACGCTTATGCCACAGGGTCGCCCATCGGTGGTTCCCGACGACGGCCGAACGACCAGGGCCCGTCGAAACAGCCCGGTGCTCGCGGTGCACACCGGGGCTGGCAAGGGAAAGTCGACCGCCGCCTTCGGAATGGCGTTGCGCGCGTGGAACTCCGGACTCGACGTCGCGGTCTTCCAATTCGTCAAGAGCGCCAAGTGGAAGGTCGGAGAAGAAGCGGCGTTCGCCAGACTGAACGACCTGCACACCGAGCACGGCGTCGGCGGCAGCGTCGAATGGCACAAGATGGGGGCCGGGTGGTCGTGGTCCCGCAAGACGGGCAGCGAGGACGACCACGCCGCGGCGGCTCTCGATGGCTGGGCGGAAATCACTCGCAGACTCGCCGAGGAGCGACACGACTTCTACGTACTCGACGAGTTCACCTATCCGCTGAAGTGGGGCTGGGTAGACGTCGACACCGTGGTCGACACGCTGCTGGCCCGACCAGGCAGCCAGCACGTCGTCATCACCGGCAGGGACGCGCCGCCACGATTGGTGGAGACCGCAGACCTCGTCACCGAGATGACCAAGATCAAACACCCCATGGATGCCGGCCGCAAGGGCCAGAAGGGCATCGAGTGGTAGCCACGACGCCGGCAGTCGTGGTGGCCGCGCCGTCTTCGGGCAGCGGAAAGACCACCGTGGCAACGGGATTGGTTGGCGCCCTTCGGCAGGCCGGCCACCGGGTCGCGCCGTTCAAGGTCGGGCCGGACTTCATCGACCCCGGCTATCACGCGCTCGCCGCCGGCAGGCCGGGCCGCAACCTTGACCCGGTCCTGGTGTCTGAGCAACTCGTCGGCCCGCTGTACCGACACGGCTGTGCGGGCGCCGACATCGCCGTGGTCGAAGGGGTGATGGGCCTCTTCGACGGCCGCATCGATCCCGACTCGGCGGGACCAGCGGTCGGATCGACGGCCCACGTCGCATCGCTGCTGAGCGCGCCGGTCATCATGGTCGTCGACGCCGCAGGCCACAGCCAGAGCATCGCCGCACTGCTGCACGGGTTTTCGACGTTCGACACCCGCACCCGCATTGGCGGGGTCATCCTCAACCGGGTCGGCTCCGCGCGCCACGAGCAGGTGCTGCGGCAAGCCTGCGAGTTCGTCGGCATGCCGGTGCTCGGCGCCATTCCGCGAGCGGGCGAGTTGACGGTGCCGTCGCGGCACCTGGGACTGATCACCGCCGTTGAGCACGGCAGGCAGGCATGTGCAGCCGTCGAGGCGATGACCACGTTGGTGGCCAAGCACGTCGACGTCGCCGCCGTCGCCGCCCTCGCCTCTGCGAGAGTTCCCGATGCGCCGTGGGATCCCGTCACCGCGGTTGGCGGACCGGTGGAGGGGCGCCCGGTGGTGGCGATGGCGGCGGGACGGGCCTTCAGCTTCGGCTATGCCGAACACGCCGAGTTGCTCCGCGCGGCGGGCGCCGACGTCGTGGAGTTCGACCCCGTCACCGAGCCGCTGCCCGACGGGACCGACGCCTTGGTGCTTCCCGGCGGATTTCCCGAGCAGCACCTCACCGAACTTTCCGCCAATGCGCAAGTCCGACAACAGATTCGCGACCTGTCCGAGAACGGACCGATCTACGCGGAGTGCGCGGGCCTGACCTACCTGATGACGGAACTCGACGGCCACCCGATGTGCGGAGTGTTCTCTGGCACCGCCCAATTCACCAAACGCCTCACCCTTGGCTACCGGGATGCCGTCGCGGCGAGCGACTCCGCGCTCTATCCCTTGGGACATCGCGTGGTTGGACACGAATTCCACCGCACCAAGGTCGAATTCGACAATGACCAGCAGCCGGCGTGGCTGTTCGGCGTCGACGGCCACACCGTGCGCGACGGAGCGATACGCGGGAAGGTCCACGCGTCCTACCTGCACACCCACCCGGCGGGACAGCCCGCCTCGGTGCGGCGATTCGTCGCGAGTGCCGACGTCCACGTTTCGCAATGAGTACTTCTGACGAGAGCGGAGATCTGATGGACTTCACCACGGTGCCTGCACCGGATGCCGAAGCCGAGCAGGCTGCCCGGTCACGCCAGGACATCCTGACCAAGCCGCAGGGCGCGCTGGGCCGGCTGGAGGACCTCTCGGTATGGGTCGCGGCATGCCAGGGCGCCTGCCCACCACGGCAGTTCAACCGCGCGCGCGTCGTCGTCTTCGCCGGTGATCACGGCGTGGCCCAGGCAGGGGTCTCGGCCTATCCACCCGAGGTGACCGCACAGATGGTGGCCAACATCGATGCAGGCGGTGCGGCGATCAACGTGCTGGCGGGTACCGCCGGGGCGACGGTGCGCGTCGTCGATGTCTCCGTCGACTGCGACGAGCCGCTCTCCGAGCAGATCGGCCAATACAAGGTTCGCCGCGGCAGTGGCAACATCGCCGTCGAGGACGCCATGACCGCTGACGAGACGGTGGCCGCCGTGACGGCAGGGCGCCGCATTGCGGACGAAGAGATCGATTCGGGCGCAGACCTTCTCATCGCCGGCGACATGGGCATCGGGAACACCACGCCGACCGCGGCACTGATCGCCGCATTGACGGGCCAGGAGCCGGTCGCGTTGGTCGGCAGGGGCACCGGAATCGACGACGCGGGGTGGGCGCGCAAGACGGCCGCGGTGCGCGACGCGCTGTACCGGGCTCGGGAGGCCACCGCCGATCCGCTCGCGCTGCTCCGCATCTGCGGGGGCGCGGACCTTGCCGCGATGGCCGGCTTTTGTGCTCAGGCCGCCATCCGGCGGACCCCCGTCCTGCTCGACGGTGTCGTCGTGACCGCCGCCGCGGTCGTCGCCGAGCGATTGGCCCCTGGCGCCAGCCGGTGGTGGCAGGCGGGTCACCGTTCCACCGAGCCCGCACACACGATCGCCCTCGCACATCTGGGACTTGAACCCATCGTCGACATGCGGATGCGACTCGGCGAGGGTTCCGGGGCCGCAGTGGCACTACCACTGCTGCGGGCGGCCGTCGCCACCTTGTCGTCGATGGCGACCTTCGGCGAAGCCGCGGTGTCCGACCGCGAGGACGTCGACGACCGATCGGCGGCGACCACGTGACCGAAGGCACGCCCGCGAAGCTCTGGGCGGTCGGTCTCGGTCCCGGCGATAGCGAGCTGGTTACGTTCAAGGCCGCCAAGGCGATCGGCGCGGCCGACGTGGTCGCCTTTCACTGCGCCCGCCATGGACGCAGCGTTGCGCTCGCGGTGGCCGAGCCCTATCTGCGCGACGGCCAGATTCACGAACGGCTGATGTACCCGGTGACCACCGAGACCGCCGACCACCCGGCCGGCTACCGCGGCGCCTTGGACGACTTCTACACCAGCGCGAGCGAGGTGCTCGCCAACCATCTGCGAGCCGGCCGCAGCGTCGCCCTGCTCGCCGAGGGCGATCCACTGTTCTACAGCTCGTACATGCACATGCACAAACGCCTGGCCCACGAGTTCGACACCGAGATCATCCCCGGCGTGACGTCGGTCAGCGCATCGGCCATGGCGGTCGGCGGCCCTCTGGTCGAGGGCGAAGAGACGCTGACGGTGCTGCCAGGGACGATGCCTGCCGCCGAACTGGTCCGCCGGCTGCGCGACAGCGACGCCGTCGCGATCATGAAACTCGGCCGCACCTTTCCGAAGGTCCTTGCCTCGCTGGAGGCCGCCGGGGTTGCCGACCGCGCCTGGTACGTGGAGCGCGCCTCGACGCCTGCGCAGCGGGTGATGCCGGTCCGCGACGTCGATCCCCTTACGGTGCCGTACTTCTCGATGGTGATCGTGCCCGGGCTGCTGAACAATCCCGCACCCGCGCCTGACACCCGAGCCATGGGTGAAGTGGTCGTCGTCGGCCTCGGGCCCGGCGCCGACAGATGGACGACGCCGGAGGTGCATGGCGAGTTGGCCAGGGCCACCGACATCGTCGGCTACAAGACCTACCTGTCGCGTCTCTCGCCAAGGCCCGGGCAGCGAATGCACCCCAGTGACAACCGCGTCGAGTCCGAACGTGCCTGCATGGCACTCGACTTGGCCAAGAACGGCGCCAGGGTCGTGGTCGTCAGCTCCGGTGACCCCGGCGTCTTCGCCATGGCAGCGGCGGTCGTCGAGGTCGCGGCCGAGCCGGCGTGGAGCGACGTACCGGTGCGCGTGGTGCCCGGCATGACCGCCGCCAACGCGGTGGCGGCCGCCGTCGGTGCACCGTTGGGCCACGACTACGCCGTGATCTCGCTGTCGGATCGGCTCAAGAGCTGGGCGGTGATCGAGCGCCGCCTGCACTCTGCCATCGACGCCGACATGGTGATCGCGATCTACAACCCCGGCTCGGAAAGTCGGACCTGGCAGGTAAGCGCGCTGAAGGACATTCTGGCACAGCGCCTTCCGGCCGATCGCCCGATCATCCTCGGCCGCGACGTCGGCGGCCCCGAACAACGCGTCACCGTGACGGCGGTGGACGCCTTCGACCCCGCCGTCGTAGACATGCGGACGTTGCTCATCATCGGCTCGTCGATGACGAAGGTCGTCGAGCGCACGGCAGGCCAGGCGGTCTTCACGTCACGACGTTACGACCAACCGCCGGCGTAATCGACGGGTCAGGTGACGTCGACCCAGTCGAGGGTGCGTTGCACTGCCTTCTGCCAACCCGCGTAGCCCGTGGCGCGCTGGTCGTCGTTCCAGGCCGGCGTCCAGCGCTTGTCCTCCTGCCAATTGGCCCGCAGGTCGTCGGGGTTGTCCCAGAAACCGACCGCGAGACCCGCCGCATAGGCGGCGCCCAGTGCGGTCGTCTCCGCCACGACGGGTTTGACCACGTCGACGCCGAGCACATCGGACTGGATCTGCATGCACAGATCGTTCGCGGTGATGCCGCCGTCGACCTTCAGGACCTCAAGGTGCACACCGGAATCCGCTTCCATGGCATCGACGACGTCGCGGCTCTGGTAGCAGATCGCCTCCAGCGTCGCCCGCGCGACGTGCGCGTTGGTGTTGAAGCGCGACAGTCCGACGATGGCGCCGCGGGCGTCGGACCGCCAGTACGGTGCGAACAGTCCGGAGAACGCGGGCACGAAGTAGACGCCGCCGTTGTCCTCCACCTGCCTGGCCAGTGACTCGCTCTGAGCGGCACCGCTGATGATGCCGAGTTGATCCCGCAGCCACTGCACGGCCGACCCGGTGACCGCGATCGAACCCTCAAGCGCGTAAACGGGTTTCGCGTCACCGAACTGATAGCAGACGGTCGTCACCAGCCCGTTCTCGGAGCGCACGATCTTCTCCCCGGTGTTCAGCAGCAGGAAGTTGCCGGTGCCATAGGTGTTCTTCGCCTCACCCGGCGCCAGGCACACCTGCCCGACCATCGCCGCCTGCTGATCGCCGAGGATGCCGGTGACCGGCACCTCCCCACCAAGCGGGCCCGTCTCCAAGGTCATGCCGTACGGCTCTGGTGACGACGACGGCACGATCCTGGGCAGCATCTGGCGGGGGATGTCGAAGAACGACAACAACTCGTCGTCCCAGTCGAGCGTCTCCAGATCCATCAGCATGGTTCTGCTGGCGTTGGTCACGTCGGTGGCGTGCACACCGCCGCGTGGGCCACCGGTCAGATTCCACAGCACCCAGCTGTCACTGGTGCCGAAGATGGCATCCCCGCGCTCGGCGGCCTCGCGCACGCCGTCGACGTTCTCCAGAATCCACTGCACCTTGGCGCCGGAGAAGTACGTGGCGGGCGGCAGGCCCGCCTTCCGTCTGATCACGTCGCCACGCCCGTCGCGGTCCAGCGCCGAGGCGACGCGGTCGGTGCGGGTGTCCTGCCACACGATCGCGTTGTAGTACGGCCTGCCGGTCTTGCGGTCCCAGACCAGTGCCGTCTCACGCTGATTGGTGATGCCGAGCGCAGCGAGGTCACCGGCCCGCAGCTTCGTGTTGTTGAGCACGGAGCTCAGGACCGATGCGGTTCGCTCCCAGATCTCGACGGGATTGTGTTCGACCCAGCCGGCCTTGGGCAGGATCTGCTCGTGTTCGAGCTGGTGTCTACCCACCTCGGCACCGTCGTGATCGAAGATCATGGCCCGGGTACTCGTGGTGCCCTGGTCGATCGCAGCGACGAACTCAGTCAACGGTGCTCCTCTGCTTCCCGGCTACCAGTACCACTCACCGTAAGCCCCAAACGGCCCGCGTCAGCGTTGTTCGCTGACCGAGTCGGCGACGCGGGACGCGACCACACGCGCGGTGTCCTCATCGGCGGCCTCGACCATCACCCGGACGACCTGTTCGGTTCCGGAGGGCCGCAACAGGATTCGCCCGGAGTCGCCGAGTTCTGCCTCGGCTTCGGCAACCGCCGTCTGGACCGACGGTGCCTCGGCGACCGTGGCCTTGTCCGCCACCTCGACGTTGATGAGCACCTGTGGGAGCGTCTGCATGGGCGCCGCCAGCGCAGCCAGCGTCGAATGGGTCGACGCCATCCGGGCCATCAGTCCCAACCCGGTGGCCACCCCGTCACCGGTGGTGCCGAGTGACGGCATCACGATGTGACCCGACTGCTCACCGCCGAGTGAGTATCCGCCCGCCCGTAATTCCTCGAGCACGTATCTGTCGCCGACGGCGGTGGTTCGGACCTCGATGCCTTCGGTCCGCATCGCGATGTGCAGTCCGAGGTTGCTCATCACCGTGGCGACCAGCGTGTTCGACGCCAGTTCACCGGCATCGCGCATGGCAAGCGCGAGGATCACCATGATCGCGTCGCCGTCGACGACGTGGCCGGCCGCATCGACGGCGAGGCAGCGGTCGGCATCGCCGTCGTGGGCAAGGCCAAGGTCGGCGCCGTTGGCCAGTACGGCCCGCTGCAGCACGTCCATGTGCGTCGATCCGCAACCGTCATTGATGTTGAGCCCGTTGGGTTCCGCGTTGATCGCGATGACGGTGGCGCCCGCGGCACGGTAGGCAAGTGGGGCAGCGGCCGAGGCGGCGCCGTGCGCGCAGTCCACCACGACGGTGATGCCGTCGAGCGGTACGGGGGCGGCCCTCGTGACGTGTCGCAGGTAGCGCTCGAGCGCGTCGTCGGCATCGAGCACGCGGCCGATGCCTGCGCCGACCGGGCGTTGGCCGGGTCCTGCGCCGAGAATTTCTTCGATTCGGTCCTCGGCGGCGTCGTCGAGCTTGTGGCCGCCGGGCCCGAAGATCTTGATGCCGTTGTCCGGCATCGGGTTGTGCGAGGCCGAGATCATCACGCCGAAGTCGGCGCCGTAGACGCCCGTGAGGTGAGCGACGGCGGGGGTTGGCAACACACCGACGCGTAACGCGTCGACGCCTTCACTGGTGATCCCCGCGATGACGGCGGCTTCGAGCATCTCGCCGCTGGCCCGCGGATCGCGGCCGACGACGGCTACCCGGTGCTGATCGCCGGCAGCCCCCAGTCGACGGGCGGCTGCCGCCCCAAGGGCCAGCGCCAGTTCCGCCGTCAGGTCGACGTTGGCGACGCCGCGTACTCCGTCGGTGCCGAATAGTCGGCCCATGCCCCTCCTAGATAAACCGAGAGCGTGCGCGCCCTTGGAACAGACGCGCACGCTCGCGGACAAACCGTACTGAGGATCAGCGCTTCGAGTACTGAGGCGCCTTGCGGGCCTTCTTGAGGCCGTACTTCTTGCGCTCGATGGCACGCGGGTCACGCGTGAGGTAGCCGGCCTTCTTCAGCGGCGGCCG
>NZ_JAVRQA010000124.1:0-4610 GCF_032161845.1 Mycobacterium sp.
GGGGTAGCTCCCTTTGTCGGTCGTACATCGGCGCCGATCGGCTTCTTCAAACCGATGGGCCGGGCCGGCAACCCGCGAGGTCTTTCGGGTTCTGCCAGCACCGTACCACATGGTAGGCACCCTAAAAGGGGGTACTACTACTTTGCGTCGTACAGCTCAGTCTGGTAGGTCGCTGGGAACTTCGCGGCTCGGTCGCAGCAGCGGAATGAGGGTGATGACGATGGCCACGACGATTGCCGCCAGCATGACCGCGCCGGTGTGGCGCGGGTCGAAGAAAATGGTGCTCGCGGCGCCCAGCGCGATGATGCCCACCCATAGGTAGATCAGCAGCACCGCTCGGCGATGGGAATGTCCGATCTGAAGTAGTCGATGGTGCAGATGCATCTTGTCCGGGCTGAGCGGACTGCGGCCCGCCCTCGTCCGGCGGACGATCGCCAGCAATGTGTCCAGCGCCGGAACCAGCATCACCGCAATCACCAAGAGGAACGGGGACAACAGCGCGAACACGTCCCGCGCGCCGTAGGCGTTCTGGGAGATCGGCCCTGCTGCAGTGGTCGACGCCGCCGCGAGCATCAGCCCGATCAACATCGACCCCGAATCGCCCATGAAGATTCGGGCCGGGTGGAAGTTGTGCGGCAAGAATCCGAGACACGCTCCCGCGAGCACCACCGAGATCATCGCGGGCGGGTAGAACAGCACGTCGCCCCCGTGGTCGCGAAGCAACCCAACGGAGAAGATGCAGATGGCCGCGGCGGTGATGAGCCCGAGACCCGCGGCAAGGCCGTCAAGACCGTCGACGAAGTTCATCGCGTTGACGATCGACACGGTGAGCGCCAGCGTCAGCAGGATCGACGTCACCTGGTCGAGCACGATGGTGCCGACGCCGCCGATCGGGATGTACAGCACGCTCCACGCCACGCCCATGGTGACGAGCACGCTGGCCGCGGTGATCTGGCCCGCGAACTTGGTCAACGCATCGAGTCCCCAGCGGTCGTCGATCAAACCGATCGCCATGATCAGGCCGCCGGCCACCACCACCGCGGGCATGCCCGCGGAGTAGACGAACCCCCGGTTCAGCG
Organism: Mycobacterium sp.; assembly: GCF_032161845.1. GTDB lineage: Bacteria > Actinomycetota > Actinomycetes > Mycobacteriales > Mycobacteriaceae > Mycobacterium. Next base: position 1,080 of record NZ_JAVRQA010000124.1, read on the forward strand.
CGGGCAGCTGCGACGCGAGCAGCACGGCGGCAACGATGCCGATGTACATCGCCAGGCCGCCCATTCGCGGGGTCGGCTGCAGGTGCACGTCGCGCTCGCGCGGGTAGGCGACGGCACCGAGGCGCGTGGCAAGCGTGCGCACCCAGCCCGTGGCGAAGTAGGTGATGATCGCGGCTGTCAGCCCGACGAGCGCGAGCTCGCGCAACGGGACGCCGGCACCGCGGTCCGTCAATGCGAGCAGGCCTTCCACGCGGTGAAATGTACTGGACCGACCTGAGACCCACGACGTCGTCGCCCCGCGGGAGTTCGCTGGGTGGCCCCGAGGTCAGGCCGACAGCGTCTCCGCCTCGAGACCGAGGACCTCGGCGATGGCCGCTGCCGACACCGGTCCCTCCCGCAGTACACGGGGATGTCCGCCCGTCAGGTCGACGATCGTCGACGCCGACCCTTGAACGGACGGCCCCGCCTCCAGGTACACCTCGACCTGGTCACCGAGCTGATCGCGGGCGTCGGCGGCCGTCACGGCGGCGGCCCTGCCGGAGATGTTGGCACTCGAGACCGCCATGGGGCCGACCTCGCGCAGCAGTTCGATCGCCACCGGGTGCAGCGGCATGCGCAGCATCACCGTGCCCTGGGCGTCGCCAAGGTCCCACTGCAGCGACGGTGCTTGCTGCACGACGAGGCTCAGGGCGCCCGGCCAGAACGCGCGGATGAGTTCCCTTGCCGATTCGGGCACCGAGTACACCAGCCCGTCGATGGTGTGCCACGAGCCGACGAGGACGGGCACGGGCATGTCACGTCCGCGGCCCTTGGCTGCCAGCAGTGCGGCGACGGCGGCACCGTCGAACGCGTCGGCGCCGATTCCGTAGACGGTGTCGGTGGGCAGCACCACCAGGCGGCCACCCTTGAGCGCGCTGATCGCCGATGCGATGCCGATCGGCCGTTGGGCCGCGTCCGCGCAATCGAAAGTCTCAGTCATATGCCTAGCCTGAACCCTTCCTCGTCCCCGTCACGAACCGGGGCCGACCGGCGAGGTCCCGCCGTGACGTCACGTCGGTGAAGGCGCCGGACTCCTCGAAGAGCGCGACGGTCAACGCCGCGGTGTCGTCGTCGTGTTCGACGGCGACGTAACCACCTGGGCGGAGCAACCGCGCGGCCAGGGCGATGATCGGACCGATGACCCGCATTCCGTCGGGGCCGCCGAAGAGCGCGTGGGCCGGGTCGTGCTCGGCCACTTCGGGATCCAGCGCCGCGCCGTCGGGAATGTAGGGCGGGTTGGACACCAGCAGGTCGACTTCGCCGTCGCGCTCGGAGAGCAATCCCTGCCGGGTGACGTCGGCGTGGACGAGTTCGACGTCGCGCCCTGCGCAGTTGCGGCGCGCGTACGCCATCGCCTCTGCCGAGTCCTCGACGGCGACGACGTGCGCACCTGGCATCGCATCGGCCAGCGCAGCGGCGAGTGCGCCAGACCCGGTGCACAGGTCGACGATCACGGGTGATGCCGAAAGCCGTTGCCCGAGGGCCCATTCCAGTAGCGATTCGGTTTCGGGCCGCGGAATGAACACGCCGGGACCGACTTCGAGGATCAGCGGGCCGAAGGCGGCTGAGGCTGTCAAGTGCTGCAAGGGAATCCGGCGTGCGCGGGCATCGACGGCAACGCGGTAACTGTCATAGAAGGGCTCGTCGGGATCGTGGAACGGCAGCAGGCCGCGGCCGACGCCCGCGGTGTGCGCGGCGAGCAGTTCGGCGTCGACGTACGCACTGTCGATTCCCGCCTGCGCCAGCGTGCGGGCCGCCTCGTCGATGGCCCGCCGCAGCCGCGTCATGTCTCCTGCAGCCTGGCTTGCCTGTCGGCTGCGGCCAGTGCATCGAACATCGGATCGAGATCGCCGTCGAGCACCTGATCCAGGTTGTGCGCCTTGAACCCAACGCGGTGATCGGTGATGCGGTTCTCGGGGAAGTTGTAGGTGCGGATGCGCTCGCTGCGGTCGACGGTCCGGATCTGGTTGGCGCGGTCCGCCGACGCGTCGGCCGAGGCCTGCTCCTCGGCGAGCGCCTGCAGGCGTGCCGCGAGCACCACCATCGCGCGGGCCTTGTTCTGCAGCTGCGACCGTTCGTTCTGGCACGTCACGACGATGCCCGTCGGCAGGTGCGTGATGCGGACCGCGGAGTCGGTGGTGTTGACACCCTGACCGCCCTTGCCCGAGGACCGGTAGACGTCGATGCGCAGATCCGATTCGTCGATCTGTACCGCGGCGACGTCCTCTGGCTCGGGATAGACGAGCACTCCCGCGGCCGAGGTGTGTACCCGGCCCTGTGACTCGGTGACGGGGACCCGCTGCACGCGGTGCACGCCGCCCTCGAACTTCAGCCGCGACCACACGCCGTCGGCGGCGGCGCCCTTGCTGGCGATCGTCAGGGTGGCGTCCTTATAGCCGCCGAGATCGGAGAAGGTCTCGTCGAGCACCGTGACGTTCCAGCCGTGCCGTTCGGCGTACCGGATGTACATGCGAGCCAGGTCGGCGGCGAACAGGGCCGATTCCTCGCCACCCTCCCCCGACTTGACCTCCATCACGACGTCGTCCGCATCGTGCGGATCGCGAGGGGCCAGCAGGTCGCTGAGCTGTTGCTCGAGTTCGTCGACCCGGGCGGCCAGCTCGGGCACCTCGGCGGCGAACGACGCGTCCTCGGTCGCGAGTTCCCTGGCGGCCTCCAGATCGCCGCGGGAGGTCTCGAGCTTTCGGTGCGTGGACACGATCGGCGCGAGCTGCGCGAACCGGCGACCCACCCTGCGGGCTGCCCCCGCGTCGGCGTGCAGCGCGGGGTCGGAGAGCTGGCGTTCGAGGTCGGCGTGCTCGGCGAGGAGCGCGTCGACCCTCGTCGCCGATTCGGTGGCAGCCATCGTGCCCTCTCTCTCGAACGCTTGGCCGAAAATGCAAATCGGCGCCCGACCCTGTCCATTGGTGCGACAGGGCGGGCGCCGATCGATGAGCTACTTGTCGGCGGCAGCCTTCTCGCCGGCGGCTTCATTTCCCGTCGCTGCGCTCGCCCCGGCGCGCTTGCCGTAGCGCTTCTCGAAGCGGGCAACGCGGCCACCGCTGTCGAGGATCTTCTGCTTGCCGGTGTAGAAGGGGTGGCACTGGGAGCAGACCTCGACCACGATGTGGCCGCTCTCCTTGGTGCTCCGCGTCTGGAAGCTGTTTCCACAGCCGCAGACCACGGAAGTCTCTACGTAATTGGGGTGAATACCCGATTTCATCTTGGTCCTCTATCTATCGTTGGCCGCCGGGTCGCCTGAAATACTGACCTGAATCTTCAGACGTGAACCGGAACCGAGGGGTCGACGGTCGATTATGCCAGGTCAGCCGTCAGAGTCATAAACGTGCGCGAGAGGCCCGCTATTCCGGGGGCTCAGCCGTCCACCACGCCCGGTTGGACCAACGGGCTGAAACGAGTGCCCTCGCGCTTCCACAGCACGCGGCCCGTCGGATCCACGCCACGGGTGATCAGCTCGCGCTTGAGAATCTTGTT
>NZ_JAVRQA010000125.1:0-5966 GCF_032161845.1 Mycobacterium sp.
TATCTCGAGGCCTCGGGTGGTGGGGTGTTGGGACATGAACTCCCCGTACTGACGGCCGAGCGCCTCGCGAAGACCGATGGGCGCATGACGTCGAAAGTCGGAAAGACCTTCGCGTTCCTCTTCGCCCATGTGGTCGTCGTTGGCCTTGCGCGTCCGGCCAACCGCCGACCACCACTCGTCGGTGCCGATCTCGGCGGCGTCGGCGTCTCGCACGCCATCGCGAATGTCATTGTGGTCGCCGATCGCGTCGAGGGTCTCGCCCTCGGGGTCGTCGGCGCCGCGCTTCAACAGCTGCGGATAGAAGATCGCTTCTTCGATGTAGGCGTGCACGTCCAGCTTGTCGGCGAGTGCCCGCCAGACCTTTGCGAGCGCATCACCTTTCGCCGTCGGACGAGCTTGCAGGTAGTCCAGCCTTGCAAACTGCTCGCGAAACCACTCGTGGTCGGCGAGGATCAGCATGGTGATGTCGGCCATCGCGACTCCATCGACGGGCTACGCAGCGGAAGTGTCCACTGACGGCGTTGAGGAGTCCTCGACATAGACGTAGCCGCAGGGTTTGCACGACACCTCGTAGCGCAGGAATCCGCCGTCTTCCTCCTGGAAGCTGTAATCAGCGTGGACCATGCAGCGCGGGCAGCGTGCCGTACCTCGTTCGACCACGCTCATCGGCGACACCTTCCGTCGTTGGCGGCCTGACCTCCGCCTGCACGGAGGAGATACCCGAATCAAGCCGCCGTCAACCCTGCCCGCCGCCTTGCGCCGATTTGATCTCTCGAGGGGATGGCACGGGACCGCACGCGGACCAGGTGTACGGCTGTTCGTGGGAGCTTGGACTGCCAAGCATGAAGGTTCGGTCGGTGCGCCGCGCGCGGGCAATCGTGCTCAGCCAGGTGGCGACGGTGCTGATGCGGTTCTGCACGCCGGTGAGAAACGCGATGTGGATGAAACCCCAACCGAGCCAACCGAAGAACCCTGCCAGCTTGACGGGGCCTGCCTGCAACAGGGCGTGTCCGCGACTGATGTAGGCAGCCGAACCGAGGTCGCGGTACCGGTAGTGCTTGCGCGCCTGACCGGCCAGGTCGTGCCGGATGCACGACGCAACGTGCAGGCCGCCCTGCATGGCGTTCTCCGCAACGCCGGGAAGCTTGTCGCGGCCGACCAGATCGCCGATGACGAAGACTTCTCGGTGTCCTGGCACGGTCAGGTCCGGGTCGACTGCGATGCGTCCCGCGTGATCCATCGTGGCCCCAAGCACCTCGGCGACCCGCCGGGCGAACGGCACGGCCTCCACGCCTGCGGTCCAGAGCACCGTCCGTGCCGCGTGTTCCTCGCTGGCGCCGCCGGCCTTTGGCGTCACGGTGATGCCCTCGCGACGCACGTCGGTGACGTGCACGCCCATGTGCAACTCGACGCCCAACTTCTCCAGAATCCTTGCGGCCTTGGCAGCCAACGCGGGGGCGAAGCTGCCGAGCACGCACTCCCCGCCATCGAAGAGCAACACCCGGGCTTCTTCGGGTTCGATGCTGTGAAATTCGTTGGCCAGCGCACGGGTGGCCATCTCCCGGATCTGGCCTGCCAGTTCCACCCCGGTCGGTCCGCCGCCGGCAATCGCGAAGGTGAGCCAGCCGTCACGCTCCGGGCCGGGGGCCAACGTCTCGGCGATCTCGAAGGCGGCGAACAGACGCCGACGGATGCTCAATGCGTCGTCGAGGGTCTTCATGCCAGGGGCCCACTTCGCGAACTCTTCGTGCCCGAAGTACGACTGCCGCATCCCGGCCGCCAGCACCAATACGTCGTACTCGAGATCGAACGTGGACTCGTCGGGGCGGCGCGCGGTGAGACGGCGGGCGTCGGCATCGAGGTCGATCGCCTCGCCGAGAAGGGTCGTGACGTTGCGGTGCTTGGCCAGTTCCTCGCGCAGCGACCGGCTGATCTGTCCGATGCTGAGCGTCCCCGTCGCGCACTGGTAAAGCAAGGGTTGGAAGACGTGGCAGGCCGTCCGGTCCAGCAGTGTGACGTCGACGTCGTCGCCTCCGAGGCTCCGCGCGCAAAACAGCCCGCCGAAGCCGCCACCGACGACCAGCACCTTCGTCCGATCGTTGCTCACCATTTCGACACTACGCACGCCGTGGGATCGCGGCGGACGGACGCTCGACGGAGCCGTTCGGTGTTTCGACGCAGTGGGCGCCGGGTAAGTTCCCGGTCAACGCTGCAGCCAAGTCGGCGTCCGACTCCTGTAAGCGGAAGGCGTGAGCCTTGTCTCCCAGCGATAACTCGGCGGCAGCTGTTCGAACCCGTGGAATGATCCGGCTGAATCCCGTCGACGTCCTGCTGGCGTCGACGAGACTGTATTCGTCCCTGCCCGTCGTCGGCCGGCACCTCGAACCGTTCGCAGGCCTGACGGCGATGGCACTCTGGGGCGGTCACTATGCGCCCGCCGCCATTCGTGCGGCGCTGGGTCGCCGCTTCGGCGGCAGCACGGTCGCACCGGAGGCCGTAGCAAATCCCGGCAGACCCGCGCCGAGTCGCGTGCCGCCCTATCTGCGTGCCCGCGCCCAGAAGCGAAAGTTTTTGTCTCACAGCTCGATCCGCTACGGCGATCACCCGGCTCAGCTGCTCGACGTGTGGCGCAGACCGGACCTACCGCCCGACGCGCCGGTGCTTCTCTTCGTGCCGGGAGGGGCGTGGGTGCAGGGCACGCGGGTGCTTCAGGGGCACACCCTGCTGTCCCATCTGGTCAAGCAGGGCTGGGTGTGTTTGACGATGGACTACCGGGTGTCACCGGTGCATCGCTGGCCGCGACACATCGAGGACGTCAACGCAGCAATCGCATGGGCCCGCGCGAACGTCGAACGATATGGCGGCAACCGCGAATTCGTGGCCATCGCAGGCTGTTCGGCGGGTGGTCACCTGGCCGCACTGGCCGCGCTCACCCCCGGAGACGCCGCGTTCCGGGGCGACCTCGACGATGCTGCGGACACCTCGGTGGACGCCGTCGTCGGCATCTACGGCCGCTATGACTGGCAGGATCGCTCGACTCCGGCGCGGCGGAACTTTCAGGGTTTCCTCGAGCGGGTCGTGGTGCGGCGCAGTCAAAACCGTCACCCCGAGATCTTTGCCGCCGCGTCGCCGATGGCGCGCATCCACGAAGACGCACCGCCGTTCCTGCTCATCCACGGCGAGCAGGACACCATCATCCCGGTCGACGAGGCCCGGCAATTCCACGCCTCGCTCGCGGCGGTGTCGCGCAATCCGGTTGAGCTGTTGGAGATTCCGCGGGCGGGCCATGCGTTCGATCTCGTCGACGCCTCACATGCCCGGCGAAGCGCGGCGGAGATCTCGCGGTTCCTCACCGAGGTGGTTGACCGGCACCGCCAACGACGCCCCGCCGCCGCGGTCTGATCCCTCGCATGCTGACCGCCGCGCGCACCATGGCCGCTCCGCCAGGGGCGGCGTGGCGCGTGCTGACCGATCTCGACGCGTGGCGGCGCTGGGGACCATCGGTGCAACGTGCGGAACTGGTCGAGCCAGGACCGCTGCGGCTCGGATCGCGGGGCAAGGTCTGGACACCGATCGGCGTAGCGCTGCCCTTCGAGATCACCGAGTTCGACGACGGTCACGCATGGGCGTGGAAGGTCGCCGGAGTGTCCGCGACGCGGCATGCGGTGGAGCCGAGTCCAGGCGGATGTCGCGTGTCGTTTGGCGTGCCGATCTGGGCGCCCGCCTATTTGGCCGTCTGCGCATTGGCGCTCAAGCGGATCGAGGGCTTGGCTACGACTTAGCCTCGATCCACCGGCGGGGCACCGGTGTCGCGACTACACCCCGACCTGCCGGAGCTGCTGCTCCATCGCAGCAGAATCGAAATAGTCCCGCCAGACGGTGATCCTTCCGTCGACGACGGTAAGGGTGCCCATTACCGGCAGGGAGATCACGGCGCCGCTCGAATGGTGGAAATCGTCGACCCGCTCGTTGAGGACGACATTGCCGGCGGCAGCGATGTTCACGATCTTCCAATCCGCGCGGAACGTCGTGCCCATGCCGAAGTCGAGGTGGAACTTCCGAACGGCCTCGCGGCCGTTGATGTCCGGGTAGGGCACGTTGTCGTACAGCACGTCCTCGGAGAGCATGGCCAGGGCTTCCTCGACACGATTGGCGTTCCAATGAGCCACGAAGATCTTCGCGACATCGATCGGGCTGTCTGGCATGGTGTCTCCTCGCGAGTCGGATCCGCCGGGTCGGCGGTTCGATTACCGGCGGGTGTGGGTTGAGTCTGTTCGGTCACGTATTGGCAACCAGCAGCGGGGATCAAGGTTTAGCGAGCTCCTCCAGCAGCGGACGCGTGCGGTAGGCGACGACTTCGTGCATCGCGACCGACATGGTGGTGCGCTCGACTCCCGGCACCGCGAGAACCAGGCCGACCACGCGATACAAATCGTCGGCATCGGTCGCCGCCACGCCGATCAGCAGGTCGGCCGCCCCTGACAACCCGGTGACTTGCGTGATCTGCGCGATGGTCTCCAGTTCGACGATGACGTCGTCGAGTCGGTGCTGATCCACCACCGCGGTGATGAATGCCTTCAGGGGATAACCCAGGTCGCGGGGTGACACGCAACGGTCGATGGGTGCCAGCACCTTCTCCTGATCCCACCGCGCCAACCGGGCCTGAACGGTGTTGCGCGCGAGCCCGAGCACGGCGGCCAGTTGCACCCCGGTGGCACGCGGTGCTTCGCACAGCGCGAGAAGCATGCGGGCATCGGTGCGGTCCAGCTTCGTCATGTCGCCCAGTATTGCACGTCACACTTGCCGGGAAATGGGCAACATGCTCAACAGAGTGTGCGTGGCTTGCTCATTGTGCACGCTAGTGCTTCCCTTGAGGGAGCAATTCGCCCATGACCGCACTGAGGTGGTGAGTCCCCATGACAGATCTCGACGTCCGCCGTCCGGACCGTCAGCCCTACGAATTGGGTGACCGCTACCGCTCGGGGTCCGGTCCTGTGGTGCTCACCGGTGTGCAGGCCCTGGCGCGGGCCTTCGTCGAACAACACGAGCGCGACGCGCGGGCGGGTCTACGGGTCGCGACGTTCGTCTCCGGCTACCAGGGCAGCCCACTCGCCGGCGTCGACCGCCTGCTATCGGGCATGCCCGACGTTCTCCGAGCCCATGACATCACCTTCGTTCCCGGTCTCAACGAGGAACTGGCGGCGACGTCGGTGTGGGGCAGTCAGGCCGACCTGCCCATGGGCACGCCGACCCACGACGGCGTCGTCGGCGTCTGGTACGGCAAGGGGCCCGGCCTCGACCGGGCCACCGACGCTCTGCGGCACGCGAACATGTACGGCGCCAATCCGCGGGGCGGAGTGCTGCTCCTCGTCGGCGACGACCCGGCGTCCAAGTCCTCCACCGTGCCTGCCGTCAGTGAACGGTCGCTGGCCGCCCTCGGAATACCGGTACTGTTCCCGCGCAACGCCCGCGAGATCGTCACGATGGCGATGCACGGTGTGGCGTTGTCGCGAGCATCGGGATGTGTCGTGGCGCTCAAGATCGTGGCCGACGTGGCCGACGGCGCCTGGTCCGTCGACGGCAGCATGGCCGACGTCGACATTGTCATACCCCAGGTGCTATGGGAGGGAAGGCCATTCGTCTATCGGCAGCGTCCGATGGCCGCGCCCGCCGACAGTCTGATCGCCGAAGCCGACCTCTACGGGCCCCGCGCCGAAGTGGTGCGCGCCTACGGCGCCGCCAACGGACTCGACGTCGTCGAGCTCGACCCACCCGACGCGACGATCGGAATCGCCGCCACGGGAACCACATTCGACTCTGTTCGCCAGGCCCTGAGCGACCTCGGCGCCGACGACTTCGCGCTGTACCGCGCAGGCGTCAGGCTGTTGCGCATCGGAATGCCCACCCCGCTCGGCCCCGACGCGGTGACGACGTTCGCCGAGGGCCTCGACGAACTGGTCGTCGTC
>NZ_JAVRQA010000126.1:0-4315 GCF_032161845.1 Mycobacterium sp.
TTGCCGACGAGACCTCGGGGCTGCTCAATCAGCTCAAGCCGACGCTGCCCGTGCTCCTGGCGAATCTGGGTACGGTCGGCGAGATCCTCATGACCTACAACGCGTCACTCGAGCAGCTCTTGGTGCTACTACCGCCGTACATCGCTCAGCAACAGTCGTATTCGATCACCTCCGACTCGACCGGTGCTCCACGAGGCGACTTCGCCGCAACCGTCAGCGATCCGCCGGCCTGCACCGTCGGCTTCCTACCGCCGTCGGCGTGGCGGTCACCCGATGACATGTCCGACATCGACACTCCGGACGGCATCTACTGCAAGCTGCCACAGGACTCGCCGATCTCCGTTCGCGGTGTCCGCAACTTCCCCTGTATCAGGAAGCCCGGTAAGCGGGCCCCGACGGTGGCGATCTGCAACAGTGATCAGCCCTTCACGCCGTTGGCCATGCGCCAGCACGCCATCGGTTCGGCGCCCTTCGATCCCAGCCTGATTGCCCAGGGCATCCCGATCGACGACAGCCCATCGATCAGCGACAACATCTTCGCTCCGGTGCAGGGGACGCCGCTGCCGCCCGGTGCGGTTCCCGCGGGGACGCCGCCCGACGCGCCACCGGGGTCACCACCCGTGTCGCCTCTGGAGGCGCCGTTCACCCCGGCGGTCATCCCACCTCCACCACCGGAAGGCAACTCTCTGAACGGCCAGCCGATTCCGGCCTTCGGTGCGCCTGCGCCCGACGCGGGGACGCCTGTCGAGGAACCTCCTCCGGCGGCGGATGGCGGTGCAACAGTGGTGGCGCCGAGCGCATACGACACCACCGCGCCGGGATCGCGCCCCAAAGTCGCCGTCGCGGAGTACAACCCGCGGACCGGTCAGTACATGGGCTCCGACGGCAAGCTCTACACGGTGACGAACCTGGCAGTCGGGGTACCACTGCCGAAGACGTGGAAGGACCTGATGCCCCACTAGGACGTGGGGGTATCCGGCGGAGTTCGAGCTCACGAGGACGGGAGATTGTCATGGTTGCACCGATAAGGGCGGCAGCGCCAGTGGTGAGTGCTGTTCTCGCAGTGGCCGCGACGGTCTTCGCGCCGACCGCAAGTGCCGCGGGCATGAGGATCGGCAACTACGAGGTGAACAACGACCGGTGGAACGACCACTCGTGGGTGTGGTCGGTCAGCCATTCTTGCCACAATGACGCCCCCGAGTGCGGTACGTACTTCGATGATCCCGTGATCGCGCCACATACCGACAACCTGAACGTCATCGGCATTCCGCGGCCACTCAAGAGCCAGAGATTTCAGAACACCGCGTTCTATGCCGACGGCCGGTACACGCTGACGGTCGACGTCATCGACGGGGTGCGCTGCCTCGGCTTCAACTTGCCCTCACACGACGTCTACTCGTGGGACGCCGCATCCCTGGCGGGCACGATCGTCTCGACCTACGATGCGGGCTGCTACGGCGCTCCCGGCGGTATCAGTACGTATACCTTTTCGTTGCAACGCTTTTGAGCTCAGCGGTGGCGACTAGATGTCGCCCCGCGTCCAAGTGCTTGCGCCGTTGCGCGCATCGCATGACAGGAACAATCCGTCCGGGGCCTGTGCCATGGCACCGTCGCGACCGGAGCAGTTGCCGCCCTCGAACTTGACGCCGAGCATGTTCGTCGTGCGGAACCAGCGGGGTGCCTTGCGACGAGGCGATCCGCAAAACACCAGCCGGCCCCAATCCGTCACCCCGAATACGTAATAGGTGGTGTTGTCGCACGGAGCGCCGAGGACGACCCCCGGCTGGATGCCCGGCGCGCAGGCCGGCTCGTTGCATGACGTCGGATCGTCGGCGGGCGCAGGATCAGCGGGGTCAGCCGACGCGGGGGAGGCCAGAAGGCTAGCGGCCAACAGGCCGGCGGCAGCAGCCACGACGATACGCACGGTGGCCATTCTCTCATGAGGGAGAGCGAAATTCTCCTGTTTGGAGAAGATGTCGACTCCAGGAGTTCACTGGTCAGCAGGGGTAGTGGCCCGTGGCGAGAGATGACGCGGGATCCGATCATCAATGGTTTCGTAGAGTGTTATTCTCCTGCAGAAGAATGCCATTGCCGTGACGCAATCGCCGCCTTGGCGGTGTACTTGCACTGTGTACGTGACGAGGAGCGGGCCATGAGTTCAGCGAGGTTGACCTCGGGCGCCGCGCTCGTTGCCGCCGCGGCGTTCGGTCTCGGCACGGCGCCGCCGGCCGTCGCCAACTATGACCAGTACGCGATGAACGGCACGTACTCCGTCGTCTCGAATGGCGAGTGGGCCAGGATGAACGACCGTTATCAGGACGAGCCGTCGGTGCGCAGCACGTGGACGGTCTCGACGACCTGCTCGACGGCGATCACCTGTGCGGGCAAGGTCACCAGCAGCCTCGGTTGGACCGAGGACATCTACACCACCATGGGCAGCATGTGGTTCGTGAAACACTATGTGGCCGACTGGATTCCGTGCCCTGACGGCACCCAGGCGCCAGGGCTTCAGCTGTACAAGTTCTACGCAGCCACCGAGGACGGGATGGCCAAGGCTGGATCCGACCTCTGGCTTGGTGAGGACGAGACCACCGGCGTCAGCGGCAACTGCGGCAGAAACCGGTCGCTGGTGCTCAATCTGCCGGTCAAGATCACCAAGGTCACCTGAGATCTAGGCGACGGGCGTGAACCTGACGTTGATCTCGGTGAGCCCGCGCAGGATGAACGTCGGCTCGTAGTTGTAACTGCGCTCGCCGGCCGGGCCGTGCTTGGCCTCGTCGATGGTGATGTCGGCCATCCGGTCCAGGATGCGCTCGATGGACACCCGGCCCTCGACGCGAGCCAGCGGGCCGCCGGGGCAGGAGTGCACACCGCGGCCGAACGCGATGTGCTCGCGCACGTTCTTCCGGTCGAGCCTGAACTCGTGCGGGTTCTCGAACCGCTCGGGGTCACGGTTCACCGCGCCGGGGCACACCATCATCGTCGTCCCCGCAGGCACGTCCATGTCGCCGACCTTGGTGTTCTTCTTCGCCAACCGGAACTGACTCTTCACTGGAGCGTCCATGCGCAGCGACTCCTCGACGAAGAGCGGGATGCGGCTGCGGTCCTTGCGCAGCGCCTCTTGGATCTCCGGGTGGTCACCGAGCACCTTGATCGATGCGGACAGCAGCTTGGTCGTGGTCTCCTGGCCGGCGGCGAACAGGAAGGTGGCCGAACGGGCCACCTCGAGCACGGGCGGCGTGGAGCCGTCGGGGTACTTGGCCGTGGCCAGCGCGGTGAGCACGTCGTCCCGCGGTGTGCTGCGACGGTCTTCGAGGTACGCCACGAACTTGTCGTCGAGCCACTCGAGCGGATTGAGGCCGACCAGGTCGTCATGGTCGAGCGAGCCAACGATCGCACCAGGCCGCGGGGAGCCGAGCACGGTGCGGAACTCATCGTGGTCTTCGTGGGGGACGCCGAGAAGGTCGGCGATCACCAACAGGGAGAAGGGTTTTGCGTAGGCGGATAGAAACTCGCACTTGCCGTCGGCGACGAAGTCGTCGAGACACTCGTCGGCGAGGCGCCACATGAAGTCCTCGTTCTCCTTGAGCCGACTCGGGGTGAGCAGTCGGTTCAGCAGGGAGCGGGCGTCTGTGTGGTCGGGCGGATCCATCGTGACCATGTGCTCGAACATCGGCATCAACGAGCGGTGTGCCGTGATCTGTTCGGTGATGTCGTCGCCCTCGGGGGTGAAGGGCAGCGGCGGGAAGGGCCCCGCCACCGCGATGCACGACGAGAAGGTGTCGGTGTCCTTGAGCACGGTATTCGCTTCGTTGTAGCCCGTGACCGCCAGCACGCCGTAGTGCGGTTCCCGGACGACGGGGCACTTGCTCCGCAGATGGTCGAAGTATGGGTGCGGGTCGGGGACCAGCGACTGATCGGTGAAGTAGTCGACGGTGTCGAAGTCGGCGGTCATCTCGTGGGGTTCCTTCCAGAACTACGGCTAGCGGAAGTGACGGAATCAATAGCGACGCGAAGCGCCGGAGAAGAAGTGGCTGAAAGTGCTGAGCACCTGCTTAGCATGGGCTAGTGTCGCGGTCAAGGCACGCGGCCGGTGGGCGTCTACGATTCGCCTGTCGAACAGCATGAACCCGGAAAGGTTGGGTTGGATGGCATCGGACCGGAGGATCGGGGCCCCGGACGCCAAGAACCGCGGCGTCCTGCTCGACGCCGCCGAGCAATTGATGATCGAGGACGGCTACGCCGCGGTGACGTCGCGGCGGGTCGCCGAGCGCGCCGGCCTGAAGCCGCAGCTCGTGCACTATTACTTCCGAAC
>NZ_JAVRQA010000127.1:0-11686 GCF_032161845.1 Mycobacterium sp.
GTCCTACGAGGATCAGTACTACAGCCCGGACTTCGGTCAGGGCGCCGGCCAGGCCGTGCCGCTGGACGATTACGGATTCAGCGACTACCGCTAGTCACCCCCTCTGCGCGAGCAGACGTAAAAGCCCCTCAATCCTCCGGATTGAGGGGCTTTTACGTCTGGTGGGCTCGCTAACAGTGGCGCGTTCATCCCCAGATCGTCCGCGAGATCTGTTGCGCCGTGGTGTGCGGCAGCAGCCTTGACGGTGTGTACGTACATGATCTGATCACCGAGGTCGGCGGCCAGGCGACTACGGCTCAGCTCTTGACCGTGATGTCGCGGAAGATGTTGGCAACGCTCGTTCGCACGGGTGGGATCGTGCGGGTGTGCCACGGCGTCTATGCGGTTTCCGAGCCCGACGTGTTGGGGAGTCTGGCCGCGCTGGACTTGATGACCGGCGGATCACTGGTCGCGTGTATGGCAACGGCGGCGGATCTTCACGGCTTCGACACAGAGCGGGACAACCGAATTCACATCCTGGACCCAGGCGTTCGCATCCGCCCAACCGCAGGCTTGATGGTGCACCAGCGGCTGGGCGCGCCGCTGGTACGAATCGATGGACGGCTGGCCACCGCGCCCGCGTGGACTGCAGTCGAGGTGGCCAGGTCATTGCGCCGACCGCGAGCCCTCGCGACGCTCGACGCTGCTTTGCGCGTGGAGGCCTGCACCATCGAGGACCTTCGCAAGGCCATCGAGGAGCAGAAGGGTCGACGCGGCATCGTGAACGTGCGAGAGCTGTTGGAGCACGCCGACGGTCGAGCCGAGTCGCCAATGGAGAGCGAGGCGCGGCTCGTGTTCATCGACGGCGGCTTGCCGATGCCAGAATTGCAATACGAGATCGTCGACCGGTGCGGAGATCTCTGGAGGACTGACTTCGCCTGGCCTGACGCGAAGGTCGTCGCCGAGTACGAAAGTATGGAGTGGCACGTGACTCCCGAAGCGCTCAGACACGATCGGATGAAGGTCGCCCGGTTGCAGGAGTGCGGCTATACCGTCGTGCCCATCGTCGTGGACGACGTGCGCGGACGCCCGCGGGATCTCGTCCGGCGCATCTTCAACCACTTGGGCTAATCCTCCCCGCGAACAGACGCAAAAGCCCCTTAATCGTGGTGATTCAGGGGTTTTTGCGTCTGCTCGCGGGGGAGAGCGGTCAGTGGCCCGGGCGAACCTTCTCACCCGGCATCGCACACGACGTCCGCGTCACCAGCGAGACGGGAAGCACGGTGCGCCGACGCAGCTTTCGATCCGGCTGGTCGAGCCGACTGAAGAGACGCTCGGCTGCGAACCGTCCCATCTCCTCGCCGTCCTGGTCGATCACCGTGATCGCGGGCCGCAGCGCCGCGGCGGTGGGGAAGTCACCGAAGCCGATGACGGCAATGTCGCTGCGCCGCAACGTCTGTAGCGCCGATACGACGGAGATCGTGCAGCGCGCGTTGGAGGAGAACACCGCGGTCGGCGGTTCTGGCTCGGCGAGGATGCGGCGCAGCTGCGCCGTGACCGTCGGGGTGTCGACCTCGCCGAGGTGGACGAGCCCGTCGGAGTGTCGAAGGCCCGCCTCGCTCAGCGCCTCCCGGCAACCCGTCAGGCGCAGGGTCCCGGTCACGACGTCGTCGCCCAGGAACGCAATGGTGCGGTGGCCGTGGGAGATCAGGTGGGCGGTCGCCTGGCGACCGCCACCGACGTCGTCCTGAACCACGGCATCAGCGGTCAACCTGCCGGGCATCCTGTCGACGAATACCAGCGGTGCGCGGCTTTGCCATGGCCCGAGGAATGACATGTCCGGCCCCACCGGGCAGATGATCATGCCCGCGACCCGGCGATGCAGCACCGCCTCGATCGACTGCCGTTCGTGGGAGGGTTCCCAGCCAACGCTGGTGACGATGACGGCCGCGCCGCGGCGGCTCGCCTCCCGTTCGACTGCGCTGATGATGCCAGCGAAGAAGGGGTCGCCGACACCGGGTACCGCGACCCCAATGGCCGCATCGCGACCGGTGCGGAACGTGACCGCGAGCATGTTGGGCACGTACTGAAGTTCGTCGATCGCCTGCTCGACGCGCAGTCGCACGTCGCTGGAGACGTAACGGTCGTTGTTCACTACGCGGGACACGGTTTTCGTGCTGACGCCCGCGTGCATCGCCACGTCGCGCATCGTCGCCATCGACCGTCCTCCCGGCTCGGGTCGGCACAGTATGTCACCGATGTCAGAACCTTGGCGCAATTCTTCTGACACCGGTGACATGGCCGCGGAAGTGGCGTACCGTCACCCCTCGAAGCGGTCAAGAGAGTGACGCAGGTAACAGCAACGAACTCGAGGAAGAGGGCGGCGCCGACGGATGAAGGCCGTGTACTACGAGGCCCCCAAGACGTGGTCGGTGACCGAGGTCCCGACTCCCGACGCGTCGCCAGGGCAGGTGCGCATCAAGGTCGGCCAGGTCGGAGTCTGCGGCACCGATCTCCACATCCACGAGGGTGAGTTCGGCGCGGTCTTCCCCCTGGTACCGGGGCACGAGGTTGTCGGCGTCGTCGACCAACTCGGGGAGGGCGTGACGCGGTTCCGCATCGGCGAGCAGGTCACCGTCAACCCCAACGTGTACTGCGGACAGTGTCCGTATTGCCTGGCCGGTCGGCTTGGCCAGTGCGCTGCCATGCTGGGGTTCGGGAGCAACTTTCCTGGCTTCTTCGCCGAGTATGCGATCGCCGAACACACGCTCGTCTTCTCGACCGAAGGCCTGGCGCCAGAGACCGCGGTGTTCAGTGAGCCTGCGTCGTGCGCGATGCACGGCCTGGAGTCCCTACAGATGCGTCCGGGGGGCAGCGCGCTGGTCCTCGGCGCAGGCCCGACGGGCCTCCTACTGGCACAGCTGATCGGCTCGGGTGGCGCATCGTCGGTGACGGTGGCCGGACCCAGTCAGTTCAAGCTCGATACGGCAAGCACTCTCGGAGTGGACCGCACCGTGCGGATCGCCCGCGACGACCCCGATGCCAACATCGCCGCCCTGCTTGCCGCATCACCGCACGGCGACGGCTACGACGCCGTCGTCGAAGCGACCGGTTCGCCCGCGGTGGGCGACATCTGCGTGCCGCTCACCCGCAGCGGCGGCACGGTGCTGATCTACGGCGTCACCCGAGGCGACGACGTCGTGCGCTTCCGCCCGTTCGACGTGTTCCGGCGCGAGATCACCATCAAGGGCTCGTTTGCCGAGATGACGTCGTTCGGTGCCGCCATCGACGCGCTGCGCGGTGGCCGGGTGCGCACCGACGGCATCATCACCCACAGATACTCCCTCGACGACTACGGGCTGGCGCTTGAGGCGCTGCGTAGCGACCGCGCCGCACACAAGGTCGTGATCGTGCCATGACTCCACAACCACAACTGTTGCCGCCCAACGTGATCGAACACTGGTATGCCGGCGGCCGCGCGCTCGCCGCCTGGCGTGGGCTGCCACCCGTCGGGGAGCACTCGCCGGAGGAATGGATCGGTGCCACGGTCGCGCGTTTCGGGCAGCCGGACCACGGACCCGCCCACCTGACCGACGGGACGCGGCTCCTCGACGCGGTTCGTGCCGACCCGGTCGCCTGGGTGGGCCGCGACGACGGCGCGTCGGGAGATACGGGCGTGTTGGTGAAACTCCTCGATGCAGGGCAGCGGCTTCCGGTTCACGTGCATCCCACCCGCGACTACGCCTCCCGTCATCTCGGCTGTGCCTACGGCAAGACCGAGGCGTGGTACGTCCTCGAGGCCGTCCCGGACGCCGCGGTGTGGGTCGGCTGGCGCCACGACGTGACGCAATCCCGGGTTGGCGAACTCGTCGACAGCCAGGACGCCGAGGCGATGCTGGCGCTCATGCACCGGATCCCCGTGCGCCCCGGCGACGGCGTCCTCATCCCAGGGGGCACCCCGCACGCGATTGGCGCAGGCATCCTGCTGGTCGAGGCCCAGGAGCCGACCGATCAGTCGATCCTGTTGGAACGCAACAACACCGCCGCGTCCGACGCCGAGGTCTTCCTTGGCTTGGACCGCGACACCGCGTTGTCGGCCGTCGACACCGCCGCCCTTGCCGACCCGGAACGGCTGATCCGTCACACGTCCGCCGCAGCGTCCGAACTGGTGGCCGTGCTGCCTGCCGACGCCGCGCCCTACTTCCGCATGGAGTTGCTGACAGCGGATGCCGAGGTACCGGCGGGGTTCGCCATAGCCGTGGTGCTGGCGGGCAGCGGCGTGCTCACCTCCGAGCACGGCGCACCGCTCGACGTCACGGCCGGGCAGACGCTCGTGGTCCCGGCTGCCGGTGGCGGCTGGCACGTCGACGGCGACGCTCGACTGCTCGTCTGTAGACCCGGCACCACGTGGCCGCCGAACCGATCGAATCTGGGAAAGGCGATTTCATGACCGCATTGCTTGAGGCGCGGGCGATCTCGCGAAGCTTCGGTCACGTCCGCGCCCTCGACGGCGCCGACTTCGACGTCGAGGCGGGTGAGGTGGTCGGCTTGATCGGCGACAACGGCGCCGGCAAGTCGACTCTCATCAAGGCACTTTCGGGCAGCCTCGAACTCGACGAGGGCGAGATCTACTTCGACGGTTCCCCGATCCGGCTGGCCAGCCCGCGCGATGCCAACGATCTCGGGATCGAGGTCGTCTACCAGGACCTGGCGCTGGCTCCGCATCTGAACCCCGTGCAGAACGTGTTCCTTGGCCGCGAACTCAGCCGCAAGGGCGTGCTCGGGTCGCTCGGTTTCATGGACGAGAAGGAGATGCGCAGACAGGCTGCGGCCTCGTTCGCCGAGCTCGGGGCGACCGTGCGGTCACTGAACACCCCCGTCGGGTCGATGTCCGGCGGTCAGCGGCAAGGCATCGCGATCGCCCGTGCCATCGCGTGGGCGGACAAGGTGGTCATCCTCGACGAGCCGACCGCGGCGCTTGGCGTCGTGCAGACCAAGAACGTGCTCGAGTCGGTGAAACGTGTGCGCGACAAGGGCATTGCGGTGGTCTTCATCAGTCACTCGATGCCGCACGTACTGGAGATCTGCGATCGCATCCAGGTTTTGCGCCTCGGGCGCCGGGTCGCCACCTACCGCGGGAACGACACCAGCGTGGAGACCCTGGTCGGCGCGATGACGGGTGCGCTGGACGGACAGGACAGCGCCGCATGAGCACGCTCGCGAACCAACCCGCGGTCGTCGCCGGCGCCGGAACCGACGACGGCGACGACTCGCTGCTGAAACGACTCCTGGGTCTACAGGCCATCTGGATCCTCGGCGTGCTGATCGTCATCTGCGTGTTGTTCTCCATCGTCGCAGGGGACCGCTTTCTTTCGACCGGCAACTTCTCGCTGATGTCCCAGAACGTGGCCGTGTGGGCGGTTTTGGGTGTCGGCATGACGTTCGTGATCATCACCTCGGGGATCGACCTGTCCGTCGGGTCCGTCCTGGTGTTCTCGTCGGTGGTCGCGGCCAAGGTGATGGCCGCCCTGGGCGGCAATGGTCCTGGGGTGGCCGCGGCGGGCCTGGTGGCCGCGGTACTCAGCGGCATGGTCTGGGGCGCCCTCAACGGAGTGCTGGTCGCCAAGGCCAGGGTGCCTGCGCTGATCGTCACCCTCGGAACACTCTCGGTGGCACTCGGCCTGGCGCAGGTCCTCACCGGCGGCATCGACATCCGCTCGGTGCCAAGCGAACTGACCGACTTCAGCGCGTACATCAAGGTGCTCGGCATCCCCGGCCTGCCGTTCGTCGCACTGATCGTCGTGATCCTCGGCGCGATCCTGCTGCACAAGACCAGGTTCGGCCGCTATACCTACGCCATCGGTTCCAACCAGGAGGCGGCGCGACGCACGGGCATCAAGGTGACCCGGCACCTGATCGCCGTCTACGCGTTGGCGGGCACCCTCGCCGGGTTCGGCGCGCTGCTGTCACTGGCCCAGTACGGCACCACGACCATCGCAGGCCAGTCGCTGACCAACCTCAACGTCATCGCCGCGGTCGTCATCGGTGGCACCTCGATCTTCGGTGGCGAGGGCACGGTGTTCGGAACCCTTGTCGGACTGTTCATCCCGGCCGTATTGCAGTCAGGCTTCGTCATCATCGGCGTCCAGCCGTACTGGCAGGGGGTGGCGGTCGGATCGGTGCTGATCGCCGCCGTCTACGTCGACCAGTCCCGGCGTGCTGCGGCGATGCGCAGCGCACGGTCTCGAAACCTTCTCAACCGCAGAGGGTCCAAGCGAGGTTCAAAACGAAGGGAAAGTCCATGAGCCGTAAGCGTCTCGTGTTCCTCGCGAGCGTCATGACGCTCGCATTGCCGATCGCCGCCTGCACGTCGTCGAAACCGCAGTCCGAACCCAGCGGTACCTCGACGGGCGCCGGCACGTCGTCGGCATCCTCGGCAGCGGCGGCGACGACAGTCGCCGCGCCTCCAAAGGCCAGCAAGGAGTACAACATCGCGCTCCTTCAGGGTGTGGTGGGCGACCAGTTCTACATCACCATGCAGTGCGGCGCGCAGGACGAGGCCGCCAAGCTCGGGGTGAAGGTCAACACGCAGGGCCCGCAGAAGTTCGACCCGACACTGCAGAAGCCGATCCTCGACTCGATCGTCGCCAGCAGGCCCGACGCGCTGCTGGTCGCGCCGACCGACGTGCAAGCCATGCAGCAGCCACTCCAGCAAGCAGCGGCGGCGGGTATCAAGGTCGTCCTCGTCGACACCACGACCACCGACCCATCCTTTGCGGTTTCGGCGATCTCGAGTGACAACGAGGGCGGCGGCGCAGCGGCGTTCGACGCCATCAAGCAACTGCACCCCGACGGTGGGAAGGTCATGGTGATGGGCCTGGAGCCCGGTGTCTCGACGACCGACGCGCGCGCCAAGGGGTTCGAGGACGCCGTCAAGGCCGACCCGAAGTTCAACTACGTCGGCGTCCAGTTCAGCCACAACGACCCAGCGACGGCGGCGCAGCTGATCGGCGCGCAGTTGCAGAAGGATCCCGACCTGGTTGGTGTCTTCGCCGTCAACCTGTTCTCGGCGGAGGGGGCGGCCACCGGCATCAAGCAGGCAGGCAAGAGCGGTCAGGTGCAGGTCGTCGGATTCGACGCCGGGCCCAACCAGATTCAAGCGTTGCGTGAAGGCACCGTGCAGGCGCTGGTGGCCCAAGACCCCGGCGCCATCGGCAAATTCGGCATCGACGAAGCGGTGACGGCACTCGACGGTGGCAAGAACACGACCAACGTGCAGACCGGCTTCACGATCATCACCAAGGAGAACCTCGACGGTGAAGGCGGCGCGGCCGCCTACAAGTCCGGCTGCTGAGCTCAGCGGCTGACGACGTCGAGCAGGTGTGCGACGGTGTCGGCGATCGCGGCCCGCGCCGAGCGCAACGCCCGGCGCGGGTCGACGGCGTCGTCAGCCGCGAATGCCGACCGGACCCCCTTGGTGTACGCGACGTTCAGCGCGGTTCCAATGTTGACCTTGACGATGCCGGCCCGGACCGCGGCTCGCAGCGCGTCGTCGGGCACCCCCGACGAGCCGTGCAGCACCAGCGGGACCGGCACCGCGTCGCGTAGGGCTGCGATGAGGTCGAGGTCGAGTTCGGCGGTGCGCGTGGTCATGGCGTGCGAGCTGCCGACGGCGACGGCAAGCGCGTCGATGCCTGTGGCACTGACGAATTCGGCGGCCTGCGCAGGGTCGGTGCGTACGCCGGGGGCGTGCGCGCTGCTCACTTGGGTGTCCTTGCCGCCGACGTAGCCGAGTTCGGCCTCGACCGCCAAGCCCCGCCCGTGCAGCAGGGTTGTCGCCTCGGCCGTGACGGTGACGTTGCGGTCATAGGGCAGGGCGCCGCCGTCGACCATCACCGACGAGTATCCGGCGGCTACCGCCTGTTCCCAGAGGTGGGCCGCCTCGACGTGGTCGAGGTGCAGGCCGACCGGTATCGCGGCGTCGGTGGCGAGGGCCGTCAGCGCGGCGCTGATCGGCCGCAGCGTGCCGTGGAACGCGACGGTGTTTTCGCTGACCTGCAGAATGACCGGAGTCGCTGCGCGCTGCGCCCCTGCCACGATGCCCTCGGCGTGCTCGAGGGTGATCACGTTGAAGGCCGCGACGCCACCGCCGTTCGTGGCGGCGGTGCGCATCAGTTCGGCCGTGGTGACCAGCGGCATGAATACTCCTGACCGGGCTTGACGGATATCCAACCAAACGCAATCATATCCATGTACTCCCAATTGGGCAATGGGCTGGAGGGCGATGACGGCATTCGCGGGACTGGACGTCGGCACGACGTCGAGCAAGGCCGTCGTCTACGACGTCAACGGGCTCGTGCTCGGGACTGGTCGGGCCGCCACCACCTGGGACACCGGGCCGCACGGTACCCAGATGGATGCGGAAGCGTTGTGCCGCAGTGCCTTCGAAGCGCTCAGCACGGCAGCCGAGGCGGCCGGGGTGCCGGTCCGCGCCGTTGGCGTCACCAGCATGGGCGAGTCCGGAGTCCTCGTCGATGCGCGCGAGCGTCCGCTGGCTCCCGTCATCGCGTGGCACGACGATCGTGACGGCGAGGAGGTGGCCGACCTCGCGTCGACCATCGGAGCCGACGCCTTCGGGGGAATTGCGGGCAAGCCACTGCGCGGCCAGTTCTCACTGACCAAGCACCGTTGGCTGCTGAGCCACGAACCGGCTACCCGCGATGCGACGACCCGGTTCGATGTCGGCGGCTGGGTGGTGCGGCGACTCGGCGGCGACGCGGTTCTCGAGCTGTCCCTCGCCGGTCGGACGGGTTGGCTCGACGTTGCAGCACGCGATTGGTGGGATGTGGCGCTGGACTGGTCGGGTGCCCGCCGCGGGCTGATGCCACCGCTGGTGGCCGCCGGAGTGCCGGTCGGCTTCGTCTCCTCCGATGCGGTCAGCCCACTGCTGCGGGGCGCCGTGTTGACCATGGCGGGACATGACCACCAAGCGTCGGCCCTCGGCGCCCGCGCGAATCATCGAGGGCACGAACTGGATTCGTCGGGCACGGCCGAGGCGTTGGTGCGCACCATCAAGCCAATTCCGCCCCGTGCCGACGTCGGGCGCCTCGCGCAGGCGGGCATCACCACCGACCCCAGTGTCGAAGCAGGCCACTGGAGCCTTCTCGGTGGCACCGAGGGCGGGCTGGCACAGTTGCGGGCGCTGCAACGTCTCGGCGTCACGCCCGCCGACGTGGCTCAGCTGGATGCCGCCGCCGAGTCGTCCTCGAGCGGTCCCGGCGCCGAGTGGCGCGAGGTGGTCGCTGCCGCAGCAGACGAGGCGCTCGCACTGCACCGCGCGATGGACGACGTCGTCGGGCCGGCGGTCCGCGTGGTCGTCACCGGCGGGTGGCGACACAGCGCCGAGGTGATGCGCGCCAAGGCCGCCCGCTTCGGTCCATTGGACGTCGCAACCGTCGAGGAGGCGGGGGCGCTCGGTGCGGCCGTCCTGGCTGCGCGGGCCTGCGGTGCGATCGGCGCAGGCGATCATCTGGGGGAGTCGTGACCACGGCCCCGAGGACGTGGTTCGCCGACGAGCGCCACGCCGAGGTGCTGCGGCTGCTCGCCGCCGATCGCCGCGTCGAAAGTGGGCGCTTGGCAGAGCTTTTCGGCATCAGTGCGGAGAGCGTGCGCAAGGATCTCGCGCTTCTCGAGGAGCAGGGCCTGCTGCGGCGGGTTCACGGTGGCGCCGTGCCGCGCGAGCCCCGCCGCGACGAACCTCATGTCGCCGACCGAGACGTCCACATCGCGGAGAAGTCGGCGATCGCCCGCCGGGCGCTGCGATTCGTCCCCGATGGTGCGTCGCTGTTGCTCGACGCTGGGTCCACGACGCTTCGGCTGGCCGAAATGCTGCCCACCGATCGCGAACTCGTCGTCTACACCAACTCGTGGCCCGTTGGCGCGGCGCTGCACGAGCGCGGTATCGCGGTGGTGGCCCTCGGTGGACGGATCCGCCCGGCGACGATGGCCGCCGTCGGGTCCCTCACCGGCCAGGCGCTGGCCGCCATCAACGTCGACGTCGCATTCCTCGGCACCAATGCGCTGTCGTTCGATCGGGGCCTAACCACCCCCGATGCCGACGAGGCCGACGTGAAGCACCAGATGCTGGCCGCAGCGCGACAGCGGGTGTTCCTGGTGGACTCGAGCAAGTTCGGCACCGAAAGCCTTGCGCGCCACGCCGAACTGGCCGACGTGGACGTGTTGATCACCGATGCCGGGGCGTCAGCAGAGAATCGCAAGCGCCTGCGTGCCGCTGGCATCACCGTCGAGGTGGCCGACCGATGATCGTGACCGTCACCCCGAATCCGAGTCTGGACCGCACCCTGCACCTCCCGCGACTCGAGCCAGGTGCCGTCAATCGGGCCACGGCCGCCATGACCGAGCCGAGTGGCAAGGGCGTCAATGTTGCGCTCGCCCTGCACGGGGTCGACGTCGAGGTGTGCGCCGTGCTGCCCGTCGGCGGCGGCACGGGACGTGAAATCATCTCGGCGCTCGATGGTTTGGGCCTCGACACCATCGGAGTACCGATCGCGGGTGCGGTACGCAGCAACGTCTCACTCGTCGAAGCCGACGGGCGCAGCACGAAGGTCAACGAGCCAGGCCCCGCAATGTCCGGCGCCGAGGTCGACGCGTTGTGTGCCGCCGCGCTGTCGGCCCGCACCAGCGACCGTGTGCTGTGGGCGGGCAGCCTGCCCGAGGGCTTCACCGACGCGCGCCTGGCGGGCGCCGTCGCCGATGCCCGCGCCGCCGGATGGTGGGTGGCGGTCGACGCCTCCGGTGCCGCGTTGGAGGCGGTGCTGAACAACGACCGCGGCAAACTACCGCACCTGATCAAACCCAACGCCGACGAACTGGCCGAGGTCCTTGGCGTCACGCTGCACACCGTCGGGGACGTCACCGCGGCGGCCCGCACCCTGCTCGCCCGTGGAGTGCGGACCGTGCTGGTGAGTCTCGGCGGTGCCGGCGCGCTGCTGGTCGATGTCGACCTGGCCGAACCGCTGCACGGCATCGCGCCCGCACGACGAGTCGTCAACACCGTCGGCGCGGGAGATGCGTTCCTCGCCGGCTTTCTGGCCGAACCCGCCGGTGGGTCAAAAGCCCTCGCCAACGCGCTGCGGTTCGGTGCGACGGCGGTCGAGCACGACGGCACGCTGCTTGGCGTGCCCGACCCGCGACGTGCGGTCGTCATGGGCCCCGCCAGGGCAGGGACGCCACTGACCTGAGGTGTCGGTTCCATCACTAAGCTGACCTGATGCTGATCGGTTCGCACGTTCACGACGAAGACCCCCTGGCCGCGGCCCAAGCCGAGGGCGCGGAGGCGGTGCAGTTCTTCCTCGGCAACCCGCAGAGTTGGAAGAAGCCGAAACCCCGCGAGGACGCCGAGGTGCTGCGCGCGTCGAGCGTGCCCCTCTACGTGCACGCGCCGTATCTCATCAACGTGGCGTCCGCGAACAACCGCGTCCGTATCCCGTCGCGAAAGATCCTGCAGGACACGTGCGACGCGGCGGCCGACATCAATGCGACGGCCGTCATCGTGCACGGCGGCCACGCCGACGACAACGACATGGACGCCGGTTTCGAGCGCTGGGTCAAGGCGTTGGCCAGCCTGAAGACCGACGTGCCGGTCTACCTGGAGAACACCGCAGGCGGCGACCACGCGATAGCCCGC
>NZ_JAVRQA010000128.1:0-3003 GCF_032161845.1 Mycobacterium sp.
GACAACAACACCAGCCGCGTGCGGGACAACAACACCAGCCGCGTGCGGGACAACAACACCGACCGAGACGGCGGCGACCAGTGAACGTCCTCGACGTCATCTCGGGTGCCCTGGTCCTCGGCGGCTCCGCGCTGTCGCTCACGGCGGCGATCGGGGTGGTGCGCTTCCCCGACACGTTGGCGCGCATGCATGCGGCCAGCAAGCCGCAGGTGCTCGGCCTGCTACTGGTGCTGGCCGGGGCAGCGATCAGGCTACGAGATCATGCCGACGTCGGCATGGTGCTCCTCGCCGCATTGTTCACCTTGGTGACGGCACCCGTCGTCGCCAACCGAGTGGGTCAGCTTGCCTACCGGGAACACAGTTTCCGCAGGGAACTCTTGACGACAGACGACCTTCTGACAAGAAACGAGTTGGCCGAACATGGCGAGAACTGACGACGACACGTGGGACATCACCGAGAGTGTCGGTGCGACGGCGCTTGGCGTGGCGGCCGCGCGGGCGGTCGAATCTCAATCGGAGTGTCCGCTCTTCGACGACCCCTACGCGCAGATGTTCATCGACGCCGCCACGGAACAAGGCTGGACCTCACCGTTCGCCACCAAGGGACTCTCCGAGGTACCCAACGTGTCGCCCGAATTGGTGACGCAGATGGAGGAACGGGCCGCGGGCATTCGGGCGTACGCGATATCGCGGACGAAGTACTTCGATGACTTCTTCATCGCGGCGGGTGCCGCGGGAATCAGCCAGGTCGTCATCCTCGCCGCCGGTCTAGATGCCCGCGCTTGGCGGCTACCGTGGATCTCCGACACCGTGGTGTACGAGATCGACCAGCCCAAGGTGCTCGAGTTCAAGGCCGACACCCTGTCGGCACACAACGCCGTTGCGAAGGCCCGCGACGTGGCCGTGCCCGTCGACCTACGGCATGACTGGCCAACGGCCTTGCGCGACGCCGGTTTCGATGCCACTAGGCCTACGGCGTGGCTCGCCGAAGGTCTTCTGCCGTATCTTCCCGCCGCGGCTCAGGACCTCATGTTCGAACGCGTGAACCAACTCAGTGCGCCCGACAGCCGAATCGCCGTCGAGGCGTTCGGCAACAACTACTTCGACGAGGACTACCAGGAACGAAGCCGCGCCCGCATCCGGGAGATGCGCGCCGCGGCGAGCGCGGCGGGGCGTCAGGTCGCCGACGTCGGCGAACTGTTCTACACCGAGCCGCGAGCTGACGTCGCCGACTGGCTGAGCGAGCATGGCTGGCAGGTCGGCACGACGTCGGCCGCGGTCGTGATGAACAGGTACCACCGCGATCTTCCCAACGACATGGAGGAGATGCGCAGCGCGTTCGTGGAGGGGATCCGGCTCACTCACCCTTGATCGGGTGCGCCGCCATCGGCCAGCTGAAATTCGACCATGGCGGCCACGGTCTCGACGGCTTCGCGCATGGCATCGAGCCGCGCGGCGGCACTCGGAGCCTCCAGCACCGAGTAGCGGTCGGCTTGACCCATGGGGATTCGAGCTGCCAAGGCGTACAACCGCTTCCCCGCGTCGTCGCCCGGTTCGGGCTCACCGAGCAGGTCCTGGCGCGGCGGCAACGATGCCTCCTGCGATGCGGCAATCCGCTCGAACAGCTCCATCAGCCGGTCCTCGACTTCACCGATGTGGTCGCCGGTGACGACGGCGCCGGGCTCGTCCGGCCACCGCTCGACGTCGGCCCTGGGATACGGGTCGTCCTCCAACCACGCCGTCACGCGGATCCTCTCGCGGATCTCACAGACGAGGTGGTAGAGCCCATCGCCGAAGTCCTGGCAGTCGACGATGTGGGCCATCGCACCGACGTCATACCGCCTGTCCTCGCCGCCCACCTCGCGGCCGGCGGCAATCAGCACGACCCCGAATTCGCGTGCGTCACTCAGGCATTGGCGTACGAGGGCGCCGTAGCGTGGCTCGAAGATGCGCAAGGCCAATTCCTCGCCGGGCAGCCGCACGGCCTCCAGCGGAAACATCGGTCTGGTGGTCATCGCTACAGCACCAACTCGGCGATCAGCGTGTCGACGACCGCCCGCAGGTCCCCATCGTTCTCCTCGGCGACTCGGCGCTGACGCTGGTACGACGCGCCCTTGGAGTAGATGTCCGACGTCCGGGCCAACTCGTCGGCGCAACCCAGCGAGCGCGCAACGGGTTCCAGCCGGTTCAGGATCTCGTCGAGATCGTCGGTGACGAGGCGTTCGTTGCTGTCCTCGTCGAGGATGATCACCGCGTCGAGACCGTATCGCGCTGCGCGCCACTTGTTTTCCTGCACATGCCATGGCGGCATGGTCGGTAGATGCTCGCCCGCGTCGAGGCGGCGGTCCAGATCGACGATCAAGCAGTGCGTCAGCGCGACGAGCGCGCTCAGCTCGTCGATGTTGGAGACACCGTCGAAGATCCGCACCTCGACCGTGCCAAGGTGCGGCGACGGCCTGATGTCCCAACGGATCTCGTTCATGTGATCGATGATGCCGGTCTTCTTCTGATCGTGCACGAACTGCTCGAACTGCGACCACTCCTGAAAGTGGAACGGCAGCCCCGCCGTCGGAAGCTGTTGGAACATCATGGCGCGGTTGCTGGCATATCCGGTGTCACCACCGTCCCAAAACGGCGACGACGCCGACAGTGCCAACAGATGCGGGTACTGGTCGAGAAGTGAGGTGATGATCGGCATCACCTTGTGCGCCGACGAAACGCCGACGTGGACGTGCACGCCCCAGATCAGCATCTGCCGACCCCACCACTGGGTGCGCTTGATGAGCTCGGCATAACGCGGCGCGTCCGTGAGCTGCTCGGCCGACCACTTCGCGAACGGATGGGTTCCGGCACAGAACAATTCCATGCCACGGTCGCGCACGATCCTGCGGGTCGGCGCGAGCGTGGCGCGCAGATCGTCCATCGCCTCGGCGGAGTTGTCGCAGATCCCGGTGACGATCTCGACGGTGTTGCGCAGCAATTCCTTGTGTACGCGCGGGCTTT
>NZ_JAVRQA010000129.1:0-6554 GCF_032161845.1 Mycobacterium sp.
CCGAGTCGGACCGTTCGATACCGAACTCCGACGGTGGCACCACGGAGGTCGCACGCGAGTAGGGTTCACAGCCTGGTGAACCGACGAGCAGCGAGCGAGCGGGCAGCTGAACGCGCCAAACAGCTCCGGGCGCGCTCGGCTGAATTGGCGGCCGGCGAGCCCGTCACCGAGGCAGACGTGGATCTGGCCAAGGAACGCGCAGACGATGCGCGCAAGAGCGCCGAGAAGGCGCACCTGTCAGCCGCAGAGCGACATGACGAGGCCGCCCGGGTACATCGCGCTGCCGCTGATCTACACGAGCGAGCGGCGGCCGCGGGGTCCGGCGATGTTGCGGCGCACCGCGCCTCCGCCGACCACCACCGAGCCGCCGCCGGGGATGACGAGCGCGCCGCCGAGCAGGACATCCTGGCGGCCGAAGCCGACCACCGGGGTTAGCGCCGCAGCGGCCTATTCGTCGGGGTCGGATGACCCCAGCGTCATGAGGTAGTGGTCGATGGGCGCGCGCGCCGCGGCGCTCGACTTCAAGAGCTCCGGCAGCTCGGCGACGAGCTTCGAGGCGACGGTCGCCAGCTTGACGTTCAATTCCTGCGATCGCCACCTCAAGATGCCGAAGGCGGCGTCGGCGTCCAGCTGATAGACCGCCATGAGCATGCCCTTGGCCTGGTCGATGACTTCACGGTGGGAAACGATCACCTCCAACTTGTCGCTGATCGACTCTTGGAGATCGGCGTTGAAGGCGTCGGTGATGTCGACGTAGAACCCGCTGGTCGCCACGATGCGGTTGTCCGCGTCCGCCACGGCGTCGCCAACGACGACCACGTTTCGAGTCTCCCCGGCCGTCGTGCGGATCCGGTGGCGGCTGGAGAACGGCGCCGCCGACTGATGAAGTAGACCCTTGACCCGCGCCAGGTCGTCGGGGTGTTTGTGATTCAGAACCAGATCGGTCGTCGGCTGTACGTCACCAGGCTCGTAGCCGTGCATCCGGTAGACGGTGTCCGACCAGGTCCAGACGTCGGTGTCGTACCGGTACTCGAACCGGCCGACGCGTTGCGGCGCACCACCGAGAAGCGCCTTGTCGATGGGCCGCACCGGCTGGCCGTCGGTGGCGGGTTGGCCGTCGGCTGTCAGGGACCGGCCGACTGTGGTGTCGTCGCCCTGAGGCACCTGGTCGATTGTCATGTGTGCAGATTAATGAAGTTACTTACCCCCCGTCGACTGTTGTCAGCAACCTGTCGTCGATCGGGGCGGCAACGCCGAGCAGCGCGCTGTGCTCTCAACACGAGGGTTGTCCCGGGTCACCTTGCAGCGACGTATCAACGCAACCTCGCCACTGTCGGCTGCCGACCGCCGGGTTCCCCGGAGGAAGGCCCGAAACACGTAATTCTTCGGTAATTCTTCTGACCGGCTCCGACGGCCCGGGTGCGGCTGACTCTCAGGTGTGCGCCGGCGTGCTCGCGAAGTGATCGGTGATCGCCTGGCAGAACGCGGACAGGTCCTCGGGTGAGCGGCTGGTGATCAGGTTGCCGTCGATGCAGACCTGCTGGTCGACCACGGTGGCGCCGGCGTTGCGCAGGTCGGTGCGGATGCTCGGGTACGACGTCAGCGTCCGGTCCCGGACCACGTCTGCCTCCACCAGCGTCCACGGCCCATGACAGATCGCGGCAACCGGCTTGCCCGAACGGACGAAGTCGCGAACGAAGGACACCGCCGACTCGTCGAGTCTCAGCTTGTCGGGGTTCACGGTGCCACCTGGGAGCACCAGCCCGTCGAAGTCATCGACGCTGACATCGGAGACCGCCCGGTCCACGGGGAACGTGCCCGCCGGTTCGAGATCGTGGTCACGTGCCGCAATCTCACCCGTCTTCACCGACAGCAGTTCGACCCGCCCGCCGGCGTCCTCCACGGCGGCGCGGGGTCGTTCGAGCTCGACCTTCTCGACGCCGTCTGCGGCCAGAAATGCGATCTTGCGGCCTTGCAGTTCGCCTGCCACGATTTGCTCCTCTCCTTCGGCTCACTTCGGGACTACCCGCGGGAGCGTGCCCCAACCACCCGCACGCGTACCGGATAGTCCTGCGTCGCATGGGTACTCCTCAAGCAGCAGCCGCAACGACGAAAGGGGTACGTGATGCCGAAGGTGACGAAGTCCGGCAAGGCCAAGACCAGTGAACTGCCCAGCACGTTGCAGAAATCCGATGACAAGGCGCAGCGCACCTTCGCCAAGACCCACGACGCCGCCGCCGAGGAATATGGCGAGGGCGAACGAGCCCACCGGGTGGCCTACAGCGCGCTGAAGCACAGCTATGAAAAGATCGGCGACCACTGGGAGGAGAAGGACCAGCGCGGTCCTTCGGATGATCGCGCCAAGAGTGGTGGCCCGCGGCCCACGGGCGACACCGCCGAGGGCGTCGACGCCAATGCGAGCAAGAAGCACCTCGTCGAAGTGGCCAGGCGGCTGGAGATCTCCGGTCGCTCGACGATGACCAAGGACGACCTCGTCTCGGCGATCCAAAAGGCCAACCGTCGGGAGACCCGCCGCAACCGGTAACGGCATCAGGACTTCCTTGCCAATGGCGGCACACTGCGGATACTGAGGGGACAGGCCGTCAACGGGCGGTCAGGGGGAATGACGTCACATGTCAAGCAAGCTGGGGAAGTCAGACGTCGAAGCGGACGACGATGCCGGGTCGCCGCCCGTCAAACGTGCGGCGATGGCTCACGCTCGAGCTGAGGAACTCCGCAATCGCCGTGCGCAGCTCGTGAGTGGAGTATCAGCCGCCTTCGACGTGGCGGCGACGGCCCATCGCCGCGCCGAGGAGGCCGTCGAGCGGGCCCGAGGGGCGTCCCGGGCGGCCCGGCATCGGCACGTCGAAGCCCAGCAATCCCACTTGCGGGCGGCCGCCGCCCACGAACAGGCCGCTATGACAGTGGGCGACCAGGAGTGCGACGTTCACCAGACCGCGGCCGAGCGGCACCGCGCGGCGGCCGCTCGACACGAAGCCACGATTACGGACTGACGAGGGTCAAGCCGGCGCGCGGGCCGTCAGCCGACTTCCTCCATAAGCAGCAGCGCGCCATTCGCCGACGCCTCGCCGAACCGGAAGGCCGTACACGACACGCGAAGGTCGATCTTCCTGCCCCGCCGGTTCACCGCTTCGGCCCGCATCTCCCCGACGGCCTCGGGATCTACGAACGCGTTGCCGATCAAGGGCTTCAACTCGCCGATGGGGAGACCGATGTCGAGGCTGGTGAACTGTGCGCCGAGCGTCTCGGCGGATCGAAGCCCCCACAGTTCCTCGGCGCCAGGATTCCACTTCACCACTCGCATCTCGCGATCGACCACGATCAAGCCCATCGCCACCGAGTTGACCAAAGAGTTCAGGAAGGTCTTGGCTTCGTCGAGTTCGCTGCTTCGCTCGCCCAGTGTCTCGTTGATGGTCTGGAGCTCGTCGTTGGTCGACTGCAGTTCCTCGTTGATCGTCTCGAGTTCCTCGTTGGTGGACTGGAGTTCCTCGTTGGTGGTCTCGAGTTCCTCGACGGTGGATTGGAGTTCCTCGTTGGTGGTCTCCAACTCTTCGTTGGTCGACTGCAGTTCCTCGTAGGCGGCCTCGAGCTGGGCGTTGGTGTGCACCACCTTGTCGAGCAGGATGCGGTTGGCGGTCACGTCGAAGAACACGATCGACACGCCGATGAGCCCGTTCTCGGGGTCTACCAACGGGTTGACGTGGATCTCGAACCAGTTCGGCTCCGTACCCGGGCGCTGCCACTCGACGTCCTGGACGCGTGCGGACCTACGCTCGACCTTCGCTTGTTCCACATACTTGCGGAGTTCGACGGGCCGATAAGACACCTCGAGGTCGCGCAGCAGGCGGCCGATATCGCGGGCCGACAAGCCGAAGGTCAGCTCGGCCTGCTGGTTGATCATTGCCACCGTGTCGTCGCCCGTCACCACTATCTGGGCGACGGGGCTGGCCCCGAAGGCCAGCTCACGGATGGTTCCGAGATCGGAGAGGTTTCCCTGTCGTTCGATCCGCGGATCTTGGCGCTCCGACTTCGACATCTCGCTCTGCGAGCCCGCGGCGCGCCGGAAGATGCGGCGCTTCAGGTCGATTGGAGTGAACTTGTCGGTATGGCTGAGAAGCATCTCGGCGTGGCCAAGGAAGAGCACTCCCTCTGGCGCCAACGCGAAGTGCAGGCGGCTCAGCACCTTCTGCTGGGTCTCGGCATTGAGGTACATCAGGGCGTTACGACAGACGAGCAGGTCGACCCGCGAGATCGGAGCGTCCTTGACCAGGTCGTTGCGTCCGAAGATGACGGCGCGGCGGAGGTCCTTGTTGAACAGGTAGCGACCGTTGACCTGCTCGAAGTACCGCGCGAGGAGCGGCTCCGGCACGGACGCCACGGCCTTGGCGTCGTAGGACGCGGCCCTGGCTTGGGCCAGTGCCTGCTCGTCGAGGTCGGTGGCGTAGATCTTGACCCGATGCCGGAAGGCCTCGGGTTCCAGTGAATCGGCCAGGATCATCGCCAGCGTGTACGCCTCCTGGCCGGAGGCGCAGCCTGCACTCCAGATCCGGATCGGCTCGTCCGGCCCGCGACGGGCGAGCAGGGCGGGCACGACCTCGTCGTGGATGAACTGCCAGGCTTCTGGGTCACGGAAGAAGGACGTGACGTTGATGAGGATCGTGTCGAACAACGCGTCGAATTCGTCCGAACTGGCTTGCAGCACATCGAGATACTCTTCGAATGTCTGCACGCCCGCATGTTCCATCTGGTGCTGGACACGCCTCACCAGCGAGGTGCGCTTGTAGCCGGTGAAGTCGACGCCCCTGGTGTCCCGGAGGTAGTGCAAGAGGGCTTCGAACGACTCGTCGCCTTGATCGTTCATCTCATCCCGTCTGCCTACATGTCGGATCTCGACCTTACTCAGCAGTCGTAGCGGCGCGGCTGTTTGGTGACCATCCAGCGGGGAAGCCCCAAGGCATGACCAACGACGCGGAGAAGCGGTGGCACGACCCACCCGCGATGCGCAGCGCCGTGGCCTATGCCGTCGTGGTCATCCTGCTGGCCGCGGGGGCGTTCGCGGCCTATGCCCTCGGCGACCGGAACGCACTCGGCGTGGCGATGGCCACGCCAGGCGTGTTGTTCCTCGGCGCGCTCGGAGCCTTCGTGAAGACGTACCGGGACTGGCGGGCTGGGCGCACCTGGCCGATCTGGCAGGGCGCGGGATGGTTCTTGCTGACGCTCAGCCTGCTCGCGCTGGGAGTTCCATCGATGGGCGTTCTGGGCTCGCCCTGATCGCACGGACCCCTCATGCGTGCGAGTCGTCTAGAACCGCCGCCGCGAACCGAAGGTCGGAGACCAACGCTTCGAAGGCCTCGTCTCGTCGCTCGATTGGGCCGCGAAGGATCGACGACGGATGCGTGGTCACCACGACCGCCGGATCGTCGCCGTGTTCGGGTAGCCGAAGAACTTCGCGCCGGTGGGCGGTCAGCCGAAAGTCGTTTCCCAGCAATGATTTTGCTGCTGTCGCACCCATGAGCACCACCACGTCCGGCGCCACCAGGTCCAGCTCGACGAACAACCACGGCCGGCACGCGACGACCTCGATCCGGCTTGGCGTCTTGTGGATTCGACGCACCCCTCGCTCGGCACGGGTGAACTTGAAGTGTTTGACGGCGTTGGTGACGTAGAGCGGTTCGCGGTCGATCCCGGCGGCCGATAGGGCCCTGTCGAGAATGTGACCGGCGGGGCCGACGAAGGGCTTGCCGGCCTTGTCCTCCTGATCGCCGGGTTGCTCGCCGACCAGCATCATGGTCGCCGACCGCGCGCCCGCGCCGAAGACCGTTTGGTTGGCGTCCGCGTACAGCGCGCAACCCCGGCAATCCCGCGCGGCCGCCGCGACGGTGGCCAGGCTTCGAGAGTCGGGGACGAACTCTGCTGCCGAGGTGCGTTCCATCATCGCCACGTGCCGCTCCTGCGAATCGCTGCTCGTCTGCTTCCTTGTTCGTCGGGTTCCCTCCCTACGAGCCGACGAACCGTGCCGCGCGGCCGTACGTCAGGACGACGGGTGCGGCTCGTCGTCCCGATCCGCTTCGATCAGCGGGCCGTCCTCGGCTTCGAGGTCTTCGCTTCGCGCTCCGGGATCGGCGGAGACCAGCACACGCACGAAGCTGTTGAAGAAGGCGATGGCCGGGACCGCAAGGAGGGCGCCGATGATGCCTGCGAGCACCCCGCCCGCGGAGAGGCCAAGGACGACGGCGAGCGGGTGAATCGAGACCGCACGGCCCATCACCAACGGTTGCAGCACGTGTGCCTCGAGTTGCATGACTGCGATGATCAGCCCGAGCGTGATGAGGGCGTAGATGAGTCCCTTGGCCAGCAGTGCGACGATCACCGCCAGGAATCCGGTGATCAGCGCGCCGACAAGCGGGATGAACGCCCCTAGGAAGATCAGCGAGGCGAGCGGAAGTGCGAGGGGGATGCCCATGATCCCGAGCCCGCTGCCGATGGCGACCGCGTCGACGAGGGCGACGAGGGAGGTGGCCCGCGCATAGCCG
>NZ_JAVRQA010000130.1:0-2830 GCF_032161845.1 Mycobacterium sp.
CTCAGTGGAAGCGGTCCCCAACCATCACCGCAGCGAGCGTTCTGGTTGCCGGTGCGATCGCGGGCGTGATGCTCACGATCCAGCCGGTAGGTGTCGCCAACGCCGACGTCTGCGCCAGCGCCGGGCGACGGGTCCAGGTAAGCGGCTGCGCCAACATCGCTGATGCGGTGGCACCCTACGTACCACCGCCCGCCTACTACGCCCCCATGCCGTA
Organism: Mycobacterium sp.; assembly: GCF_032161845.1. Lineage (GTDB taxonomy): Bacteria > Actinomycetota > Actinomycetes > Mycobacteriales > Mycobacteriaceae > Mycobacterium. The sequence continues at coordinate 215 of NZ_JAVRQA010000130.1, forward strand.
CGACCCTCCGCCGCCACCGAACGTCACCGGGTGTGTCAGCTACAACGGTAGGTGGGTCAACGCCGCCGGATGCAACTGAGCGTCACTGCATCAGACCTGATCCCTTCGGCTTCAACGTATTTCATAGGTTCCTGGCCGCATCGAGCGTAATCGCCGCCGTGGCGTGGCCGAGCTCCACTGGACGGCCTTCACGTTGGCCCCGGCGCGATCGCCAGCGTGAAGCGCACACCGCGTACCTGCCGGATGCGCGCCGGTTTGTGTGTGTGAGCGCCTACTGGACGTCGAACTGGCCGTCGCCGTCGCGGCTGATTCGGGCCAGGACGATGTGGGCCGCAGTCACCCGTTCTGTTCCGCCATGGGCAGCCCGGGCGTCGAGTTCCAAATTGGCCTGTTCGGCGGTGAAGCCGCGGCCGATGAGGACACCGATTGCCTGATTGATCGCCGACTCCGCTGCGATGGGTGTCGCGGGGTTGGGCTCGGTGGGCGTGCGGAGATGGGCATCGAGCACGAATTCGATTGGCGGGCCTCCCGTCAGCCAGGCCGCATCTGCAGCGAGATCGACAAACGCCCCGGGCGAGCGGGCATAGAGGATGAACGCGACGGCCGCCACGTCGCGGCGGTCACCGGGCTTCGGCCACGCCAACAGGATGGAGGTGCCGACATCGCCTGCTGTCCCGCCGTCGTCGAGCAGGGTGCTCGTGAATGACGAATGATGGCGGGTGACAACCACACTCAGGCCCAGGTAGCTAGGCACGGCCGCGGTGACCGTCGCGGCCAACTGGCGCAATCCCTGACCAATATCGGGTGCTGGCTCATCTAGCGCTGCGCGCAGGGCAGCCAGATCAGCGACCAGCGCCTCGGTGAACTTCATGATGTGCGTGCTCCGCTGGGCGCTCCCGGGCGCCGATCGAGCCTGCCAAATGCCGAACACGCAAGTCGCCATGCACGGTGGGAGATTCGGCGACGGGTCAGGAACCCGTCCCCGAGAGAGTTCTCCCGGTTGTCAAGATACCCGTTGCGCGCCATCGCGAATCTTGGGCCAGGGGCGAGCGGTTCAGCTCGGCTTGTGTCGGGCCCGAGCGCGGCGGACCGCGTCGTCGACGATGTGTTGGGCCACGTCGACCAATTTGCGGTGCTCGGTTTGACTGATGGTCCGCAGCTGCGCAAAGGCATCCTCCGCGCTGCGGCCGGTGCGACCTCGGATCAGGCCGATCGCTTGATCGATCACCGGCCGCGTCGACAACGCCGTCTGTAATTGTGTAGTCAGCGTCATCGCCAGGGCGAGGATCTGCGCATTGTGGACCGCCACCGCAGCGGGTTTGGCGAAGAGTTCCCCGAGTCGCGCGGCGTGTTCATCAAAGACGTCTTTGCCGTGGGCGTAGACGTTGATCGCCCCGACCACCTGACTCGGCAACAGCAGCGGCAGCGAGAGCGCGCTGTGCACACCCAACCGGCCCACCCGTGGACCGAACCGCGGCCACATCTTCTCTCCGCCCAACGACCCCGACCGCACCGTGCGCCGTTCCAGCGCCGCGGTGATACACGGCCCCTCCTTGAGGGTCACGTACTGAATGTCGTCGATCTCAGCGACGAAGGGCGCACTAGCTGCCAATGCTTCGACCATGTTGTCGGGCCGGTCAACCTTCAACAGAGTCACCCCGGCCCCGTCCGCGCCCGGTATTGCACGCACCGCGAATGTCGCCACCTCCGTCAGGAGCGGCAGCAAGCCGACACTGCCCGTGACCAGTCCCGCGAGGCCGTCGACGGCGGCCTTCAAGTCGGCATCGTCGGCGATGATCTGCTCAGCGGTCAGGGGTCGGTTCGACGTGTCGCCGACGTTCTCGGTGAATTCGGTCATCGACGGTACCCGCGCCCACAATCCCGCCATCCCCTCGGTAGTTCGTCCGGCGGTGTGGCGACCTTCCCCGCAGCGCAGCCGCTCCAGGTTCGAGCTCAGTGTACGGTGCCCCTCGGCCCCGACTCCGGTGCGCGCCGCCAGTGGCGTCGAAGAGAAGCGTCGCCCGCGAAATCGGCCGCGCCGGTGTAGCGTCGCAGATGGCTGAGCATTCAGCCGGTCTGGGACGAGTTCCGCCGCATGCTGCAGGGCTCCCGGGAGCAGTTGCTCCGAACCCGACACACCGGTGATTTTCCGCGCGCAGGGATCACCATGACCGCAACGTTGTTACTCCGGAAATCTAGTCCGCCAGGTCGAAACCCGGCCTCCTTCATCAAGCACTGGCTCACCACCTCGTCGGAGATCGTCGGCGCTCACGGTGACATCGACGCGACCAACGTCGACGCCTTTACCGAATACGCGCTGGGTGATGTGACACGGCGCCGCGCGATGATCCTGGACCTGCGGGGTGTGAGTTTCTTGGGCATCGAGGGCTTTTCGGCACTGCACAGGATCTCCGTGAGTTGCGCTGCCGCGGAGACACATTGGGCGATGGTGCCTAGTCCCGCGGTATCGCATGTGCTGGCGATCTGTGACCCGGAAGGGCTATTGCCATGCGCCGGCACCATGAAAGCGGCGATGTCGAGCATTTGAAACTGGCCTCACGCCAACCATCAGCCGGTGATGATGCCGAGTTCGCGCTGGGGTCAAGGCGCTTCAAC